>JAFTKY010000068.1 GCA_017453005.1 Clostridia bacterium | reverse complement strand
GTTGTATATGGCGATATATTTCCAATCACTGCCATGGGTAAATTTTTATCTGCAATAATTGCTTTATTGGGAATAGGTTTGGTTGCTGTTCCCACGGGAATAATTTCTGCGGGGTTTATTGAAATGACAGAGGAAAAGAATAACAGACAAATAGAAGAAGAAAAGAAATTCTGCCCATATTGTGGACATGAATATGAAAAATGATGTTAGATATATCTCGTATGTAATGCCTCGGCTATTTTGAAATAGTCGAGGCATTATTTTTGAAGAAAATTCTTAAAACCAATTTACAAACCGCGGAAAATATGTTATAATATTTATGTTTGATTTTCAGAGGAAGGAGAGCATATATGCGGCTTGACAAATACCTGTCCGATGCGGGTGTGCTGACGCGCACGGAATCGGCAAGAGCGGCTAAAAACGGACAAATTACCGTAAACGGTGCCGTAACACGTCGCTCGAGCGGTCACATTGATCCCACGAAGGATATAATCTGCTACAACGGTCAGAAGATAATCTACCGTGAGTTTACGTATATTATGCTCAACAAGCCCGAGGGATACGTCAGCGCGACTGACGATAAGCTCTCGCCGACAGTCCTCACACTCCTGCCCGACGAGCTGCAGAGAATAGGACTTTTTCCCTGCGGCAGACTTGATAAAAATACGCTCGGACTTATGATACTCACAAACAACGGTCCGCTCGCGCATAAGCTGCTCTCACCCAAAAATCACGTTGATAAAAAATACCGCTTTGAGACCAAGTTTCCCGTGTCCGAGGCAGACGTTAAGAGCCTCGAGAGCGGAGTTGACATCGGTGGATACATGACCGCGCCCTGCCGCGTGGAAATGACGGGGGAGCGCGAGGGATATATCACCCTCACCGAGGGAAAATATCACCAGATAAAGCTTATGGCAATAGCCGTACACAACCAGATAACCTATCTTGAGCGCGTGACCTTTGGCGAGGTCAAGCTTGACACAAATCTCGCCCGCGGCGAGTGGAGATACCTGACGGAAAACGAGCAAGCGTCTCTTGAGAGCCGCGCCTCAAAGATCCCCGCCGAGAGCCTTGACAAGCACAAGGGCCCACAGAATTAAATTGCCTTGCGTGGCTATACCCGTAGGGACCGGCGTCCCCGACGGTCCGCTGCGTTGATAATCATTTCCAATTTGCTTTCAATAGATGGGGCTCTCCTCATCCGTCACGGCTTTGCCGTGCCACCTTCTCCGCTGGAGAAGGCTAACAATGACCACATTCCAGAAAGGAACAAAATACATGGACATTATTAAAAAATTAGCCGAAGAATTCAAGCTGAAGGAGGAGCAGGTGCAAAAGACCGTTGAGCTTATCGACGGCGGCGACACCATTCCTTTTATCGCAAGATACCGTAAGGAGGTCACGGGCAGCCTTGACGACGAGACGCTCCGTAACCTTAACGACAGACTTGAATATCTCCGTAACATAGAAAAGAGAAAGGAAGAGGTGCGCTCGCTTATCGAGGCGCAGGGAAATCTCACACCCGAGATAGAGCAGGCTATCATGAACGCCGTCACTATCACCGAGGTCGACGATATTTACCGTCCCTTCCGTCCCAAGAGAAAAACTCGTGCATCCGTCGCAAAGGCAAAGGGACTTGAGCCTCTCGCCCTCATTCTTATGGAGCAGAGAGCCGAGTATCAGCCCACTATCGAGGAGATCGCGGCAGAATATATAAATGCAGAGCTTGAGGTCGCGTCCGCCGAGGAGGCACTTGCGGGCGCGTGCGATATTATCGCGGAAATGGTATCCGACAACGCGGAATACCGTAAATCCGTCCGCGCGCAGACCTTTGAGCACGGTCTTTTGAACGTCTGCAATGCAAAGGACGAGGACTCGGTCTACGCGCAGTATTACGAGTACAGCGAGCCCCTCAAAAAGATACCCGGCCACAGAATTCTCGCCATAAACAGAGGAGAGAAGGAAGAATTTTTGAAGGTGAACGTAGTTGTTTCTCTCGACATTGTTCTCAATTTCCTTCTTGCGTGCGTAATCACAGAGTCCAACAGCCCCGCGTATAAGTACGTCTCGGGTGCTGTCATAGACGGCTATGAAAGACTTATTGCTCCGTCTATCGAGCGCGAGATAAGAAACGATATGTTTGATCTGGCAAGCGAGGGTGCTATCAAGGTATTTTCGGACAACCTCGGTCATCTTCTTATGCAGTCTCCCCTCAAGGGCAAGACAGTGCTCGGCTTTGACCCCGGTTACGTTAACGGCTGTAAGCTTGCGGTGGTTGACAAAACGGGAAAGGTGCTTGACACTGCCGTAATTTATCCCACGAAGCCCCGTTCGCGCACCGAGGAGGCAACGAGAATAATGAAGATGCTTATCAAAAAGCATCACGTTGACGTTATCGCCATAGGTAACGGAACGGCGTCCAAGGAGAGTGAGATATTCTGCGCGGGACTTCTCAAGGAGATCCCTGAATCAAACTGCAAGTATATAATCGTAAACGAGGCGGGCGCGTCCATTTACTCTGCGTCCAAGCTTGCAACCGAGGAATTTCCCGACTTTGACGTTATGCAGCGTTCTGCCGTCTCTATCGCAAGACGCCTTCAGGACCCCCTTGCCGAGCTTGTAAAGATAGATCCCAAGTCTATCGGTGTCGGTCAGTACCAGCACGATATGAAGCCCGCAAGACTTGATACGGCACTTACGGGTGTTGTTGAGGACTGCGTAAACGCTGTCGGCGTTGACGTGAATACGGCGTCACATTCGTTGCTTGCGTATATTTCGGGTATCAACGCCACGAGTGCCAAGAACATCGTAAAATACAGAGAGGAAAACGGCGAGTTTACCTCGCGCTCACAGATAAAGAAGGTTCCGAGAATAGGCGACAAGGCGTTTGAGCAGTGCGCGGGATTCTTGCGCGTGCCCGGCTCCAAGGAGATACTTGACAACACGGGCGTTCATCCCGAGTCATACGAAGCGGCAAAGGCGCTGCTTGATATGTTTGGATATACCACCGACGACGTTGCACACAGTCAGGTAAAATTCCTCCGCCGCGACGTAGAAAAGAAGGGAACGAAGAAGGTAGCGGATGCTCTCGGCATCGGTGAGCCCACGCTTATAGACATTATCGGCGAGCTTGAAAAGCCCGGACGCGACGTGCGTGATTCCTTTGAGCCTCCCATACTTCGCGATGACGTCCTTGACATCGAGGACCTCAAGCCCGATATGGTGCTTACGGGAACGGTCAGAAACGTAATTGACTTCGGCGCGTTCGTTGACATCGGCGTGCATCAGGACGGTCTCGTTCACATCTCGCAGATATGTGATAAGTTCATAAAGCATCCCTCGGAAAAGCTTTCCGTCGGTGACGTTGTGAAGGTCAAGGTCATCAGCGTCGACGTAAAGAAAAAGAGAATTGCTCTTACAATGAAGCTTTAATCTATTAACGCCAATATTAACGCAAAAAGTCGAAAGAGCCG
>JAFTKY010000067.1 GCA_017453005.1 Clostridia bacterium | reverse complement strand
TGTTCATACGTGTCAAAAAGACGCACCTTTCCCTCTGCATCATCGGGGTACAGATAGCTTTCCTTTATACGTCTGAAAAATTTTTCGTCGACCTTGGATATTTCGTACGCAAAGATATCCATAACAAGGCTTACTCTTTGCTGTCTGCGGTCTAATCTTCTTCTTGCTACTCTGAAGCCTCTGCGCTCCACTGCAAGATTTGCTTGCTCAAAAAGGTGAACTCCCCACATTGCTTCACCGAGGTGTTTGCACAAATTATATAGCAAGTCCGTTACCGCGTAGCCTACCGAATCCGTGCCAATGTCCAAACCCAAAAAATATTTTTCATTTTTCATCTTGACAAATGCTCCTTTTCATGTTATAATGCGAGTGTAGTTTATATCCCTTATAAATTACACTACGAGTTCAAATAAAAGAATTCTCAAATCGTCGGCTTTGCCGACTACACAGCGCGTGTAAAATTGACCTCTTCGGAGGTCTCTTTTTTTTGCATTTTTATAATATATTTCTAAAATCAAAATTTACGCATATGTATATACGCCATTATATCACATTCCAAAGCTTTTTTCAATCCCCACCTGTCCCGATTTGGCGACACCTGGTGGGATATATTTTCGCTCAAGGGGGGGTAGAAAAATCCCGCGAGATGTGGTATAATATACTTGTAACGTCACGGAGAGGAGGCGGATATATGGAAAAATACTATGCATGTATTGATCTGAAGTCGTTTTACGCGTCGGTTGAGTGCCGCGACCGCGGGCTTGACCCTATGGTGACTAATCTCGTCGTAGCGGACAAGGGGCGCACGGAAAAGACTATCTGTCTCGCTGTCACGCCGCCGCTCAAGGCGTACGGACTCTCGGGACGCTCGCGCCTTTTTGAGGTCATAAGCACAATACAGAACGAAAATTACAAACGCCGTATGGCGCTGTCGGGGGCTGTGCAGTCCTCCGCGCGCCGACTTGTCGGCTCGTCCTACAACGACGCGGAGCTGAAAAGCAACCCTACCCTTGCAATCGACTACATCGTCGCGCCCCCGCGAATGGCGCACTACATGGAGGTCAGCACGCAGATATACAATATTTATCTGAATCACGTCGCTCACGAGGACATCCACGCCTACTCCATAGACGAGGTATTTATTGATATAACGCCGTATCTTTCGATAGCCAAGTCCACTCCGCACGATTTCGTGCGGACGATGATACGCGACGTATACAAGCAAACGGGCATCACCGCCACGGCGGGTATCGGCACCAATCTCTATCTTGCGAAGATAGCCATGGACATAGTTGCAAAGCACATTCCAGCGGACAGCGACGGCGTCCGGATTGCCGAGCTTGACGAGATGTCATATCGCCGTCTGCTCTGGTCGCACAGACCCTTAACGGACTTCTGGCGAGTTGGCCGCGGATATGCACAAAAGCTTGAAAAGCACGGGCTTTACACCATGGGCGACGTGGCGCGCTGCTCTCTCGGCAAGCCCACGGAATATCACAACGAGGAGCTGCTCTACAAGCTTTTCGGCGTCAACGCCGAGCTTCTTATCGACCACGCGTGGGGCTGGGAGCCCTGCACGATTGCCGAGATAAAGGCGTACAAGCCGCAGTCGAACAGCATAGGCTCGGGACAGGTGTTGACAATCCCCTACACCGCCGACAAGGCGCGGCTGGTTATCCGCGAGATGACCGACGCTCTGGTGCTTGACCTTGTGGACAAGGGGCTTGTCACCGACCAGTTGGTGCTGACGGTCGGGTATGACATTGAAAACCTCACGAACCCCGACATCAAGCGAAAATACAAGGGCGAGATAGTGACCGACCGCTACGGCAGGCAGATACCAAAGCATTCGCACGGCACGGCAAATCTTGACCGAAAAACCTCGTCCACAGCCCTGATACTTGACGCAGTCACGCAGCTCTACGACAGAATAGTCAACAAAAATCTGCTTATTCGCAGGCTTAATATCACCGCCTGCCGCGTGGTAGACGAAAAGTCCGTCACGGACGATGCAGCCCCCGAACAGATGTCAATGTTTGTTGATTACGCCGCCGAGGACGCCCGCCGAGAGCAGGAAAAAATTGCGCTCGAGCGCGAGAAAAAGGTACAGAAAACCCTTATAGATATTAAGAAAAAGCACGGCAAGAACGCCATCGTCAAGGGCATGAATCTTGAACAGGGCGCAACCGCCATGGAAAGAAACAAGCAGATAGGGGGACACAAGGCATGAGTGACAAGTACGACGACGTAATAAACCTTCCCCACCACGTGTCTCAAAAGCACAAGCAGATGCTGCTCTCGGACCGTGCGGCGCAGTTTGCACCCTTTGCGGCGCTCACGGGCTACGGTGACGCGGTTGAGGAGACCGCGAGAGTGACCGATGTGCAGACGGACATAAGCGACGATGAAATAATGCTTTTGGACGCAAAGCTCCGCCGTCTCGCAGAGCATGAAAATCAACATCCCGAAATTTGCGTAACGTACTTCAAGCACGACGAAAAAAAGAGCGGCGGCGAGTATATCACAGTCAGTGGCAGCCTCAAAAAAATCGACGATTTTGAAAAGGTGCTTGTTCTGAGTGATAAAACGAGGATAGAATTTGGGGATATTGTGAATATTGAATACGAAAATTAAAAACACAAAGCGGACTGATTTACGTCAGCCCGCTTTTTTTCACACACTCTCTTCCTCCGCATATCATGTATTAGAACAAAAAAGGAGGTCACCGAGATGTATATATCAAATCCAAACGGTAGAAGACGCGCAAGCAGCCCTCAGAATAAGCCCACGGATAGAAACATAAACGAAAGGAATACTCAAAACAGTCGCACCCCTCCCCCGCCTTTTTCCCCATTCACGCCAAGACCTGTCACGCCCTCTCCTACGCCCGTCCCTCCAACCGCGCCGCAAAATATTCCTCCCACCCCCGCGCCTCAATCCCCCTCGCCAAACACGGGCATGGGGTACGTGATAGTGCGCGTCACAACGGCAAGCGGAGCAATTCCGCTGGAGGGCGCGCTTGTGACCGTGACTGAGTTCAACACAGGCAGCGGCGGCGATATTCTCTACGCGCTCAAAACAAACTCCTCGGGGCTGACGCCAAAGGTTTCCTTGCCCGCCCCTCCGCGCTCGGCGTCCCTCTCCCCCGGCAACGGCAGGTCGTATTCTACGTATAATATTCAGGTTGCAAGCGAGGGATACAATATGCAGCAATATATAAACGTGCCAATCTTTGACGGCATAACCGCAGTACAGAACGCAGACATGGTCCCCCTGCCCGAAAACGGAGAGACAGACAGAGCCAATCCCTACAACTCGGGAATTTTCTACGAGAGTGAAGCACCAAGGCTTGACACCTCAAGCCGGAACAACTGAAAGGATAAACGCCATGCCAAATCAACCGTATATCCCCGAATTTATAACCGTCCACCTCGGTCCTCCCGACTCAGCCGCACCAAACGTCACGGTACGCTTTGCGGACTATATCGCCAACGTAGCATCAAGCGAGGTATTTCCTACGTGGCCCGAGAGTGCCCTGCGCGCAAATATCTACGCGCAGATATCCTTTGCACTCAACCGTATCTACACGGAATACTACCGCTCCCGCGGATATGATTTCGACATCACGAATTCCATCGCCATTGACCAGAGCTTCGTAAACGGGCGCGATGTATTTGAAAACGTGCAGAGTATAGTAAATGAAATTTTCAACGAGTACGTCCGCCGTCAGGGTAACGTCGAGCCGCTCTTTGCTCAATATTGTGATGGAATCGAGGTGGTCTGCGACGGGCTCTCTCAGTGGGGCTCGCTTGAGCTTGCAAATCAAGGCTACTCGCCCTATGATATCCTCACGTATTATTACGGAAGCGATATTGATATTATAACCGACGCGCCCGTCAGAGGAATCACCGCGAGTGTGCCAAGCTACCCCCTGCAGCTTGGCAGCACGGGCGACGAGGTGCGGAGCGCGCAGATACGACTCAACCGCATATCCGCAAACTTTCCTGCTATCCCAAAGATAAATCCGCCCTTTGGCTTTTTCACGGATGAGACAGCTGCGGCGGTCAGAAAATTTCAGGAGGTGTTCGGACTTACCCCCGACGGCATCATCGGACGCGCGACGTGGTATAAGCTTCAGAACATATACAACAGCGTAAAAAGAATAAACGCGCTGAATTCCGAGGGCATAACGCTCGAGGAGGTGACACAGCAGTTCCCCGGAAATCTGTCCGAGGGCAGCCGCGGAATAGGAGTTACCACCCTGCAATACTATCTCGACTACCTCTCGGAGTTTTACGATACCATTCCCTCGCTCGACATGGACGGAGTGTTCGGCTCGTCCACGCGTGACGCGGTCATAGCCGCACAGAACGTGTTTGGGCTCACCCCCGACGGCGTGGTTGGTGAGAACACATGGCGCGCAATATATAACGCATATATCGGTATCGTGCGGACTATTCCGCTTGTCTACCGCGAGGGCAATATCATACCCTTCCCGGGCGTTTTTCTCAATATCGGCTCGGAGTCGGACGCGGTAAGAGTTCTTCAGGAATACCTGAGCTATATATCCGACTTTTATTCCGAGATACCCGATGTAAATCCCACGGGATATTTTGGCGAGCGCACGCAGGAGTCCGTCATCGCATTTCAGGAGCTGTTCGGACTTCCCGCGACGGGCACGGTAGGTCCCGTTGCGTGGGACAGGATTGCCGACGTTTACAGCGACCTCTACAACGGCTCGCAGCTCCGCGAGGGACAGTTCCCCGGATATAACGTAGGCGGGTAATTTTCAGACAAGGGGTGATAATTATGTATAATGATCAAACAAATGACTCAATTCAAAGGGATTCAACGGATCAGATCTCTTTTATCCAACGTGAGCTGCGTCAGCTCTCTTATCACGACGACGGCATTTACAGCGTAGCTATTGACGGCGTGTGGGGGAAAGAGACACGCGACGCGCTCAAAAGCTTCCAGAAAAAATACGGGCTTTCACCGACGGGTGTAGCGGATATCGAGACATGGGAGCTGCTCCGCGAAAAAGCCAACCAATCGAGACGCCATCACTCCCCCACAGAGCCTATAAGGGTGTTTCCGCGGTATCCTGCGGACTATTTCTGGAACGGAGACAGCTCACCGATACATTTGCAAATACTTCAGTACGTATTGCGCGAGCTTGGAACGCAGTATTCCTTTGGTGATATTCAGCTCTCGGGAATTTACGATGACATAACACGCAACGCCGTCACAAAATTCCAACAAAAAAACGGCTTGACGCCGACAGGTGTAGTTGACCGCACAACGTGGAATTCTCTCGCCGAGCAGTACAACAAAATTGCCGATATATCAAACCGTTAATATTTTATTTTTTACGTAAAGAGCAGATTCTGTATCCTGATTTACGGATATGACGTATATATCCACCGAGGAAAGAAAATCTGCCATGTCCTTTGCAAACGCATCGTAGTACGCCGCGTCCTCGGGATATACGGTCTGTCTGCACAGACGCGTCCACGCCTGCTTAGGTGAAATTTTCTCAACCGACGGGGTATCCGCTCGCTTTATAAAGCAGAGCTTATCAATTTTGACAGACGAATTGTCGCCAAAATTTTCCTTGCCCCTCCAGGGGGTGCCGTGAGCCACGAAGGTATTGCCCTCGCGCTTGATTACGGGCTTGTCTCCGTTGACGATTTTTGCTCTCTCGCCAAACGCCTCTCGCCAGAGGTTCATGTGCGTGGTCTTACCAACGCCGCGCTTTGCCGAGAAAATAATTCCGTGACCCTCGTATTCCATAACTCCGCCGTGGATAAGGAACGCGTGGTAGGGCGGCAGCTTTGCCGCAATTTTGCGCGAGAGAAGTATTCTCTCGACAGCCTCGCTCGTGACCTCGTATCCGCAATTCTTGATATAGCAGTTGACCTCGGCGGGCGTTACCTGTGCACGAAAATCGGGAGTACCGTCGCAAAGCCAGTCCTTGCAGTAATCAGACACGTACGACTGACGGTTATCCACTTCAACTATTATATCCGCAAGCTTTATCTTGAACATAGCGACCTTCCTCCTTCCAAAATTCATATTTACGGCGGAACGAAACGTTCCGCCGTTTGTTTTTACTGAAGGTAATAGCTAAAATCAGAACTTATCAATGTTATTTTTCGCGCAGTTGAACATCTTGTTCTCAAGGTAGGACTTGTTGTCAAGAAGGAACTTCTTGCTCTTGTCCGCCTTGCCGTTTGCAGACGAATGAAGCTTTACTATGTACTTGCCGAACTCGTCACCGTTGTTGCGCATGCACTCTGCGATAGCAGAGATAAGCTCGGGGCTTGCATTGAGATAAAGCTCCCAGAGCGCGGGAATGTCCTTGTCCGCGAGGTCGTAAATCATCTTGTACGCAAGAAGGCTCTTGAGCTCGTCAACGCCGTCAAACGCCTCGTCGTTATCAAAAAGATTGCCCGTCCATATTTCCTTGATGCTGCCCGAAACACGGCTCATAAAGAAGCCCATTCTCTTGTTTACAAGGTCAAACGTGAGCACGTCGGCACTCAGATTCTTGCCGCTGTTTGAATCGTACAAAAACAGATTGGGCTCCTCGTCTCCCTGCTCCTTCAAGAGAAATACGAAATACGTCATCACGCAGCCGAGAAGTATCATCGCGATAGACATAATAATGAACATTACCTTAAAGAACGTGCTGTTTGCAAGAGTAATGCCAAGAATAATAAGAGCAACGCCGCCGAAAATGAGGACAGCCGCCGCGATAGTCATTATAAGTAAAAGATTTTCTTTTATTACGCTTTTGATTTTTTCCATATCTGTTCAACCCAAACCTTCCGCGCGCCTACACGCGCATATAATAATACAAACTAATTATATCACAGTATTATATTTTTTGCAAGTCATTTTGACAATTTTTTATACAAAAAAGAGAGAGACATCTTTTCACATTTTACTTGACTAAATCGCGCGGGAGTGTTATAATAAATATGATTTTCCAAATTGCCCTTAAAGGAGGACTACAAAATGGTAAAGCTCCACGCAGGCGGCGTATTTCTTTGCGACGGAAAAATTTCCGAGACTGCTCCCATATCGGCGGCAGAAGCGAGAAAAAACACGATAACCGCATCCATTCTCTCTGCGCACAACACGTCGGGCGACGACAACGCGCTCAAGATAAAGTTTGACGCGCTCGTTTCCCACGATATTACATACGTTGGAATTATCCAGACCGCGCGCATCGGCGGTCTTCGTGAGTTCCCCATTCCCTACGCCATGACGAACTGCCACAACAGTCTTTGCGCGGTTGGCGGCACGATAAACGAGGACGACCACGTTTTCGGTCTGTCCGCGGCTAAAAAGTACGGCGGAATTTACGTTCCCGCAAATCAGTCGGTCATTCACTCCTATGCACGCGAGGAGCTTGCGGGCTGCGGCAAGATGATACTCGGCTCAGACAGCCACACGCGTTACGGCGCGCTCGGTACTATGGGCGTTGGCGAGGGCGGCCCCGAGCTTGTAAAGCAGCTGCTCCGCGACACCTACGATATTAAGTCCCCCGAGGTGGTTCTCGTGTATCTTACGGGTGAGCCAAAGCACGGCATAGGCCCTCACGACGTAGCCTTAGCACTCGTCGGCGCGACCTTCAAGGAGGGATTTGTAAAGAACAAGGTGCTTGAATTTATCGGCCCCGGCGTCAAGAGCCTTCCTATCGACTTCCGTAACGGCATTGACGTTATGACCACTGAGACCACCTGCCTTTCGTCCATCTGGGAAACAGACGAGGTCGTGCAGAAGCACTACGAGGTACACGGACGCCCCGAGCAGTATAAGAAGCTTGCGCCGAGCGGCATCGCGTACTACGATTCGCTGATAGAAATTGACCTTTCAAAGGTCGAGTCCATGATAGCCCTCCCCTTCCACCCCTCCAACGTCTACACGATTCACGAATTTGTGGAGAACGCAGAGCAGATACTCAAATCCGTTGAGGAGGAGGCGAAGAAGAAATTCCCCAAGTGCAAGTTTGACCTTGTCTCAAAGATACAGCCCGACGGGTCCGTTCTTGCAGACCAGGGCGTTATCGCAGGCTGCTCGGGCGGTATGTTCGACAGCATAGTCGAGGCGGGCGCGATTTTGAAGGACAAGAGCACAGGCAACGACTACTTCACCCTTTCCGTATATCCCACGAGCGTTCCCGTATCCCTTGAGCTTACGCGCAAGGGTGTGACCGCCGACCTTCTGGCTGCGGGCGCGACAATCAAGCCCTCCTTCTGCGGCCCCTGCTTTGGCGCAGGTGACGTTCCCGCAAACAACGGCTTGTCTCTCCGTCACACCACCCGTAACTTCCCCAACCGCGAGGGCTCAAAGCCCGGTGAGGGACAGATCTCGGGCGTTGCTCTCATGGACGCGCGCTCAATCGCCGCAACAGCGGCAAACGGCGGCAGAATAACTGCGGCAACCGATATTGATTACGATTACACGCCTCTTGAATATACCTTTGATAAATCCGTATACGAAAAGAGACTTTACTACGGCTACGGCAAGCCCCAGCCCGAGACCGAGCTTATTCTCGGTCCTAACATCACGAGCTGGCCCGATCAGTACGAGCTCTCCGACAACCTCATGCTTGAGCTTGCGGCAGTCATTCACGATCCCGTAACCACAACGGACGAGCTTATCCCCTCGGGCGAGACCTCGTCTCTGCGCTCCAATCCCCTCCGTCTTTCGGAATACGCGCTCTCCCGCCGTGTTCCCGAGTACGTCGGCAACTCAAAGGCGGTTGCGGCAGACGAAAAGCTCCGCCGCGAGGGTAATCCCTCCGAGAAGCTTATGTCACTTCTCTCCAAGGTCGGAGATGCAAACGCGCTTGTCAAAAACACACAGTTCGGCTCTTGCGTATTCGCAAACAAGCCGGGTGACGGCTCGGCGCGTGAGCAGGCGGCGTCCTGTCAGAAGGTGCTTGGCGGCTTTGGTAACATCTGCTACGAGTTCGCGACAAAGAGATACCGCTCCAACTGTATCAACTGGGGTATTCTCCCCTTCACGCTCGCGCCCGACACGAAATTTGATTACGAGCAGGGCGATTGCGTCTTTGTCGGCGGCATAAGACAGGCTCTTATGAACGGCGACGAGGAATTCAGTGCAACCGTGATCCGCAAGGACGGCAGAACAGAGCCTCTGACACTTTACGTCAAGGGACTGACCGAGGAAGAAAAGCAGATACTCCTCTGCGGCTGTCTTATGAATTACTACAAGGAAAAGAATAATCTTTAATTAAAAATACGCTTATCGGCATGACCGATAAGCGTATTTTTTTACGGCTGTTTCATATTCATTTGCATCAAATTCTCCGACGCCTCGTAAAACCATATTCCCCACGTGGGATATTCGGCAACAAGCGTCATAGTCACTCCCTGCTCCTCAGCCCTTTGAAGTGCAATATCGCGGTTATCACTGCGCAGATAGTAGACGCATTTTTCACTCTCGACCTCGTAGACCGAAGGATCGCACAAATACATTACGGGATTGAAAACGTCCTTTGAGCTGTCCCAAAAGCCCGCGGTTATCCTGCCGCCCGAGGCTATTGCGATATCCTCGCATTGGTTCCAGCCCGAATATACCGTGGTATATCCCCGCTCAAGCAGCATATCGCTTATCTCATAGCTGAGATTAGTCTCCGACTTGCTTGCGATCTCCGAGGTGGGAAGAATAGTTATCTTATACGAACCGACGACTATCATTGCAAGCAGCACGAGTGTGATAGCCTTGCCAAGCCTCCATCTTCTGTACGCGTATATAGGCAAAAGCGCAATAAGCGGCACGAGCATGAAGTAGTATATGCTTCTGACGTACATCTTGGTATGCACGTCAAGTATAAATATACCCAGAACGCTTATACCGAACAAGGAGACCAGCACACCCCACGCGTTGGGGCTTTTGTCCTTCAACCGCTTTGCCTGAAGGAGCGACACTACCGTGATAATGACCGCCATCAAAAACAAAAGTCCGCGGTGGTCCTTATCCGTCAGCAAATTCGCCATATTCGTAAGGCTTATATTCACGGACGAGGGAAGCTCTGCCTTCTCCAAAAGCTCCGTGCTTGAGAAAATCTCGTTTTTCGCAATACTCAAAAGCCTTGCGACTAAAAGTCCGAGCAGGTTTGAGAGGGACATTGACGCGGTCACAATAAGCGCCTGCCACTCTATCTTTTTTTGCTTTATAAGGCTTTTCAGCTGCATTATACCCTCGACTGCAAGCATGGGCAGAACCATAACCGCAGTCTGCCTCAGGCTTTGCATACCGCACGCAAAGGAAAACAGCACGGCAAATACAAAAGCGACAATTCGCGACCTTGTTGGCTTTTCACGTCTTCGCAAAAAGCAACCGAAGCAAATGAACGCGGTGATTATATAGCACGCGTAATACGAGCACATCGTAAAGAACAGCTGCCAGCCGTTGACGGTATATATAGCGTCTCCGCAGTACGCGACGAGTGCAATAAAGAACAAAAGCCCGAGCAGTCTTTCCTCAATCTTCTCAAAAACGGGTCTGAGCATCCACAAAAACGAAGCGAAGACGCCGAGCGCCATGATTATCGTGGCTATTGCCATTGCGCGCGCGGGATGACCGATAATGCCGTATATCAATGCCGCAAGGACGGGCGTCGCTATAACGTAAAGCTGATTGCCGAACACCCAGCCGTCGGGAAAGATGGATTTCGTTTCCCACACCCTCACGGAATACAAGATGTCCGAGTACATATCCGTACAGTAAAAGCTCGGAGTGAGCGACAGGTTCAGATAGCACATATATATAAAGTAAACGAGGAGCACTCCCGAAAGAATTATTGCAACGGGGGATATTTTTACCTTTTTGAGCTTTCCTATCATGGTTTGAGTTAAACTCCTTTCCGTATCTGTTCCGATTATTTATTATATCACGTGTTGAGTTATCTGTCAACAGATAGCCTTCCCCCGCTTTGGGAAGGCAAAATACGGCGGTGTATTCACACCGCCGCCTTATTTACTTTATCTTATACTCAATCTCAAAGCTTGCGCTCTCGCCGGCAATCTTGAGCTCGTACTTGCCCGGCTCGGTCAGCGTTATGCTGTCCTTCTCGCCATCGGTCTTAAGCTCCGCAAATATCTCTCCGTCCTTGACTATCACGGCTCTGAAATTACCGCTCTCAACAGTCGCCGTAAACGTGACCGTCTCCGCCGCGTCGCGGACGTTTATGCTGTCAACCGTCTCCACGCCCGAGAACTTGTTTACCTTCATTTCTCCTCGGTCGTTGCGCTTACTGCTCACGCTTCCCTGCTTCAAGGTTGACGTGCCGTCAATTATATCCTTGTCCGTCAGCGAGCAGAGCGAGCGGTCGTCCTCGCCGTTCGTGTCCTCAATGTGCGACATACACGAGCAAAGCAGCACTCCGCACAAAACAAGCGTCAGAATAAATAAAAATCTTTTCACAGCCACGCCCTCACTTTTTCTTGGATTTCGTCTCGGGTCTGTCACTCTCGGGATACTGGAATTCAAACATCTTGGCAATTTTTTTGCTCTTAAGTCCCAAAACGTAAGACAAGAACACCACCAAAAGCGACGGGAGAGTTATGAGAAAATACATACTCCAATGAGGCCAGAGCAGTATAAGTCCCGAATACATTCCCTCAATTATCATAGCAACAGTCACGCACACGCCGCCGACCGACCCAAAAAATCCTACGCCCGAAAATACCTGACCGAGTGTAATAAACAAAGCAAGAAGCAAATTCAAGGAATTTGCGAGCAGCCATATCTTTACGGGCAACAGATAATCCGCCTTTGCCTTTCCGATGTCTACCGATACTCTTTCCTCCGTGCCGAGCTTGTACGCCACGGTATATTCAAGGAAAAGGAAGAAAATTATCGAGAGCACCGACGCGCCTATCTTGAACGCGGGGTTTTCAAGCTTGTTCGCTACGAACAAAAATCCCACGCCGAAGAATATGCCGATGACTATCTGATTCAAGAAAAGCTTTACGGCCGTATATGAATATTTATCAAAAAACTGTTTCATAGGAAATCATCCTCCATTCTATACACATATTATACCGAAAAAGTTTCCTTTTTTCAACACCAATTTAATAAAATTTACAGATTATCCACTAAATAGGCTTAAAGTATATGTATAATATAATTACAGACTTTGATTTTGTATAATTGTAGGGAGGATAAGTTGTGGCATATCTTGTAAACATAGACGAATTTCCTCGCGTCGTGCGGGAATTTGCATCATACAAAACATCAATTCAGGGCTGTTCCCAAAAGACGGTCGAGGAATATCTCTTAGACCTGCGCACCTTTTTCAGATATCTGCTTGCAAAGGACCAAGGAATACACCCCGACTCAGACGAGTTTGTTGAGATAGACATTTCAAAAATTGATATAGACTACATAAGGGCTATCCGCACCGAGCAGATATACGATTTTCTGCTCTACACGGGCAACGTGCGAAAGAATATGTGGGCATCGAAATCCCGAAAGCTCTCGGCTATCAAGGGGCTTTTCAAGTTCCTCACCGTCAAGCGCGGCTATCTTGAGGAAAATCCCGCGGCGAATATTGAGTCCCCCAAGCGAAAAAAAACGCTGCCGAAATTCCTCTCGCTTGAGGAGTCAAAGCTACTGCTTGACACGGTGCGAAACGACGTATCCTCAAAATCCCGTCTGCGCGACCTTTGTATGATAACTCTCTTTCTCAACTGCGGCATGCGACTTTCCGAGCTCGTCGGTCTGAACCTTTCGGACATTGAACGCGAATTTTCGTATATAAGAGTTGTCGGTAAGGGCAGCAAGGAGCGAATAATCTATCTCAACGGAGCGTGCAAGCACGTGCTGTCCGAGTATCTTATAAACGACAGACTGACCGAGAAAAACCGCAGACTTGCCGAACGCGCGGTATTTCTTTCAAACCGCGACACGCGTATCAGCAACAAGACGGTTCAGGCTATGGTCTACAAGTATCTTGACGCGTCGGGGCTCGGCTCAAAGCATTATTCCGTGCACAAGCTCCGCCATACCGCCGCGACCCTCATGTACCAATCGGGCAACGTGGACATACGCGTTCTCAAGGACATTCTCGGTCACGAGCAGCTTAACACCACGCAGATATACACGCACGTCTCGGACAAAAACATGATGAACGCCATGAACGAAAATCCCTTGGCGGACATCACCGACACAAAGGCGGACAAGCCCATACCTGAGGAAGAGGTGTAACATGAAAAGCATACACGAAATTCCCATAACAAGCCTTTACGGCGTCGGCAAGGCAAAGGCGTCTGCATACGCCTCGCTCGGCGTTGAGACAGTGGGCGACCTTCTCTACTTCTTCCCCCGCGCCTACGAAAACAGGGGCTTTACAGTTCCCCTCTCCGCCGCGCGTGAGGACATAAAAAACGCCATCATCATGACCGTCGCGACAGAGCCGAGGGTCAGCCTTATCCGCCGAGGAATGTCGCTGCTCAAATTCCGCGCGTTTGACGAGAGCGGCTCGTGTGAGATAACCTATTTTAACCAGAATTATCTCAAGGACAAATTCCACGTGGGCTCTACCTTCCGTTTCTGGGGCAAGGTCGAGCGTCAGGGCAAAAAGATAAGCATGACCTCCCCCATGGCCGAGGCGTACACCGAAAGCGTACCCCTGCCGCCGCTCGCGTCCATTTATAAGCTGACCGAGGGGCTCAGCCAGAAGGTCATTTCAACGCACATTGAGGCGGCTCTCACGCTTGCACGTGAGTCCCTCCCCGACTATCTCCCCGAGCGAATAAGAGAAAAATACAGTCTCTGCACCCTGCATTTTGCGCTTGAGCAGATACATTCTCCAAGTGATTATCAATCTCTGGCGCTTGCCAAGCGCCGTCTTGTATTTGATGAGTTTTTCCTGTTTGCCGCAGGTATCGGTCGCTCGTCGGGCGAGACGCAGAGATACAAAGCCCCCGTCTGCTCGGACGGCGACGTAACTCCCCTGCTGAATTTGCTCCCATACAAGCTCACGGGAGCGCAGTCACGCGCGATAGACGATATTCGCAGAGATATGGCGCAAAATATTCCTATGGGCAGAATAATTATAGGTGACGTTGGCTGCGGAAAGACGGTCTGCGCCGCCGCGGCGATGTATATTTCGGTCAAAAACGGTCATCAGGCGGCTCTCATGGCGCCCACCGAGATACTCGCAAATCAACACTACGCCGACCTCTCCCCCATATTTGAGAGGCTTGGAATAAAATGCGCGCTGCTGACAGGCTCGCTCACGCCCGCAAAAAAGCGCAGACTTCACGAGCAGATAGCGAGCACGGGCGAGGACAGAATTGATATTGTCATCGGCACGCAGGCACTTATCTCCGAGGGCGTGAAATTCTCCGACGCGGGACTTGTCATCACCGACGAGCAGCACCGCTTTGGCGTTGGTCAGCGCGCGGCTCTCTCCGAGCGCAACAACCACACACACGTGCTCGTCATGAGCGCAACGCCCATTCCCCGCTCTCTTGCGCTGGTCATGTACGGCGACCTCAAGCTCTCAAAAATTGACGAGATGCCAGCGGGACGTCAGCGCGTTGACACCTTCCTCGTTGACGAGGGCTACCGCGCGCGTCTTGACGGCTTTATCAAGAAGAACGTCGCGGAGGGCGGTCAGGTCTATATCGTCTGCCCCGCAGTCGAGGAGGCTGAAGAGGAGGCAGAGGATGAAATTCTCTTCTCAGATATAGGCTTTGATAATTATTTCTCCAAGGAGAAAAAGGAAAAGACGCCCCTCAAGGCGGCAACGCAGTACGCAGACGAGCTCGCCGCCCGTATGCCCGAGCTGAATATCGCCTACGTTCACGGCAGAATGAAGGTCAAGGACAAGGACGCGGTAATGGAGAGATTTGTGCGCGGCGAGATAGACGTGCTCGTCTCCACCACGGTCATTGAGGTAGGCGTAAACGTACCTAATGCAAGTCTTATGATAGTTGAAAACGCCGAGAGGTTTGGTCTTTCCCAGCTTCATCAGCTTCGCGGACGGGTTGGACGAGGCAAGCGCAAATCATACTGCGTGCTTGTTTCGGGCACGCCCACGCTCGCAGGACTTGGCGAGACGGCGACAAAGCGCCTCAGAACCATGTGCAATTCCTACAACGGCTTTGAAATTGCCGAGGAGGACTTGAAGCTCCGAGGCCCGGGAGACTTTCTCTCCACAAGCACGTCAAGTGCCATTCGTCAGAGCGGTGACATAGGCTTCAAGCTCGCGGATATGTGCGAGGATACAAGTCTTATGACGGACGCGTTCTCTGAGGCAGGCGCGCTTATTTCCGCTGACCGCCAGCTTGCGGCGTACCCCGAGCTGTCGCAGGAAATAAACAGAATTTTTGCAATAAGAAGTGACGTTATAAATTGATTTTACCCGTTTGATTTGTTGAGCTTATGAGGTATAATATGTGTTTGGTATGTGACAGGATAAAAATGATAAAAAAAAACGAAAACCCATATTTCGTGAAGGAATTGGAAACGGGCTACGTCGTTATCGGCGACCATCAGCATTTTTACGGATACACTCTCTTTCTCTGCAAAAAGCATGAAATAGAGCTGTTCCATTTAGATACGGCATTTAAAAACAAGTATCTTGAGGAAATGTCTTTGGTTGCAGAGGCGGTCTCTCGGGCATTCGGCGCCGAGAAAATGAATTACGAGCTTCTCGGTAACGGGGACACGCATCTGCATTGGCATCTGTTTCCGCGAAGATCGGGGGATTTGGACGCCTACGGAAATAACGGCAAGGGACCCGTCTGGTGGTATCCTATGGAGAAGATGTACGACAAGTGTAACCGTCCCTCAAGCGAGAAATTATCCGAAATGAAGCAAAAATTATTGGTCGAATTGGAAAGACAATAATGCAATTTCGGGAGGAGTAAGCCTTCATTAGCCGCTACAAACGATGCCCGAGTAGGCGTTTGTGTGGGGGCAAAAGGGCACGAGAAATCCCTACTTTTACTTATAAGAAAAGAGGCTCTGACTTCAACAGAAGTCAGAGCCGATTTGCTATATAGCAAATTTAAGTTGATTTTTTAATCGCAGATTTTATGACGATGCCCGATTTTCAAGAATAGGATCAGGATCTTGTCATCCCGAATATTTGCCAATATTCTGTAATGACCAACTCGATAACACCACTCATCGCGCGAGCGTCCTTTTAATTCCTTGCCATAACTACGAGGATCAGAGCATCTTATCAGATTTTTTTCTATCCAGCTCAAAATGAGTTTTCCGGTTTGACTGTCAAGTCTTTTTAAATCCTTCAGAACTTTTTTAGTATAGTCAACAGAATACGTCATTGATCCTCCTTGGCAAGCATTTGCATAATTTCCTTATGAGAGAATGAAATGGGGTCTTTTCTGTATTCCTCCATTGCCGTGTCGTATGCCTTAAGGTCATGTTCATCCTCTATTCGATCGAGGACGGATGTTCTGATAAACTCCGAGACAGACATTCCGTGAAGAGATGCATAAGCTTTTATAAGCTGAGCATCATTTTCGTTAAATCTTAAAGAAATAGTCATGTTATTATCTCCTTTCTGCCGTATAAAGCATTACCCATCTGTAATACATTGTATTACATTTTTTGATTTTGTCAATAGATTTTTGAAAAAAATTTTTATAACTTTTTTGCAATATAGTAGTTACACCTCCGCAGAAATATTGACATTCACGGACACAGGTGGTATAATTTTATCATAGCAAAATCAGGAGGACGTTATGAAGGAACTGATAGTTGTAAAAAACCTGAAAAAGACCTTTACGCTTTCAAAAAAGCAACAGAAGATCGAAAAGCAAAATATAAAGGTCCGCACGGCGGTTGACGGTTTGTCGTTCACCGCATACAGCGGCGAGATTTTTGGACTGCTCGGCCCAAACGGCGCAGGAAAAACCACGACGTTGCGTATGCTCGCCACGCTAATCAAGCCCGACGAGGGCGACGCGTTTATCGACGGCGCAAGCATCGTCAGCCAGCAAAACGAGGTGCGCTCAAAGATAGGCTTCCTCACGAGTGAATTAAAGCTCGAGGAGTTCTTCACACCGAATTATCTGTACGACTTTTTCTCCTCTCTCCACGGCATTGCCCCCGAGGTTGCAAGGGCGCGCAAAAAAGAGATGTTTGAGCTTTTCGGCATAGACAAATTTGCCGAGGTCAAGGTAGCGGACTTGTCCACGGGTATGAAGCAAAAGGCTTCCCTTTGCATCTCTCTCGTCCACAACCCCGACGTGATAATCTTCGACGAGCCCACAAACGGTCTTGACGTTATCACGGCAAAGATAGTAACGGACTTTTTGCTTGATCTCAAGGCGCAGGGCAAGACCGTCATCGTCTCCACCCATATTTTCAGCCTTATAGAGAAGATATGCGACCGCGTGGGAATTATTATTGATGGAAAAATGTGTGTCTGCGACACACTCCATACCGTCTGCGGCGGCAAAACGCTTGAGGACAAATTCTTTGAGATATATTCCGAGCATTGCGGAGGTGACGAGTAATGAAAAGATCACGCGCAATATTTACGATATTCAAAAAGGAAATGGCGCGCTTCTGCAAGGACAGACGCACCATGACCTCCCTCATTCTCCCCGGCATACTTATCTACGTTATCTACTCCCTCATGGGCAATTTCATGACGGACGCGTTTATGACCGACGAGGACTACAAGCCCGTCATTTCGGTAGTTAACTGCCCTGATCAGATGCAGAGCGCCTTCTCCGAGGAAATATTTGTTCTGCAAAAGACCGAGAGTATTGACGCGGCAAAGGAGCTCGTAGCCGACAGCACACTTGACGCGCTCGTGGTCTTCCCCGACAATTTCTGGAATGATATGCTGACCTATACCCCCTCGCCCGACAATGCCGCGCCAAACGTGGATATTTACTACAACACCACGTCCGAGACCTCAAGCGTGGCGTATACGTCCGTCATGGCAATACTTGACGGGCTGGAGGCAAGCATCTCCAACAAATTTGATATAAACAATTCAAGCAAGACCTACGACATGGCAAGCGATGAGAGCATGGCGTCGTTTATGTTCTCAATGATAATGCCTATGCTGCTTATCATGTTCTGCGTTGTGGGATGCATGGCGGTAGCTCCCGAGTCCATCGCGGGCGAGAAGGAGCGCGGTACTATTGCAACCCTGCTTATCACCCCCATAAAGAGAAGCGACATCGCGCTCGGCAAGATACTTGCCTTGTCCGTGCTGTCAATTATAAGCGGCGCGTCGAGTGCTATCGGCGTTATAGCGTCTCTGCCCAAGCTCATGGGCGGCATGGCAGAGTTTGACGGCAGCGTTTACGGTGCGTCCGACTACGCCTTCCTGGCGGTAATCATCATGTCCACCACGCTTTTGTTCGTCACGCTCGTATCGATAATCTCCTGCCTTGCAAAGTCCGTAAAGGAGGCGGCGTCCTACGTCTCCCCCGTTATGATACTTTCAATGGTGATAGGTATTACGGGAATGCTCGGAAGCTCGTCGCAGGCTATATGGGTATATCTTATCCCCGTGTATAACAGCGTTCAGTGTATTGTGGAGATATTCTCCTTTGAGGCAAACGCGCTTCACATAATCCTCACTGCGGTGACGAATATAGCCGTCATGGGCGTCGGCGTGTTCGTGCTCACACGAATGTTCAACAGCGAAAAGATCATGTTCAAGAAATAAAACACAGCAAAGGGACGGCGCAAGCCGTCCCTTTGACTTCTCTTTGCCTTCCCCACAGGGGAAGGCTAACTCTGCACTCTTCACTCACGGGAGGAGCAAGCCCCTCCCCTACGGGCTTCACTCTTCACTTTATCATCTCCTCCGTCTCGCGCTTGACCTCGCCGCTCATAAGACAAAGCACGCTCACGTTTATCACCGTCATAAGCCCAATGGCGAGGTCGGCAAGCTCCCACGCAAGGCTCACACTGCAAACCGAACCGAAAAACACAAGGGCTGCGTACGCAAAAACAAATATTTTCCCCGCCGTCCTCGACCTGCATAAAAATCCCAACGCCTCGCGTCCGTAATGCGCCCAGCAGACTATCGTGGCAAATCCGAAAAGCAGGACGGACACGGTAATATACACCCCCGCCCAGCCTCCGAGGAGCGTGGCGTATGCGTTCAAGGTAATTAGCATGGGGTTGTCGGCAAAGCTCAGCACTCCCTCGCCCGCAATTATTATGACGAGCGCGGTCAGACTGCAAAGCAATATTGTATCCACAAACACCTCAAATATCCCCAGAAGCCCTTGCTTTGCGGGGCTTTTTGTGTTTGACGTGGCGTGCGCCGCGGGTGCCGTTCCGCAGCCCGCCTCGTTGGACATAAGTCCGCGCATACACCCCATGCGGAACGACCGTGCAAACATAAATCCCATAACGCCAAAGCCCGCGCTTTTGAAATTGAACGCGTCCTCAAAAATTTTCCCAAACGCGGGGATAATCCGCTCCTTATGTATCAGTATCGCGGCAAGTGAGACTATCACGTACCCCACGCTCATTACAAAAACGATTTTCTCGGTAAACGCGCTTATCCTCTCGCTGTTGCCCATAATAATAAACAGACTTGCCACGGCGACCGCCACGCCCGTAAGCCACAGAGGCACGCCAAACTGCCCCTCAAACGCCGAGCTTATCGCGTTTGCCTGAATAATACTGCCCATGCTCGCGGTGTTGAGCAGACAAAGCAGAGCAAATATCCCGCCTATTACCGAGCCGAATTTTGCAAATCCCTTGGACTGGAAAAACGCCCTTATATAATAATACGCGCCACCGTGAAGCTGTCCGTCCCTGTCCCGACGTCTGTATATCACGGCAAGCACAATTTCGGCATATTTTAATATCATGGCGACAAGTGCGGACACCCACATCCAGAACACGGACCCGTAGCCGCCGAGGGCTATGGACGAGGCAACCCCCACTATATTCCCCACCCCGAGCGTGCCCGCAAGAGCAAGCGTCAGGGCGCGCATGGGCGAGTTGCCACCCGCGCTCTCCCTTTGCATCATAAATCTGAACGTCCTTATCGGGTGACGCAGATAAAAAACACGTAGTTTGAACGCAAAAAACACACCCGCGCACAAGAGCATCACGGGAGTGAGTATTCCCAAGAAATTATTTACCGAAACCAACATATATCCTTGTCATCCCGTGCGCTGCCGCATGGCAGCATGCGGTGGTATCTCCGCCTTTTTTGTAATTAAACCTACAAAAATCTATGCCCGACAATACGCATTTATCACTCCCGCCGCCACGCTCCGACATTCTTCTCCCCCTTTTATTTTAAAAGAGAATTTCATTTGTTAAATATATGTGAATATTGCATTTTACCCCTTGATTTTTTTCCAATATAGTGTAAAATATACTATGTTAGCACTCTCGGGCGTAGATTGCTAATTTTGTAACGATGAAAAAAATTACACATATTTTATAAGGAGGAATTTATTATGACACTCAAGCCTTTACAGAACAGAGTTGTAATAAAGTTCGTTGAAGCTGAAGAAAAGACAAAGACAGGTATCATCCTCACCGCTTCCGCGCAGGAAAAGCCCCAGATAGCAGAGGTTATCGCAGTTGGCCCCGGCAAGATCGAGGACAGCACGCGCATTCCCATGTCCGTCAAGGTTGGCGACAAGGTGATCGCAAGCAAGTACGCAGGCACGTCCGTGAAGATCGACGGTGTTGAGTACGTTGTACTTTCCGAGGACGACATTTTCGCAATAGTTGAGTAATTATAAGAGAGGTACAGAAAATGGCAAAGAACATTCTTTACGGAATTGAAGCAAGAGACGCGCTGGTTCGCGGTATCGACAAGCTTGCTGACACGGTTAAAATAACACTCGGCCCCAAGGGCAGAAACGTAGTGCTTGACAAGAAGTACGGCGCTCCCCTCATCACCAACGACGGCGTTACCATCGCCAAGGAGATCGAGCTTGAGGACGCAGCCGAGAACATGGGCGCGCGTCTCGTTCGCGAGGTCGCAACAAAGACCAACGACGCGGCAGGTGACGGTACTACCACCGCTACCCTTCTCGCTCAGGCATTCGTTCGCGAGGGCATGAAGAACGTGACCGCGGGCGCTAACCCCATGGTTATCCGCAAGGGTATCCAGAAGGCTGTTGACGCAGCTGTTGACGCGCTTGCAGTTAATTGCAAGAAGGTAAACGGCAAGGAGGACATCGCACGCGTTGGTGCTATCTCCTCGGGTGACGTAGTATACGGCGAGCTTATCGCTGACGCTATGGAAAAGGTAACGGCTGACGGCGTTATCACTATTGAGGAGTCCAAGAGCGCCGAGACATACTCCGAGGTGGTTGAGGGTATGCAGTTTGACCGCGGATACCTCTCCCCCTACATGGTAACAGACACGGATAAGATGGAGGCTATCATTGACGACGCTCTCATTCTTATCACCGACAAGAAGATATCCACGATGAACGACATTCTTCCCCTGCTTGAACAGCTCGTTCAGTCGGGCAGAAAGCTCGTTATAATCGCAGAGGACGTAGAGGGTGAGGCTCTCACCTCTCTCGTACTCAACAAGCTCCGCGGCGTGTTCACCTGCGTTGCAGTCAAGGCTCCCGGCTTTGGAGACAGACGCAAGGAAATGCTCCGTGACATCGCTATTCTTACGGGTGGCGAGGTAGTTTCCTCCGAGCTTGGCTACGAGCTCAAGGACGCAGGCATCGAGGTTCTCGGTCACGCACGTCAGGTCAAGATCACAAAGGAGACCACTATTATCGTAGGCGGCGCAGGCGAGCCCTCCGAGATAAGAGCAAGAGTAAATCAGATAAGAACGGCTATCGAGACCACCACCTCCGACTTTGACCGCGAGAAGCTTCAGGAAAGACTTGCAAAGCTTGCGGGCGGTGTTGCAGTTATTAAGGTCGGCGCGGCTACCGAGGCTGAAATGAAGGAAAAGAAGCTCAGAATTGAGGACGCACTCAACGCAACCAAGGCTGCAGTTGAGGAAGGCATCGTTGCAGGCGGCGGTACGGCTTACCTCAACGCTATTCCTGCAGTTAAGAAGCTCCTCTCCACCGTTGACGGAGACGAAAAGACGGGCGTTAAGATCGTTCTTCGCGCACTTGAGGAGCCCGTTCGTCAGATCGCGGCTAACGCAGGCTTTGACGGCGCGGTTATAGTCGACAAGATCATGAGCTCCAAGAAGGTCGGCTACGGCTTTGACGCATACAACGAAAAGTACGTTGACATGATGAGCGCAGGTATCGTTGACCCCAAGAAGGTTACACGCTCCGCTCTCCAGAACGCGGCTTCTATCGCGTCCGTAATTCTTACCACGGAATCCGTAGTTGCTGACATTCCCGAGCCCGAACCCGCAACACCCGCTGCAGGCGGCATGGGCGGTATGTACTAATCAGATATTGATATATGAAAAAGAGGGGAGCTTTTTGAAAAAGCTCCCCTCTTCCGCTTTCTTGCACTCCATCTCCACACCAAAAAAACCGCGCAGCAAAATTACACCGAAGGTGCGGGGTGGGGTTTCTTAAGGGGAGGGCGGTATGCAGATTTTGAGGTTGTCGAATTGCTTTTTGCAAGTCGGCGTTCTCAAAATCAAATCCCCTCACCTTGTGCGATGCTTTGGTTACTTTGTCACTGTTGACAAAGTAACATAAAAAAACAAAGTTGACAAATCCCCCGTTATATGATAAAATTAAATCAACTACAAAGCAAGGAGGACACTATGGACAACAACTACACAGAGCATACGGAAAACACCGCTCTTGAGAATTCGGTAGCTCCCGAGACGACTGAAGAGCTTGACGATGCGGCGGTCGAGCCCGAAAAGACTGAAGAGACGGAGCCCCCCGCTCCCGACAACAGCCTGCCTCTTGAAGAAATCACGTTTATACCAACCTTCGAAGAGCGTCTTGAACAGCGCAGGCACTTATTGAAGTCGTTAATGTGGATATTATATGTTTTCGCGGCGTCGATTTTTATGGTAGGTGTACGGGAGAGTATTTATACCAAGGATTTCAGCGCGTCCTTCATTGTAGCCGCAGTTTTTGTACTTATCGCCCTTCTCTCAAGATCAGGCGCAAAAACGAACGTCAAGGAAGAAATGAAGAAGGACGGAACGCCCACCTACCGCGTTTTCTATAATCGCATAGAATACGAGTACCGCATAGGCGAGGACCTTTACACGTTTTACAGAATAGACCCCAAGAAAATCACGAAGGTAAAATCTCTGCGCCATATAATCGTGTTTATCCACGAGGGTATTTTGTTTATGATACCCAAATCCGCCGTTACAAACAACAGCTACCTTCTCAGAGCAATAAACGTCAAAAGCAACTCAAGTAACGGAAAGGCTTGCGACGCAAAGGTACGCGACAAGCGACAGACGGCTATAATATGGCTTCTTTCCTGCTCCGCCGTAATCTTCGCAGCAACGATTATAGTCTCGTATCTTGCCCCCGTGGCAGCTATCGTATTTGCAATACTCTCATTCTTGTCCGTCGGACTTCCCATAGTTTCGCTCGCACTCATAGCGGGCTGGAAATCCCGCGGCAAGGGGCTTATAATCGCCGCGTCAATTATACTTATTTTCGCCCTGCTCTGCTCTTTCGGATTTGGCATGGATGCGTATGACAAAAGCTATATGGACGATGACGCACGGCTCGCCAACAATATTCTTGACAGTGCGAGCGAAATATCGGGAGTAGATTTCCCCGACGTTTACAGTGTATATTCGGATGAATACGAGCTATACGATCAGGAGAGCAAAGTGTACTTTTCGTATAATATGCTGACCTGCACGCTGTCGGACGAGGACAACGAATATTTAAAATCCGAGGTTGAGGGAAGCCATGTGTGGATAACCAAAATGACGGAGGATATGCAAGCGTTCGTTGGAGATATTTATACCCCCTACAACGATCCGTTTGTAATAGTCAATCTGACCGAGGGCACGTGCAATCAGCTTCCAACGGTAAATGCCGAATGTAAGTACGCTATAATCGTATACGATCATTCATTCTCCCATATATATATTTACGTATTCAGCAAGGAATATACGGGCTCGTCCGTTTCTTCCCCCGACGCATTGGCGGCGTAAAAATTACAGCTCCGTGAGCTTTCACGGAGCTGTTTTTGTATATCACCCATACCCTAGTGGTAATATTATATATTACAGAGTTTTTTTAGCTTTGCAGAAAAATTTTTTATTGACAAAATCCGCCTCAAATGTTATACTATTTTTATAGTGGAATAATGTTTATTTTTACAGAAAGGAGGGCTTATCAATGGCAGAAAACAAGAAAAACATTCTTGATGATTCCGACATCGACAAACTCGAAGAAAAAGATATAATTTCGGAAGAAATAGACGGTGCACCTGCCCCATGCCCCTCCGACAACGTCCCCCCCGACGAAAAGGTCAATAACGAAAAGGACGACGAAAAGGAAATAGACATTGACGATATTGATGAAAACACCGACTACGACGAGATCGAGGAAATAAAAAAGGAGCTGGAGGAGGACAAAAACGAGGACTCCGCTACCGAGGCGTACGAGGAAGAGCTTGAGAATAAGTTTGACGAGCTCGTAGAGCTGCTTGACGATAAAAAGTACACCGACTTTATGCACGGTCTCGAGGAGCTGAACCCCGTAGACGCCGCAGATTTCTTCTCAGAGCTTCCCGCAAAGCGTATCCCCGCAGTCTTCAAGCTGCTCAAAAAAGACACGGCAGCGGAGGTTTGTGCCGAGCTGGAGAGCGATATTCAGCATAAAATCATCACCGCGATGACCGACCGAGAGATATCCATCATTATCGAAGAGCTTTCAGTCGACGATGCGGTTGATATGCTCCAGGAGCTTCCCGCAAACATCGTGCGTCAGATACTTCAAACGGCAACCCCCGAGACGCGCGCCGAGATAAATAAGTTCCTCGCATATCCCGATGACAGTGCGGGAAGCGTCATGACAGCCGAGTATATCGATCTTCGCGCGGAAATGACGTGTGCGGAGGCAATTCAGCATATAAGAATAACGGGTGTTGATAAGGAAACGGTCTACTACGCGTACGTCACGGACAACCGCCGCGTCCTTCAGGGTATCATATCCTTCAAGGACCTGCTCTTTTCCGAGCCGGGCGCGCTGGTTGCGGACGTAATGAGCGACCAGATAATCTGTGCGTCAACGCTTGACGACCAGGAGACCGTCGCCGATACCATTTCAAAGTACGACCTTCTCGCCTTGCCTATCGTTGACAAGGAAGACAGACTGGTCGGTATCGTTACCGTCGACGACGCGCTTGACGTCATCACCGAGGAGGCAACCGAGGATATCGAAATGATGGCAGGTATGGCGCCGACCGACAAGCCGTATATGAAAACGGGTGTATTTGAGACGTGGCGCAAGCGTTTTCCGTGGCTGCTTATAATCATGATCTCCGCGATATTCACGGGTATGATAATGGCAAAATACGAAAATGCTCTCGGAACGTACGCAATCCTCGCCGTATTCGTGCCCATGCTCATGAACACGGGCGGTAATGCGGGCAGCCAGGCTTCCGTTGCAATTATCCGTGCGCTCTCGCTTGACGAGATATCAATGGGCGATATTTTCCGAATAATCTGGAAGGAATTCCGCGTCTCCCTTCTCTGCGGAGTATGTATTTCCGTCGCTTGCTTTATAAAGACCATGCTTGTGGATTTCAAGCTTGATTTTGCGTGGGAGAACGTCGAGGTCGCCCTGATAGTCAGCGTAACCGTTATATGCGCGATAGTTATAGCAAAGCTTATCGGAGCTTGCTTGCCGATAGGTGCAAAGCGAATCGGACTTGACCCTGCCGTTATGGCAACCCCGCTTATCGCGACCATAGTCGACACCGTGACACTTATAGTCTACTTTGCAATAGCTTCAAAGATCCTTGGATTTTAATAATTTGACAACTCGGTAAATTCACACAGAATTCGGGGCATGGCACAGATTGCTTTGCCCCCGTTTTTGAAAATCCACCTCACAGGAGAAAAGATGAGTAAAAGAAACAAAAAGAAAAAATGGATGCGTCCGCGCCACAAGCTCGTGACCGAAATTTTGCGCGTATTTCTCAGTCCGTATTGCCGTCTGAGGTACGGAATAAAGGTCTCGCGCTTCAAGGAGCAAGAAAAGCGTCCGTATCTTATACTTATGAACCATCAAACGCCGTTTGACCAGTTTTTCGTCGGCATGGCGTTCAAGGGGCCTATATATTACCTCGCCACCGAGGACATATTCTCCAACGGCTGGGTATCCTCAATTATAAGATACCTCGTCGCGCCCATCCCGATAAAAAAGCAAACCACGGACATAAAGGCGATCCTCAACTGTATCCGCGTCTCCAAGGAGGGCGGCACTATCGCTCTCGCCCCCGAGGGCAACCGAACCTACAGCGGTAGGACCGAATATATGAGCCCGTCCATCGTCCCGCTCGCAAAAAAGCTCGGCGTACCGATAGTTCTCTTTCGTATTGAGGGCGGCTACGGTGTTGAGCCGAGATGGAGCGACGTTATCCGCAAGGGCAAAATGAAGGGCTACGTTTCCCGCGTCATTCCTCCCGAGGAATACGCGTCAATGACCGACGATCAGCTTTATACGGAGATAAAGGACGGTCTTTACGTCAACGAAGCAAACGCAAACGACGAATTCCGTCACAAACGACTTGCCGAGTACCTTGAGCGCGCAGTATATATATGTCCGTTTTGCGGACTTTCCGCGTTTGAGAGCAACCGCGACATAATTGAGTGTAAAAGCTGTCACAGGCAGATAAGATACACAAAGCACAAGGAGCTTGTCGGCGTAGGGTTTGATTTTCCCTTCCACTTTGTTGCGGACTGGTATAACTATCAGGCAGACTACGTCAACGCCCTTGACGTGACCGCTCTTACGGAAAAGCCAATATACCTTGAACGAGCAAGAGCTTTGGAGGTCATACCGTGTGAGAAGAAAAACCTTGTCGCGGATAACGCCGCCGTCTCGCTTTACGGAGACCGCATAGTCCTTGATTTGCAAGCATCACAGCTCTGCTTTGAGTTTGACAGCACCTCGGCTGTTACAGTTCTCGGACGGAACAAGCTCAATATTTATTCCGACGGAAAAATATATCAGCTCAAGGGCGATAAGCGCTTCAACGCGCTCAAGTTCGTACATATATATCACAGATACAAAAACATAAGAAAAGGAGACGAAAATAATGCATTTTTGGGACTCTAACGTGTGGAGTTGGATTCTTTTGTTTGGCGTTCTGTTCGGCAGCCTGCTGATTGGAAAGCTTCTTAAGAAAATCCCGTTTCTGCAAAAATCTCTCATACCCACCTCGGTGCTTGGCGGAGCAATTATTCTTATCGTAACCGGTATATACAAGCTTATCACAAAAGACAGCTTTTTTGATGCGGGTGTGTTCAATCATAAGGGTTATGAAACGCTCGAGGTAATTACATATCATGCTCTTGCGCTTGGATTTATCGCATCGGCACTAAAAACCAGCGACAGCAAAATGAGCAAAAAACGCTCGGGTGAGATATTCAATACGGGTATCACCACCGTTGCTACGTATCTTATACAGGGTATTGTAGGACTTTGTGTTACTCTTCCGGTTGCTGCCTTCTTCATGAAGGATTTTCTTCCCGCAGGAGGCGCACTACTTCCCTTTGGGTTTGGTCAAGGCACCGGACAGGCAATGAACTACGGTTCAATATACCAAGAGGCGGGGCTTAAAAACGGAACGACCTTCGGTCTCGCAATAGCGGCAATCGGTTTCCTTTCTGCCGCCGTCGGAGGTGTGGTACATCTGCAAATTATGAAAAAAAGGGGCAAGCTTCAAAGGTCCACAAGAACTGACGGCTCGTCGCAGGATGAGGCAGTATCTCCCGAGGGTGAGATCCCACTTCAAGAGAGCATCGACAAGTTTACCGTTCAGGTTGCGCTTGTTGTCGTTACGTACGTGCTGGCTTACGGAATCATGGCACTTATCGGAAGCTTCTTCAAAAACAATGATGGACTTAAGGCCGTTATATATGGCTTCAATTTCCTGCTCGGCGTGCTTGCGGCGGTAGTCGTAAAGGGTGTGCTCAGCTTCCTCAACAAGAAAAAGCTTATAAGAAGAAAGCAGACCAATAACTTTATGCTCACGCGCATAAGCAATTTCTTCTTTGATCTGATGATAGTTGCGGGAGTTGCCGCAATTCAGCTTGAAATGCTTGCAAGCTACGCAGGAATACTCGCTATTCTCTCGGTACTTGGAATTATCGTCACCTACGCCTATAACCGCATAGTTGCAAAAACACTTTTCAAGGATTATTGCGAGGAGCAATTCCTTATGATGTACGGCATGCTTACGGGTACTGCAAGCACCGCTACTATCCTTTTGCGTGAGATAGACGAGGACTTCAAGACCCCAGCGGCGGATAATATGGTATATCAGAACTTCCCTGCCATAGTATTTGGACTTCCGATGATGTTTCTGGCAACGCTGGCAATTACACAGCCCGTGATTACACTCATAATTTTCGTACTGTTCTTTATAGCTATGAATATAATCCTTTTCCGAAGCAAGATATTCAAGAGAAGGAAGAAATAGTAAAACAAAAAAGCAGGTTGCGATGCAACCTGCTTTTTTGTTTGTGATAATTACTCAGCGGATGCTGTGTCCTCATCAATAAGTCTGACGATAGCCATCTCTGCTGCGTCACCGCGGCGAACACCGATCTTGAGGATCTGTGTGTAACCGCCGTTACGGTTTGCATACTTGGGTGCGATCTCGTCGAACAACTTCTTTGCAACGTCTTCCTTTGTAATGTAGGAAAGAGCTGCTCTATAGCTTGCAAGAGTATTCTTCTTGCCAAGTGTGATCATCTTTTCTGCGATGGAACGAACTTCCTTTGCTCTGGTAACAGTCGTCTGTACCTGTCCGTTCTCAAGCAAAAGTGTAACCATGCCGCGAAGCATTGCGTTTCTGTGCGCGGTGGTTCTGCCGAGCTTTCTGTTTGCGGGCATCTCTGATTCCCTCCTTCTGATATATTAGCAAATATTTTTTACTCCTCTTCGCGCTTGAGATCAAGTCCGAGCGAATGGAGTTTCTGAATAACTTCGTCAAGCGACTTCTTACCGAGGTTACGCACCTTGATCATATCCTCTTCGGTGCGGTTAGTAAGATCTTCAACTGTGTCAATGCCTGCACGCTTCAAGCAGTTGAAGCTACGTACAGACATGTCAAGTTCCTCAATGGTCATCTCAAGAACCTTTTCCTTCTTGGTTTCCTTACTCTCGATCATAATCTCAGCCTTCTTTGCGTCATCTGAAAGATCCACAAACAAGTTGAGATGCTCATTGAGAATCTTGGCTCCGAGAGAAATCGCTTCCTTAGCCGAGATCGTACCGTTCGTAACTACCTCAAGCGTGAGCTTGTCGAGGTCTGTGTTGCTGCCGGAACGTGTATTTTCGACTTCATAGTTCACCTTGTAAACGGGTGTGTATATCGAGTCAGTGAATATCGTGTTGATGGGCATTGAAGCATTCATGCCGAGGAAATCGCTGTGAAGCTGCTTGTTGCGCTCCTGCGAAACGTAGCCTCTGTCGCAGTTGAACGTAAGCTCCATGTAGAATCTCTCGTTCTCTGCTACCGTTGCTATGTGATGGTCGGGGTTAAGAATTTCAATGTCGCTGTCCTGCTTGATATCTCCCGCAGTTACGTCATGCTCACCGAGTACGTCAATGTAAACGGTCTTGGGACCGTGACAGTTGAGCTTTGCGATAATTCCCTTTACGTTGAGAACTATCTCGGTAACGTCTTCCGTTACACCGGGAATAGTGCTGAACTCGTGGAGAATACCGTCAATCTTTATGCTTGTTACAGCATAGCCGGGGAGCGAGCTCAAAAGAACTCTGCGAAGCGAGTTTCCGAGTGTGATTCCAAAGCCTCTTTCGAGGGGCTCTACTACGAACGTGCCACAGGAACCGTCTTCACTCGTCTCTATCGTAGTTATATTAGGCTTCTCTATCTCTATCATTCCAAATAACCTCCAATTATTATTTTAAATATAAATTTTTTGTAATTGAGCGAAAATTGAGCGGTAACACCGCACAACTTCCCAATTATGCGGTATTACTTGGAATAAAGCTCGACGATAAGCTGCTCGTTGAATTCGAAGTCGATGTCCTCTCTTGCGGGGAATGCAACAACCTTAGCAGAGAGATCTGCCTTGTTTACATCGAGCCACTTGGGAGCTGTCTTGGACTCAAGGGACTCAGCAAGAGCCTTGAACTTCTCGGAAGAACGGCTTGCTTCCTTAACGGAGATAACGTCGCCGGGCTTAACGAGAATGGAAGGAATGTTAACCTTCTTACCGTTGAGTGTGAAGTGTGCGTGAAGAACGAGCTGACGAGCTTCCTTGTGAGACTCAGCAAGGCCCATTCTGTAAACTGTGTTGTCGAGACGTCTCTCAAGGAGAATAAGGAGGTTCTCACCTGTCATGCCCTCTTTACGAGCTGCCTCTTCGTAGTAGTTCTTGAACTGCTTCTCAAGAACACCGTAGTATCTTCTTGTTGTCTGCTTTTCACGAAGCTGGATTCCGTATTCACCCATCTTCTTCTTTGCTGCGCCGTGCTGACCGGGAGCTGTGCTTCTGCGGTCGAGTGCGCACTTACCACTTGTGCATCTTTCGCCCTTGAGGTAAAGCTTCTTACCTTCTCTACGGCAAAGCTTGCATGAGGGTCCTGTATATCTTGCCATTTTTCAGTTCCTCCTTATAGATTATACGCGTCTGCGCTTGGGGGGTCTGCAACCGTTATGAGGAATAGGAGTAACGTCCTTGATGAGCGTTATCTGAAGACCTACTGTCTCAAGTGCGCGGATTGCGGATTCACGTCCCGAGCCGGGTCCCTTTACATATACCTCAACACTCTTGAGGCCGTGCTCAACTGCTGCGCGTGCTGCAGTCTCGGAAGCGGACTGTGCTGCAAAGGGTGTGGACTTTCTGGAGCCCTTGAAGCCGAGCTCACCTGCGGAAGCCCAGGAAATTGCGTTGCCGTTAACGTCTGTGATCGTTACGATAGTGTTATTGAAAGTGGCCTGAATGTGAACTACACCCTTTTCAATATTCTTTCTTTCGCGGCGTCTCTTGACAACTTTTTTAACTGCTTTTGCCATCTTTATGCCACTCCTTTACTTCTTCTTGTTAGCGATTGTCTTTGCGGGACCCTTTCTGGTTCTCGCGTTTGTCTTTGTTCTCTGTCCTCTTACGGGAAGACCTTTTCTGTGTCTGATACCGCGGTAGCAGTTAACCTCTACCAATCTCTTGATGTTAAGGGAAACCTCTCTGCGAAGGTCACCTTCAACGGTGTAAGAGTTTTCGATAACGTCACGGAGTTTTGCAATTTCTTCCTCTGTAAGATCCTTTGCTCTGGTATCGGGATTGATACCTGTAGCAGCAAGGATATCGTTTGCGCTCTTGCGGCCGATACCGTAAATGTAGGTAAGGGCGATCTCAACGCGCTTGTTATTAGGAATATCAACACCTGCTATACGTGCCATTCTGTTTTACCTCTCTGTTAAAATGAGTTGATTTGGTTAGTCGTCGGTATGCGATTAACCCTGCTTCTGCTTATGCTTGGGGTTCTCGCAGATTACCATGACTTTACCTTTTCTCTTTATGATCTTGCATTTCTCGCAGATCTTCTTAACGGACGGTTTAACTTTCATCTCTGTAAACCTACCTTTCTTTAGAGTATTTTTAGTAAAATCTTATTTGGAGCGCCATGTGATACGGCCCTTTGTAAGGTCGTATACCGAAACCTCAACGGTTACGTGGTCACCCTGCAAAATTCTAATATAGTTCATTCTGAGCTTTCCCGAGAGATGGGCAGTAACAATGTGCCCGTTGGGAAGCTTAACCTTGAAGACGGCGTTGGGAAGAACCTCAACAACCTCGCCTTCAAATTCAATTACATCATCCTTCGACATAACTTATTCCTTTCAATTACTCAAAATTCCGATTCGATAAGCGTCATTATCTCTATTCCGTCGCTCGTCAGAGCAACCGTGTTCTCGTAATGCGCCGAGAGAGAGCCGTCTGCAGTCTTTACCGTCCAGCCGTCCGACATCTCGCGTACCGCCTCGCCGCCGATATTTACCATCGGCTCGATAGCCAGCACCATGCCTGCGCAAAGTCTCGCTCCTCTGCCGGGTGTTCCGTAGTTCGGAACGTCGGGAGATTCGTGAAGCTCGCGTCCTATACCGTGACCGATATATCTCTTGACGGTGGAAAAACCGTTTGCCACGACCAGTGAATCTATTGCGTGGCCTATGTCTCCGAGTCTGTTGCCTGCGCGGAACTGCTCAACTCCACAGAAAAAGCTATTTCTCGTTACCTCGATAAGCTTTTTTGCCTCGTCACTTGCGTGTCCTACGGCAACTGTTCTTGCGGCGTCACCGTGGAAGCCGGATTTGAACGCACCGACGTCGATCTTGACTATGTCTCCGTCCTTGAAGAATACCTTCTTGGAGGGAATGCCGTGAATGACCTCGTCGTTTATGCTGATACAAGCGCTTCCGGGAAATCCGCCGTATCCGAGGAAGGAAGGCTTGGCACCCTGCGCCTCGATATACTTGCGTATTATCGTGTCAAGCTCGTACGTGCTCATGCCCTCACGGATGCTATCACGGGCGACGAGCAATGCCTCGCCCGTGATTCTTCCTGCTTCTCGCATTTCTTTGAGCTGTGCAGAATTTTTAAGCTGTATCATCCGTAAACCTCAGTTTATCTCTCAACCTTTGCAAGCGTCTCAAAGACGAGGGCTGTCGTATCAGCGACCTCCTCCTGTCCCTCAACTGTTGCAAGGATTCCCTTAGCCGCGTAAAATTCCTTAAGCGGCTCGGTCTGAGTGTGGAAGGTTTTAAGTCTGTTTGCTACGGTCTCCGCCTTGTCGTCCTCTCTTACGTAAAGAGCCTCGCCGCACTTGTCGCATACATTCTCTACCTTGGGAGGAATGTAGTCTACGTGGTAGGAAGCTCCGCAGCGGCAAACACGTCTGCCACTCATACGAGCGATGATCTTGTCATCGGGAACCTCGATACTGAGTACGACGTCGATATTGACGCCCATAGCGTCAAGAGCCTCTGCCTGAGGAATCGAACGGGGGAAGCCGTCAAGAATGAATCCATTCTTGCAAGCGTCTGTGGAAAGATAATCTCTTATGATACCTACGACAACGTCATCGGGAACAAGCTTTCCTGCATCCATATAGCTCTTAGCAGAGAGACCAAGCTCTGTGCCTTCCTTTATCGCTCCGCGGAGAATGTCTCCCGTTGCGATTGCAGGAATGTTATACTTCTCAGAAATTCTTGCCGACTGCGTGCCTTTGCCCGCACCGGGCGCACCCAACAATATCAGTTTCATATTGTCCTCCGATAAAATTTAAGGTGAGTATCAATCAAGGAATCCCTTATAGTTACGCAATGTGAGCTGAGATTCAAGCTCGCGCTCTGTCTCAAGGATAACGCCGACTACGATGAGCACGGATGTACCCGAAAGAGCAAGAGACTGGAATTCGCTGTGTCCGAATGCTACGCAGATAGCGTTTACTATCATGGGAAGCGCGGAGATAATGCAAAGGAATATTGCGCCTATAAAGGTTATACGGTTCAAAGTCTTCTGGATATAGTCCTTAGTGGGCTTACCGGGACGGATACCGGGTATCGCGCCGCCGTTGTTCTTGATATTATTAGCAACCTCAATAGGATTGAAGGAGATCATAATATAGAAGTAAGCGAATGCTACGAGAAGTATCGTAAAGAGGACTATATAAAGGGGCTTTGTGTTTGCGAATATGCTGACTACCGTGTTCCAGAACTTATTTGTTCCCTTCATGTTAGCGAAGCTTGCGATTGTCGCAGGGATCGTAACGATTGCGTTAGCAAAGATTACGGGCATAACGCCGGACATATTCAGCTTAAGGGGAAGGTTGGAGGACTGTCCACCGTACATCTTACGTCCTACAACTCTCTTGGCATACTGTACGGGAATGCGGCGCTCAGAATTGGTAAACCAAACAATGAAGTAAACCGCAAGGAGTAAGATAGCCGCTATAACGACACACCAGAGGATCCACCAAGGATTGAAGGTCTTGCCGTCATAGATCTTTCCGATAAATCCAATCACTCCACCGGGGAGGCTGGAAATAATACCTGCGAAAAGTATAATGGAAATACCGTTTCCGATACCGTAATCGTTAACTCTCTCAGCCATCCACATAACAATGGACGCACCTGCACAGTAGCAAGCAACCATTACGATAACCTGGAACGCATAGTTCTTGGACGTATCAATGGTAGTCATGCCTGCGTTGATAACGTAGAGCGAGTAACCGATAGATGTTATTATCGCAAGAACGATAGTAACGATTCTCGTGATAGCGGAGATCTTCTTTCTGCCCTCCTCGCCTTCCTTAGACCACTGCTCAAGCTTAGGAATAACGATGGTGAGAAGCTGCATTACGATAGAAGACGTAATGTAAGGAGATACGCCGAGTGCAAACAACGTTGCCTGTGCGAACGCACCACCCGAAAGAAGGTTCATGAATCCGAAGATAGAGCCTGCGTTGAGCGAGTTGAAGTATTCAACTGCGTCAGAGCTTATCCAGGGAACCATTACAGAGCAACCGAGACGGTAGATCATAACAATGAGAAGAGTAAAGAGGAGTTTCGTTTTGAGCTCGGGAGTTGACCAAGCGTTTTTGAACGTCTTAAACATCCTTATACCTCCTCTGCCTGTCCACCTGCTGCTGTAATCTTTTCCTTAGCTGTTGCCGAAAAGACGGTTGCTTTAACAGTTATTTTCTTGGTGAGCTCTCCGTTGCCGAGGACCTTAAGACCGTCCATGGGCTTACGGATGATTCTTTCTGCAAGAAGAGTATTGATGTCAACTACTGCACCGTCCTCAAACTTGTTGAGATCGGACACGTTAACTATCGCATAGTTTGTTGCGAAATGATTCTTGAAGCCTCTCTTGGGAAGCTTTCTGTAAAGAGGAAGCTGACCTCCCTCAAAGCCGGGTCTTACACCGCCGCCGGAGCGCGCGTTCTGACCCTTGTGGCCCTTACCTGCTGTTTTGCCGTTACCTGAGCCTGCTCCTCTACCCTTTCTGTAGGGTGCCTTTGCGGAGCCTTCTGCGGGGCGAAGTTCGTTAAGTTTCATTCTCAATTACCTCCTATTAAGCTTCTACAGTCTCAACTGCTACGAGGTGAGAGATTACTTTGATCTTGCCTGCAAGAACTGCGTCATCTGCGTGAACAATACTGTCACCGATCTTGTTAAGACCAAGGGACTTAGCTGTTGCCTTCTGGTTAGGCTTTGCGCAGATAAGGCTCTTTATAAGTGTTACCTTTTTCATCCTTCTGCTCCTCCTTAACCTTTAACCTGCTCTACGCTGATCTCACGTATCTTTGCAACCTCTTCAGCTGTGCGGAGCTCCTTAAGTCCTTCCATGGTTGCCTTAACAACGTTTGTAGGATTGTTGGAGCGGAGGCACTTTGCTCTGATGTTGGAGATACCTGCAGCCTCAAGTACTGCTCTTACCTTACCACCTGCGATGATACCGGTACCGAGTGCTGCGGGCTTTAAGAGTACCTTACCTGCGCCAAACTCACCGATAACCTCGTGGGGGATTGTTGTTCCCTTAAGGGAAACTGTGATCATATTCTTCTTTGCATCCTCGATACCCTTGCGAATTGCTTCGGGAACCTCAGCTGCCTTTCCGAGACCTACGCCTACATGGCCTGCGCCGTCGCCGACTACCATGAGAGCTGCGAAACGTGCGATACGTCCGCCCTTAACTGTCTTGGAAACACGGTTCAGCGAGACGAGCTTCTCTGTGAGCTCGAGCTCTGCCGGATTGATTTTCTGTGCCATTTCTGGTTTCCTCCTGAATTGTTCAAATAATTGTTTGAACAGTGTACAAACCGGTTACTAATCCAAAAGGATCAGAACTTCAGACCGCCCTCGCGAGCGCCTTCAGCCAATTCCGATACACGTCCGTGATAAAGATAGCCGCCTCTGTCGAATACGACCTCTGTAATACCCATAGCAACTGCCTTCTCAGCAAGTGTCTTGCCGACTATGCGAGCTGCTTCCTTGTTTCCGCCGTTGCCCTCAAAGGACTGACCGTAAGTCGAAGCGGAAACCAATGTCTTACCTGCTACATCGTCGATGATCTGAGCTGCGATGTTAGCGTTAGAACGATATACGCAAAGACGGGGACGAGCTGCGGTGCCCGAGATCTTTGCTCTGACTCTCTTATGTCTCTTAAGACGAGCCTTGTTACTGTCTTTTCTTGATACCATGTTACTCCACTCCTTTCAATTATTTACCGGTCTTTCCGGCCTTACGACGAACCTTTTCGTCAACGTAACGGATTCCCTTGCCGTGGTAGGGCTCGGGAGGACGCTTGCCTCTGATGACTGCTGCCATCTGACCAACCGCCTGCTTATTAGCACCTTCAACAACGATTACGAGACCGCCGTTGATCTTTTCTGTTACCATCTGGTCAATACCCTGAGCCTTGATTCCAGCCTCATCGGGAACGGAGATCGTTACCTCGTCCGTATCGCTGAGAATGTACTTAGCCTGGGGAAGACCCGTCTTAGGCATAAGGGAGTGACCCATGTAAAGGTGAAGCTCCTTGCCCTTCTTAACTGCCTTGTAACCAACGCCGTTGATTATAAGGATCTTTCTGAAGCCAGTGGATACGCCCGTTACCATGTTCTGGATAAGAGCACGGGTCAAGCCGTGTACGCTTCTGTCTTCCTTTTCGTCCGTGGGACGAGATACGATAATCTGATTGCCCTCGAGAGCGATTGTCATTCTCTCGCTGAAGGTCTCTGTAAGTGTGCCCTTGGGGCCCTTAACAGTTACAACGTTACCGTTAATAGTTGCTGTTACACCTGCGGGTATTTCGACAGGCATTCTACCAATTCTTGACATTAGTTAGTACCTCCCGTTAAATTACCATACGAATGCGAGGACTTCGCCGCCAACCTTAAGAGCGCGAGCCTTCTTATCCGTCATGATTCCCTTAGATGTGGACACGATAGCGATTCCGAGACCGTTCATTACCTTAGGCATATCCTCGTAGCCTGCGTAGATACGAAGACCGGGCTTGGAAACTCTCTTGAGTCCTCTGATTACCTTCTGCTTGCCGATGTACTTGAGGGTAACTCTGATCGTACCCTGCTTTTCATCTTCAATGATCTCATAGCTCTTTACGTAACCCTCTTCAACAAGGATCTTAGCTATGGATTCTTTCATGTTGGATGCAGGAATGTCCACAGTCGCGTGCTTAGCGTTGCTAGCGTTACGAATTCTTGTGAGCATATCTGCAATTACGTCTGACATCTGCATTTTAATTTTCCTCCTGATGCAAGTTATGTTTTTTTCTTGCTGCCACGCCCTGCGTGGCGGCGTATCGGCGGTTAAGTCCAACCCGGAATCAACACCGCAAGTTTAACTTCCTTCCGATAGTTAGGATTTTGAAAACTCTTTTCAGAGTGTTTTCACATTGTTTTGAGATTTAACATCTCATTGGCGTTCTCTGTATTGGTAGAGAATTTTGGAGATAGAATCGTCGTTCTCCGTCACGCCAAGCTTACGAGGCGTAAGCTAAGTGGCGGAAACGGCGGATATAACCAAAAATTATCACCAACTTGCTTGGTAGAGAATTTTGGAGATAGAATCGTCGTTCTCCGTCACGCCAAGCTTACGAGGCGTAAGCTAAGTGGCGGAAACGGCGATTATAGCCCAAAATTATCACCAAGACGATTTCTTAACGCCGGGAATCTCACCCTTATACGCGAGATTTCTGAAGCAGATACGGCAGATACCGTACTTACGCATGTATGCGTGGGGACGGCCACAGATCTTACATCTGTTGTACTCACGTGTGGAGTACTTCTGGGGCTTCTGCTGCTTGAGTATCATTGCTGTTTTAGCCATTCTATCTTACCTCCGATTATTTCGCAAAGGGAGCGCCCATAAGCTTAAGGAGCTCTCTTGCCTCGTCGTCTGTCTGCGCCGTTGTTACGAAGCAGATGTCCATGCCGCGGATCTTGTCAACCTTATCGTACTCGATTTCAGGGAATATAAGCTGTTCCTTGAGACCGAGGGAGTAGTTTCCACGACCATCGAAAGCGTTGGGGTTGATACCCTTGAAGTCACGAACTCTGGGAAGTGCGAAGTTGAAAAGTCTGTCCATGAACTCGTACATCTTCTCGCCACGAAGTGTTACCTTCGCACCGATCTTCATACCTTCACGGAGCTTGAAGTTTGCAACGGACTTCTTTGCGTACGTGGGAACTGCCTTCTGACCGGAAATAATTGTAAGGTCGTTTATGATAGAATCGATAACCTTGGAGTTATCCTTTGCATCACCCGCACCGATGTTGATAACGATCTTATCAAACTTGGGGATCTGCATTACGCTGCTGTAAGCGAATTTCTGCATGAGGGCGGGAGCAACCTCAGCCTTATACATATCGTTAAGTCTTGCCATTACTCTTTACCTCCTCAATCAAACTTGTGTCCGCACTTGCAAACGCGGATCTTCTTGCCGTCTTCTACGACGTGGTGAACTCTTACGCCCTTGTCGC
>JAFTKY010000066.1 GCA_017453005.1 Clostridia bacterium | reverse complement strand
ATCAGCCACTATTACGAGGAGTTCCACAGAATTCACATTCCCGAGCACATACTTCGCCGCGCAGTCATTCTCTCCGAGAGATACATCACGGACAGATATCTGCCCGACAAGGCGATAGACCTGCTTGACGAGGCAGCGGCACAGCTTTCCTTGTCCTGCACGTCCATAAACGAGGCGCTTGACATTCACGACAGGCTGCTCCGTCTCAAGCAGCAAAGAGAGCAGGCAGAGGCAGAGATAACCAACGACGACGCGCAGAGCCAGAAGAGATACGAGACTATCGCAAGAATACAGTCCGAGGAAATGAAGCTCTCAAACCGCTTGCGTGACCTTGAAGCAGAGAACGAAAAGATATATCTTACAGAGGAAAATCTTGCAAAGGTCATAGAAATATGGACGGGTGTGCCCGCAACGTCTATCACCGAGAACGAGTATAAAAGAATAGATATGCTCGCAGAGCGTCTCCGCTCCCACGTTGTCGGTCAGGACCATGCAGTTGACGCAGTCGCAAGAGCGGTTAAGAGAAACAGAGCGGGAATATCCTACAAGCGCAAGCCCGTCTCCTTTATATTTGCAGGACCTACGGGTGTAGGTAAGACGGAGCTTGTAAAGACCCTCGCGGCAGACCTCTTTGACTCGCCCGAAAACCTTATAAGACTTGATATGTCCGAGTTTATGGAGAAGCACGCCGTGTCGCGTATTATCGGCTCGCCTCCCGGATATCTCGGCTATGACGATGCGGGACAGCTCACCGAGAAGATAAGACGCAAGCCTTATTCCGTCGTGCTCTTCGACGAGATAGAGAAAGCACATCCCGACGTGCTCAATATTCTCTTGCAAATACTTGATGATGGACGAATTACCGACGCGCACGGCAGAACGGTCAATTTTGAGAATACCGTTATAGTCATGACTACCAACGCAGGCTCGGACAAGAGCGCGGGCGTTGTAGGCTTTTTGCCGGACGAGACAAAGGGAAATGACGAAAAGACCGAAAAGGCACTTTCCACCTTCCTTCGTCCCGAGTTCATCAACCGCGTTGACGAGATAATCACGTTTAACAGTCTGACGAAGGCTGACTTTGCGCAAATAGCGAAAATCATGCTCGGTCAGCTCTCCGACCTCCTTGCCGATAAGGGCATAAAGCTTGACTTTACGGACGAGGCGGCGGCATACGTTGCCGAAAAGTCGTATTCACAGAAGTACGGCGCACGTAACATGAGAAGATATATACAAAAGCACATCGAGGACAAGCTCGCGGAGCTTATCATCTCGGATTATGAAAAGAGCGTAAGCACCGCGAAGATTTTCGTTCGTGACGGCGAGCTTGCAATCGAGTGCCTTTAACTGAATTTTAAATTTACGGAAAGGGAAAGTCATGGAAAGGTGGCACAGCTTCAGTATTGAACAGATTGAAGAAAAACTGAATACCTCTGCCTCTCTCGGACTTTCCCGAGAGATTGCCGAGGAGCGCATAGACGCACAGATAAGAGAGGGCAAAAGAAACAGACTTCCTCTGTACTGCAAAAAAAGAGGGAACATACTCTCGCTTATTTTCTCGCCCTTTGCCGGCATTACCTACGTGCTGTATCTTACAATCGCTTTGTTTGCCTTCTTCAAGGGAGAGACGTATTTCGGCGCGTGGGCGATAGCCCTGCTTGTATGTCAGGGCGTCCTCTTGGGAATACTCAACCTTCGCAGCACAAGAGCAAAGGAGAGGGCAGACCTGTATTCTAACCCCACGGTAAAGCTTTTGCGCTCGGGGGTAGTTAAATATACCGACAGCAGAAATATAGCCGTCGGTGACGTCATCCTGCTCTCTGCGGGCGACGTTATCCCAAGTGATGCAAGACTTGTTGAGGATAACGCTCTTACCGTTGACGAGTTTCTTTATGACGAAAGCAATAAAAAGCTTCTTCGCAGACGGACTGTGAAAAATTCGCAAAAAGTCTACGGGTCGGATACCGCCGTCACGCTCAGGGACGCACAGAATATCATTCTTGCGGGAAGCGTAATCGTGTCGGGCAGCGGACGGGCAATAGCCGTTTCGGTTGCCGAGGATACTCTTCTTGCAACGCATTTACACAATGGCGAAATGACGGGAGATATAAAGCGTCCGCTCGGCATAAGCAAGCTTCTATCATGGGTGCAGAAAATATGTATTTTTGCGGCGGCTCTGCTTTTGACCGTTACCGTTATAGGTATGTTTACTCTGCGCTCACAGAGCTTTTATACCATATTCCTTCTCGCGATATCAAGTATGCTGTATATATCCGCAAGCCTTGTGGATATATGGAGCAAGGCATTCTTTTACATAGCTGCAAAGAAGCTCCCGAAGAATACCGTTATAAAAAACAACAAGGTCTTTGACATACTCACGGGATTTTCCGATATTCTCCTTCTCGGCAGAGCAGGACTTACCGACGGCGAGCTTCATATATCAAGTCTGTTCTTGGCGGGCAGAAGGCTTGACACAAGCATGATAGAGGCAAAGCCCGACCGTACGCACCGCCTTTGCGAGTATATATATACCTATCTCAAGGTCATAAAAAACAGAGAAAATTCACAGGTTCGTGAATACGCGACAGCCCTTGATTCCTTTATGACACAGGTAGGCTATGACAGGGAGGGCGCAGACCTTCGTATCAGCTCGCTGTATTATATTGAGGACGCTGATTCCGCCTTTGCACAGACGGCGGGGACAAACGTCCGCTTATCCGTTACACCGAACGAAAAAATAATCCTTAATTGCAAGCATCTCAGAGTTGGAGATATGTCTGTTCCCATAGACGTAAATCTACGCGACAGAATAATCCATTATATAGACGAGTGTGAGAGTGCGGGAGATAAGCTTGTTTTCGTCGT
>JAFTKY010000065.1 GCA_017453005.1 Clostridia bacterium | reverse complement strand
TCGTGAGGGCAGAAAAGAAGCTCCTATACTGTCTGAACCTCTGGAATATATGGACAGGCGAACGGGAGTAACCTCCAAGCTTGTGATGCGAGATCTTGTGTTCATCAACTATCGTACCGGCGCACCCGCCAAAAACAGTTCTTATGATACCCACCTCTACAAGCTCTGCGACGAAGCAGGGATCGAACGCTTTTGTATGCACGCTTTACGCCATACATACGCCACGCGGGCAATCGAAAGCGGTATGCAGCCCAAGGTGCTGCAAAAACTACTGGGACACGCCAGTATCAAAACAACTATGGATCGGTACGTTCACGTAACAACCGATTCCTTAGATCAAGCTGTAAGACAATTTCAGCAAAACGGGGTTTACGCATAAAAATCTATGCAAATCAATGCGAAAATGGCGTAAAAATGGAGTAGAGCCAATACGCCAAAGTGCGAAAACCCTTGTAAAATAAGGAAAAATCAAAGGAGAATAGATAAAAATGAAACTTGGTATCGTTGGACTTCCCAACGTGGGAAAATCGACACTTTTTAACGCATTGACAAACGCGGGGGCGCTGTCGGCAAACTACCCCTTCGCGACGATAGAGCCAAACGTGGGCGTGGTCACAGTACCCGACAGCCGTCTTGACGTTTTGGCGAAGATGTACGACCCCAAAAAGTACACGCCCGCGATAATTCAGTTCGTGGACATTGCGGGTCTTGTTAAGGGCGCGGCGCAGGGCGAGGGACTTGGAAACAAGTTCTTGTCAAATATCCGCGAGTGTGACGCGATAATTCACGTCGTCCGTTGCTTTGAGGACGATAACATCATTCACGTGGAGGGAAGCGTCAATCCTCTCCGCGACATTGAGACGATAAACATGGAGCTTATATTCTCGGACATGGAAATGGTCGAGAGGCGTATTGACAGAACCAAGAAGGCTATGAAGGGCGACAAAACGCTCGCCGGCGAGCTTGAGCTTTTCGAGCGCATTTACGCAACCCTTGAGAGCGGCAAGTGCGCGCGCACGATGACGCTGACCGAGGACGAGCAGGCGTGTCTCTACGACACCCCTCTGCTCACCATGAAGCCCGTAATTTACGTGGCAAACGTCAGCGAGGACGATGCGTCAAGCGAGCCCACGGACAACCCCGCATACATGGCGGTCAAGGACTTTGCGGCAAGCGAGAACTCTGAGCTTATCGCAGTCTGCGCGGGCATTGAGGCGGAGATAGCCGAGCTTGACGCGGACGAAAAGGCTATGTTCCTTGAAGACATGGGCATCTCGGAGAGCGGTCTTGACAAGCTTATCAAGGCGTCCTACTCCTTGCTCGGACTTATAAGCTACCTCACGGCAGGCCCCGAGGAGGTAAGGGCGTGGACTATCACGCGCGGCACGAAGGCTCCCCAAGCGGCGGGCAAGATACACAGCGACTTCGAGCGCGGATTTATTCGCGCGGAGGTCATCGCGTTTGACGACCTCGTCTCTTGCGGCAATATGGTTGCGGCAAAGGAAGCGGGACTTGTGCGTTCCGAGGGTAAGGAATACGTAATGAAGGACGGAGACATTGTTCTCTTTAGATTTAACGTATGAGAATGAGAAAAAAGAAGCACGGCGCGGAGAGAATTGCGGCGTGTGCCGAAATACTTATAGAAAATCCCGTGTCGCTCAAGGACGACCCCTATGCGCCGTTTGCCGACAAGGACAAGCTGCTTTGTCTTGAAATCGGCTGCGGAAAGGGCAACTTTGCGGTAGGAACTGCGGCGGCGGAGCATGATATAAACCTCATATCCATGGAAAAAGTCCCCGACGTGTGCTGTATCGCGCTTGAAAAGGCTATGGCGTGCAGGGAGACCCGTCCCGACAATCTCCGCTTTATAATCGGAGACGCGGCAGAGCTTGAGGAGTGGTTTCCGCCTCACAGCCTTGACAGAATATACCTCAATTTCAGCGACCCGTGGCCCAAGGCGGGACACGCCAAGCGCCGTCTTACCCACAGAGGCTTTCTTGCAAGATACAAAAATCTTTTGAAGGAGGGCGGCGTGCTGATATTCAAGACGGATAACGCGGGACTTTTTGACTTTACGCTTGAGGAATTTGAGGCTTTCGGGCTTGAGATACTCTGGCAGACGCGCGACCTTCACAATTCCGAGCGCGCGGCGACCAACGTCATGACCGAGTACGAAAAGAACTTCTCCGAAAAGGGATTTTCCATCTGCTCGGTAATTGCGAGGTTTAACTGATGGCTGTAAAGCATACCGAAATTGACAATCTCCCGGGCGGAATACTTGCGGTAAACAAGCCCGTAGGGGTCTCGTCGCATGACGTTGTCAATAAAATAAGAAGGCTATATAACACAAAGCGCGTAGGCCACGCGGGAACGCTTGACCCGCTTGCGGAGGGCGTGCTTATTGTCCTTGTCGGACGCGCGGCGAAGGCTTGCGAGTATATCTCGTCCGACAGAAAGACCTACACGGCAACCCTCAGGCTCGGTCTTGTAACCGACACCGAGGATATTACGGGCGAGGTGCTTGAAAAATATGAGGGTGAATTGCCCGCGTACGGCGAGGTAGCGGCGGTCTGCGAAGGCTTTCGCGGCAAAATAATGCAGACGCCTCCCATGTATTCGGCACTCAAGGTGAACGGTCAGAAGCTCTACGATTTAGCGCGCCGCGGCGTTACCGTTGAGCGGCAGGCACGCGAGGTTGAGGTGCTTGACATTTCCTGCAAGCCGACGGACAGGGCGAGTGATTTTACACTCACCGTCACCTGCTCGGGAGGCACGTATATCCGTACGCTTTGCGCGGACATAGGAAAAAGGCTCGGCTGCGGCGGAGTTATGGCGACCCTGCGGCGCGACGAAGCGTGTGGAGTTTTGCTGTCGCAAACCTCCACTATAGAAGAGCTTGAGGCTATGGACGAAAATGGCAGAATGGCGCAGCTGCGCGACGTTGAGGGCTTGTTTTACGATATCCCCAAAATTAGTCTGTCGCCCTTTTTTGAAAAGCTTTTCAGGGACGGCTGCCCCATATATCAAAAGAAAATAAAGACGAGCCTTGACCTCGGGGCGCGCGTGCGCGTGTGTACGCAGAGCGGCGAGTTTTTCGCGCTCGGTGAGGTAGGAGAGCATACTGACGGCAGTGCCGTCAAATCCATAAAGATTTTTAAGCTGTAACACGGAGGACGGATATGGCAAGATTTTTATATCCCGCAGATATTTATCTGCCCGACTTTGATAAGGTAGACGGACGCGCGTGGGCAACGGTTGCCTGCGACCAGTTCACAAGTGAGCCCGAGTATTGGGAAAGGGCAGCAGAGGTGGCGAAGAATTCTCCCTCCGCGCTCAACGTCATTCTTCCCGAGGCGTATCTGTCCGAGACCGAGCAGAGAATTGACAGAATAAATCAGACCATGAGAGAGTATCTGTCGGACGTTCTCGTATGCCACAAGAACACCATGATATATCTTGAGAGAGTTCAGTCGGACGGCAAGGTGCGCCGCGGTATAGTTGGCGCGGTCGACCTTGAGGATTATGACTATGCAAAGGGCTCGGAGTCGCTCATCCGCGCGACGGAGGGAACTGTGCTTGACAGAATTCCTCCGAGAGTAAGAATAAGACGAAACGCCGAGATTGAGCTTCCTCACATCATGATACTCATTGACGACGAGCAGAAAACCGTCATTGAGCCTATATGCAAAAAGTCCGCGGACTATAAGACTGCGTACGATTTTGACCTTATGCTCGGCGGCGGTCACGTTACGGGTAAATTTATTCCCGAAAATGACATCGATGCAATAAATGCCGCGCTCGCGGGACTTGCCTCGCGCGAGATGATGCTTGAAAAATACGGCATAAACTGCGCCCCTCTGCTTTTCGCTATGGGTGACGGCAACCATTCTCTTGCGACGGCGAAGGCACTTTACGAGGAGATAAAGGCAGAGATAGGCGAGGCGGCGAAGTCCCACCCCGCAAGATACGCGCTCTGCGAGATAGTAAATCTTCATGACGACGCGCTTGAATTTGAGCCTATATACAGAGTTATGTTCGGCGTTCAGCCCGAGGCATTTGTCCATGACCTTGAGGAATATGCGAAAAATCTCTGCGGCGCGTGTGACACGGTGCAGAGAGTTGAATATATTTACGGCGACGTACGCGGCGAGATAGTTATAAAATCTCCCGAAAGTCAGCTTACCGTGGGCAGCGTTCAGCAGTTTATCGACGAATATTTAAAGACGCATAAGGGTGCTGAGGTTGACTATATTCACGGCTTGGCTTCTACCTACGCCCTGGCACAAAGGGAGAACGCCGTGGGGCTTACCTTTGGCGGAATGGAGAAAAATCAGCTCTTCCGCACGGTAATTTGTGACGGCGCGCTCCCCCGAAAGACCTTTTCCATGGGACACGCAGAGGACAAGAGATACTATATCGAGTGCAGAAGGATAAAATAATAT
>JAFTKY010000064.1 GCA_017453005.1 Clostridia bacterium | reverse complement strand
GCTAGCGTTCTAACCAACTGAACTACCGGGCCTTAATCTGTCGCGTCCGCGACAGATTTAACCATTTCGCAAGCGAAATGAATTGGTTTATCTCCCTACGTGAAGATAAACTGTGTGGTGGAAACAATAGGGCTCGAACATATGACCCTCTGCTTGTAAGGCAGATGCTCTCCCAACTGAGCTATGCTTCCAAAATCATACCTTTTGCCTTGCGACTTGTCTATTATATCACAGTCGATTTTGTTTGTCAATACCTTTATTGAAAAATTTTTTATTTTTTATTTGATATAAAACGCACCAAAAAAGCACTTTCCGAAAACGAAAAATGCTTTTTTTAATATAATCTTTTAAAGCGCACGAGCATATCAATTCCGTCCTTCAGGACAGCACCAAACGTCTTGATATCCTCCTCGGTGTTGTAAATACCGAGACTTACTCTTATCGTAGAATCCGCCTCGTCCCTTGCAAGCCCAAAATCCACAAGAGTGCCCGAAACACTCTGCGAATGTGACGAGCACGCCGAGCCTGCCGACACGCATATTCCCTTTGCTGACAAGAAATTGAGCATAGTCTCGCTCTTTATTTTCGGCAGTCTTATACTGACGATATGAGGCGCACGCTCACCGCACGGCGTATTTACAACAGCACCCGCACGCGTGACCTCCTCCTCACAGAGCTTACGCAAGGAAATCAGCTTTTCTCTGTTCTGTGAAAAATTCTCAAAGCCCTCGCGCGCCGCCGCACCAAAGCCGACGATACCGAGCAGATTTTCGGTTCCCGAGCGGAATCCGCTCTCCTGACCGCCGCCTATAATATATGGAATGATTTTTTTCGTCTTTACCATATCGGGCGATATATAAAGTGCGCCCACGCCCTTCGGGCCGTGGATCTTGTGCGCGCTGACGCTATACAAATCCGCACCCATTTTCTGCGGGCAAATATCGAGCTTGAGATATCCCTGAACCGCGTCACAATGCGTGATGACGTCGGGATTTCTTCTCTTTGCCTCGGCAAACAGCTTTTTTACGTCGTAGCAGGCGCCCGTCTCGTTGTTGACCGCCATGACGGACACAAAAAGCACCGACGAGTCCATTTCCTGCTCAAATTTTTCAACGTCAAGCTCGCCGCCGCGAGTTGACAGTCTTACCACATCAAAGCCGTCGCGCTCAAGCCTTTGCATGACGTTTTCAACCGACGGATGCTCGGAATTCGTTGTAATTATCTTATTTGCGCGCCGCTTATCCTTCGCGTATGCGCTGCCGAGGATGGCGAGATTGTTCGCCTCAGTTCCGCAGGACGTAAAAATTATGCTCTGCGCGTCTCCCCTTTTAAGTCCGAGGGATAACGCAACGCTCACCCTTGCCTCGTCCACGAGCTTTTTTGAATCAAGCCCGAGGGTGTGTCTTGACGAGGGATTTCCATAGCAGTCAAGACATTCCGCTATTTTCTTCTTCGCCGCATCACAAAGTGCGGTCGTCGCGCTGTTATCCAAATAAATCATTATAAAGATCCTTTATTTTATACTGAAATGCTCTATCATTTTATCCACGTCGGAAAGATGAGCCTCGTAGTTTTCCGCAGTTGCCGTATACGTGATTACGTAGTACACCTCGCCCTTGAGAACTATTGCCTGCTTGAATTTGTACTCAACACCGCCTCTTTTACCTGAAAACGTGCCGACAAGTCCGCCCTCAATACCGCTAATAGTCTTTTCCTCGGGCTGTCCCTCAACAAGCTCGGACAGCACGTTCTTATACGTCAGGAGACTTGTCTGCCAATATTTCTCGACAGAATGTTCCTTTTCGTCGGGCATTATGTACTGAACCGTGACGTTGGACTTATCCTCTGCATAGACCGTGGTTATGCTCGCACTCTCGTCGACCTTCCACGTCTCTACCGTGTAGAATACGTAGGGTCTTTCCTTGGACGATGCAAGCTTCATGCCGTTTATCCCGTCCACCTTGTCATACTTTTTACCGTCTCCCCCGACGTACGCCTCCGAGAACTTGAAATAGCCGATAATTCCAAGGTCGTCGTTCTCGGCATTTCCGTTCATGACCTCAACTCTTGCGGCGTACTCTGCCTCGGGTGCGGAGAACTGAAGAATGTATATTTTACCGTTATGCTCGGCAATAAGCTGCATGAACTTATATTTGACGGGCACGGTCGCTCCCGAATTATCAACGCCCGTGTTCATCTGCGCGGTAAATACACATTTTTTTGCCGTTTCACCGCCAAGCACGGTAGTACCGCTCTCGTCCTCAATATACGTATAGCCGTCAAGCTCTGCCTTGAGCTTTTGCTCGGCTATCTCCCAATACGCGTCGGCAGACGCACAGCCTGCCGCATCGTCGGGCGTATAGACGCTCACGGACGCCGCGGGCATACCCGTCGCCTCACTTGATACCGAGTAATACGCGCTCGTAGTACCGCCCGACACGTTGGGCATCCAGCCCTGCGTGGGAACGTAGAGACGGAAGGTGTCCCCCTCCCTTGCGATCAGCTGATAGCCGTCGGGGATCTCGTTTTTTGAGCATGCGACAAAGCATGAGGATATTATAGAAATGACAAGTACGACCAATAAAAATTTAACTTTTCTTTTCACAATAATACTCCGTTTAGTTTTTTTCCGTAAATTCAAGTATCGACTGCGCCGCGGACATAATTCCTATCTTTCCGCTCTCATACGTCAGTCCGCCCTGGAAATACACCGTATAGGGCGGGCGCATAGGACCGTCTGCCGAAAGCTCGATGGACGAGCCCTGCGTGAACGCTCCCGCCGCCATAATGACCTGACTTGTGTATCCGGGCATCTCCCACGGCTCGGGGGTAACGTACGAGTCAACGGGCGAGCCCTTCTGTATGCCTCTGCAGAACGCGCAAAGCAGGTCGGGGGATTCGGTAATAACAGTCTGTATTATGTCAGAGCGCTCCTCGTCCCATGTGGGCGCGACCTTGTATCCCATCGCACCGAATATATGTGCCGCGAGATGTGCCGTTTTGAGTGCCTGCGCGGTGGTGTGGGGCGCGTAGAAAAGTCCCTTGTAAAGGCTCTTGTTCTGTCCCATGGTTGCGCCGACCTCAAGTCCGCAGCCGACGGAGGTAAGTCTGTAGGACGCAAGCTCAACTGCGCGCGCCGTACCCGCGATATAACCGCCCGTTTCAGCCATGCCGCCGCCGGGATTTTTTATGAGCGAGCCGATTATCATATCCGCGCCGACGTGCGTGGGCTCGTATTTTTCGGTAAATTCGCCGTAGCAGTTGTCAACTACAACGTAGGTCTCGGGCGAGATGCCCTTTACAAGCTTTACAAGCTCGCCTATCTCGGCAACGGTCAGCGTACGTCTGTTAAGATATCCCTTTGAACGCTGAACGAATATCACCTTTACGGGCTTGCCCTCGTCGATATTTTGGCGCAAGACATTCTCTATCGCGCAAAAATCAAGAGTTTTCTCGTCAATAAGCTCTATCTGTGCGTATTTAACTCCAAAATCCGCAAGCGAGCCATTCCCTGCCTCGCCCGCAATTCCTATGACCTCCTCAAGAGTATCGTAGGGCTTGCCTGCGACGGAGACCATAAGGTCGCCCGGGCGCAAAAGTCCGAAAAGTCCTATGGTGAGTGCCTGCGTACCGTTTACGATATTGTGACGGACGAACGCCGCCTCAGCACCCATGACCTCTGCCCAGATCCTGTCAAGCGTGTCTCGTCCGCGGTCATCGTAGCCGTAGCCGCTCGTCGAATCGAACATAGCCGTAGCAACTCTGTTTTCACGGAAGGCGTCCATTATTTTGTCCGTGTTGTAAAACGAGGTTTCGTCAATTTTCGCAAAAATGGGTGCAAGATCGCGCTCTGCATTTCTGCAAAGCTCAAGTATTTTCTGTGAGAAATTCATGTCCTTACGCCTCAATAGCCGCGTCAAATGCAAGCGTCAGGTCAACGCAAGCAGACACGTCGTTCATATCTATCATCTCAACGCCCGTGTGGATATAGCGCGTGGGAATAGAGAGCGCTACCGCCTTGCAGCCCGCGCGGGACATCTGGATGGACGAGGTATCCGTACCGCCGTAGGTGAGTATCTCCCACTGGTACTTTATATCGTTTTCCTTAGCCAGAGCCATGAGCTTCTGCGTGGTCTCTCTGTCGCAGATGACGGAGCTGTCCTTTATCTTTATAGCCGCACCGCCGCCGACGGAGCAAGCCATGGGCTTGGCACCGGGAACGTCTCCCGTGCCCGTTACGTCGTAAACTATCGCATAATCGGGCTCGATGCCGAACGCCGCAGTCTTTGAGCCGCGAACTCCGACCTCCTCCTGAACGGAGAAGCAGAAATAAATATCGTTCTTGCAGCCGCCCTCGGACATTTTTCTTGCTATCTCAATAAGCGCAACGCATCCGATACGGTCGTCCATGGGTCTGCCGCATATCTTTTTGCCAATTCTCGTTACGTTGGACTCAAGGTGGAAGGTATCGCCTATCTGTACCCTCTTCTCCGCCTCCTTTTTGTCCTTTGCTCCGATGTCGATGTAGACCTTGTCAGCGGCTATGTCGCCCGCCTTCGTGCCTGCCTCGGGAACCATAACGCCCTTGACACCGCTCTCGGAAACAACGTATCCGAAGGATGCGGCAACAAAGTTTATGCCGCCGATGGGGCTTGTGCGGATAAAGCCTTTGTCGTCAATATGAGTAACGATAAAGCCTATCTCGTCAGCGTGAGCGCAGAGCATTATCTTCTTTTTATTCTCGCCGCTTCCGCACTTTACGGCAATGAGGTTGCCCATAGCGTCCTCCCATACCTTGTCGGTAAGGGGCGCGATATAGGTGAGTATTTTATTCTGTACGTTATGCTCTCTGCCCGATACGCCCGAGCAGGAGTTGATTGATTTCAATGTATTAAGCATTTTATTTATTTCCTTTCATTAGAGCTTGCCGCCCGCAACGAGTGCGTAGACTAATTTGTGCATGGACTCAAAATCGTCCGCGTGAATAACGTTTGACGCGCTGTGAATATATCTTGACGGTGCGGAGAGTGACAGAACCTTTACTCCCTTGCCGCTTCTCTGAATATTTGCGGAATCGTTTCCGCCCGAGATATATTTCTTTATCTGCGCCTTGATGCCCTTGACCTCCGCTACGGAGAGTGCTATCTCAACGATATTTCTGTCGTAAATGGTGCTTCTGTCCATAAGGGATATCGCACCGCCCTCACCGAGGGTCGCAACGCGGGATGCCTCGGGAACTCCGCAGATGTCCGCGACCGCCGTAGACTCGAGGACTATCGCTACGTCGGGCTTTACGGTATTTGCCGCAACAACGGCACCCGAAATGCCTATCTCCTCGCAGCAGGTAAACGCAAAGTAAACGTCATATTCAAGTCCCTTGCCGCTGCCGTGAAGCTCTCTCATTATATCTATCATTATCGCACAGCCAAGTCTGTCGTCAAGCGCCTTGCCCTTGATAAGCTTGTCCTCTGTGCCGAAGCGGACGAAGTCCGAGTCAAACACGCCGACGGTACCCACCTCAACGTGCTCTCTTGCCTGTGCCTCACTCGATGCACCGATGTCAATATACATCTCTCTTATAGGCGTTACCTTTGCTCTTTCCTCGGGGCTCTGCATGTGTATAGCCTTTGAGGAGATAACTCCGTTTATCTTTTTGTCACCCTCACCGAGTATCACCTTTTTGTCAAGGAGCACCGTGGGGGAAATGCCGCCTACCGTGGCGAATTTAAGATAGCCCTCCTCGGTTATATCGGACACCATAATTCCGACCTCGTCCATGTGGGCGCATATCATTACCTTTTTGGGAGAGTCGGCGTTGTACTCAATTCCTCTGCCCGAAATTTTTGCTATGATATTTCCAACTCTGTCGCGAGTGTAACAGTTACAGTCTCCCTCTATCTGCGAGATTATAAAATCCGCGACCTCGTCCTCGCATCCCGAAGGGCCGAAAATGAGGCTTAATTTTTCAAGAAGTTCAAAATTACTGTATTTCATCTTTTGAACACCTCCGCAATTTCCTCAGACGTCACTATCTCGCGCGTCAGGTCTGCGAGCGCGTGTGCGTCGTCAAGTGATAATACCTCGTTTGAGGTGTGCATATTACGCAGAGGCAGACTGCAAAGCACGGTAGGTATACCGCCAAGCGTTATACCCGTTCTGTTTGCGTCGGTTCCCGTGTTGCCGGGCTCTGCGTGAAGCGTGTACTTTATTTTCTTTTCGTCACAAATGGCGCGTGTCATTTTAGTGAGCCTTCTGCTCGTCACCGCGGACACCGAAATAGCAACTCCGCTTCCGATAATGCTCCACTTTCTGCCCTCTACGCCGGGAACCCAGGAATTGGTTACGTCCATAACGAGCGCATAGTCGGGATCAATTCCGTAAGCCGAGGTTGCCGCACCGAAGCCGCCGACCTCCTCACGGGTGGTAAACGCAAAATATACGTCTCCCGCAAGCTCATCTGCGGAAAGCTTTGAGAGCGCGTAGACCGCACAAGCACCGCAAGCCTTATCGTCAAACGCCTTGCCCGCAATCCTGCCGCCGAGAAGCTCGGTGTACTTAGGCTTGAAGCCTATGGGTGTACCGATAGTGCAGATCTCTTCAAGCTCCTCCTTGGAAAGTCCCGTATCTATCATGAGCGCGCCAATTTCCTTTGCCTTGTCCGCACTGCCGGGCTTTGAGAGGTGGGGAGGGGTCGAGGATATAACGCCGTATATCTCGCGGCTGCCGTAAACCGTTACCTCTGCCGACTGGAGAATTTTTGCGTCAACTCCGCCGATATTTGCGATCTTCAAAAATCCGCCCTCACAAATGTCCGACACTATCATGCCTATCTCGTCAAAGTGACAGTCTATCATAATTTTAGGCGCATTTTCTCTGCCGCATCTCTTTACGAAAATGTGGTTGCCTATTTTGTCCGTATAGCACTCGTCAAACACGTCACCGATAAGGCTCTTCAGTTTGTCCGCGCTGTAGCTCTCGTTTCCCGTCACGGACATGAGCGACGAGAGCGAGATTATAAGCTCTTTAAGTTCCATTTATATATCCTTTCCTTTTCCGCTTGGCAAAAGCAATCCCGCCGTGCGTTTATTCAAATTCGTTTACGATCTTTTTGAAGTAATTTCCGCGCTCCTCAAAGTTTTTGAAGGCGTCAAAGCTTGTGCAGGCGGGTGACAGGAGCACGACGTCGCCCGCTGTTGCTATATCCCTCGCCGTTCTCACCGCGTCCGCAAAGTCGGGCACGAGCGTGACGGGCAGCTTTTCGGGATCGTATTCGGGGCATTTTTCAATTTCGCCCTTTATGGTGGTTGCGGTCATACCCGTGAGCACGACAGCCTTGACCGAGCTGCAAAGGTCACGCGCAAGTCCATCAAACGGAATGCCCTTGTCCTTGCCGCCGCAGATTATTACGGGCTTACAGCCAAGCGCCGAAAGTGCCGCGTGCGTACGCGAGGGACTTGAGTCGATCGAGCTGTTATAATACCTTACTCCGTCAAGCTCCCGCACAAGCTCAAGACGGTGCTCAACGCCGCCAAACTCGCGCGCGATGGGAGGAATAAGCTCTCGGGATACGTAGCCGTCGGTTATGGCTATCGCCGCCATATAATTTTCAAGGTTGTGTCTGCCGGGGAGCTTTATCTCGGACACCGAGAGAATTTTCTCGCGTCCGCCGTATTCGCTCTCAAGCACTACTGCCCCGCCCTTTTCGTATATCGCCTTGCAGCCTCTCTTGTAGGGGGGGACTATCGCGTCGTACGAGCTTTTCTTTGACGAAAAATACGTAATCGGCAAATCGCTGTTTCTCGCTATCTCCGCGGTCACCTCGCACTCCGCGTTGGTTACGAGCATCGACGCGGGCTTGTGCATGCAGATATTGAGCTTGGATGATATGTACTCGTCGTATCCTCCCTTGTGCCAGTCAAGGTGATTTGGGGAGATATTCGTAATTATCGCGCGACTTGGTGAGCGTCGCATGGTCATAAGCTGGAAGGAGGAAAGCTCCACCACCGCAAAATCGTCCTTTGTCATCTGCTCTGCAAGCGGAAGCAACGGCACTCCGATATTTCCGCCGACGTACGCGCGTCCCCTGCCGCGTTTTTTACACTCGGCGTCAAGGAACATATACGTCAAGGTCGTCGTCGTGGTCTTTCCGTCCGAGCCCGTAATTCCGAAGATTTTTGCATCCGTCAGCTCAAAGAAAAGCTCCATTTCGCTTGTAAGAATTGCACCGTTACGTACAGCCGTCGCTATCTCGGGCAGGTCGGGACGAAATCCCGGAGAGCGGAAGATGACACCGCCGTCAATCCCCGAAAGGTAGCTCTCGCCAAGTATAAATTCAACACCCTGCGACGCGTACTCGCGGGCTATATCTTCATTGAGTATTTCCGTATTTTTATCGTGAACCTTTACGCACGCGCCGTGCTTTATAAGAAATTCAACCAGAGGACGGTTGGATTTTCCAAAGCCGAGAACGTGACATACAGAGTTTTTTACATCCTGAAAAAGCCTGGAACTTGTATTCACTGTCTTGCCTCCATATTATATCCGCGCACAAGCCCCGCGCGGACGACACTTATTATATTATATAATATTTATTCCCATCTTTCAAGTACAATCACAAAAAATTTTCAAAAAATCCTCAAAATACCCTTTTCAAACGCAAAAATTTCTGTTATAATGATATTTGGTGAAATATTGACCTTATCATAGACATACACAAAGGAGACGACCGAATGGCAGATATTAAAAATTCGGCTAAGGCAACGGGCTACGGCGACCAGAGTATAAGCGCTTTGAAGGGCGCGGACCGAGTCAGAAAAAGACCGGGAGTAATTTTCGGCTCTGACGGACTTGAGGGCTGTGAGCATTCGTATTTTGAGATACTTTCCAACTCTGTTGACGAGGCGCGCGAGGGTCACGGAAACGAGATAATAACGACGCTTTATAAGGACAAAAGCATAAAGGTTGACGACCACGGACGAGGCGTCCCCCTCGGCTACAACCAGAAGGAGGAGCGCTGGAACTGGGACCTTATTTACTGCGAGCTTTACGCGGGCGGTAAATACGATAACAACGGCGAGGGCTCGGCGTACGAGCTTTCCCTCGGTCTTAACGGTCTCGGCGCGTGCGCTACGCAGTACACCGCGGAATTTATGGAGGTCTACTCCTATGACGGAGCGTTTGAGCGCCACATCTCCTTTAAAAAGGGTAATCCCGTCACGGGAATACTTGAGGAAAGACCGCTCGAAAGACGCGAAAAGCGCACGGGAACGGTCATTCATTGGCGTCCCGACAAGGAGGTCTTTGCGGACATAAACATCCCCGCAGACCACATCCGCGATATTCTGCGCCGTCAGGCTGTCGTCAACGCGGGCATTTCCTTCGTGCTCCACGAGGAGCTTGAGGACGGCAGCTTCACCGATGAAAAATATTTTTACGAAAACGGTATTTCCGACTATATCCGCGAGCTTGTGGGAGATTCGGCAAAGACCGAGCCCGTGCTCTGGCACCTTGAAACGCGCGGACGCGACGCCGAGGACAGACCCGAATATAAGCTTATTTCCGATTTCTCGTTCTGCATCTCCAACACGGTGAGCAGACTCGAATATTACCACAACTCAAGCTACCTTGAGCACGGCGGCTCGCCCGACCGCGCAGTCAAGAGCGCGTTCACGTTTGCTATTGACAAATACCTCAAGAGCACGGGCAGATACAACAAAAACGAGGCGAAAATAACCTTTGCCGACGTTGCGGACTGCCTCGTTTACATCAGTAACAGCTTTTCTACGATAACGTCCTACGAAAATCAGACCAAGAAGGCGATAACCAACAGCTTCATTTACGAGGCGATGAACGAATTTTTGCGTAAAAATCTCGAGATATTCTTCACCGAGCATCCCATGGAGGCGGACATTATGGCGTCTCAGGTGCTCGTCAATAAGCGTAGCCGAGAGACCGCGGAATCCACGCGAATCGACATCAAAAAGAAGCTCTCGGGCAAGGTAGATAACGTAGTAAACAGAGTTGAAAAGTTCGTCAACTGCCGTTCAAAGGACCCCAACGTCCGCGAGCTCTATATAGTTGAGGGTGACTCGGCTCTG
>JAFTKY010000063.1 GCA_017453005.1 Clostridia bacterium | reverse complement strand
TAATCAATAACCGATTATTTCACGGGAGCACCAAGGCACTCCCCTACGGATAATCGAGCACCCATTCCGTTACGGCGAGATTTAGCCTTCCCCAAGGCAGGGGAAGGTGGATTTGCCGCAGGCAAAGACGGATGAGGATGCTCGCAACACAGGCAACCTTCTCACAATCAAAATTCGATTGCATATCATCCTCATGCACCACTAACGGAGTTAGCCTTCCCCTGTGGGGAAGGCTATCATCGTCCGTGGATATTTATTTGAGCTTTTTGCCGAAATATGTCTTTTTTTCTTATTGACGAATGAATTTATTTGTGATATAATATTGTAAATAGGGGAGTGTTTTTTGTTCCCGAGCCTCTTTGAAGGGAGGAGCTTACTATGTACGGCAAGATAAAATGCGGCAAGGTCTTTATCTCGGAGCTTGTTCCGCAGTCGCTCAAAACGCTGATCAAGGAAATTAAATACGACGTTGCGGCAGTAAAGGAGCGAGACCCCGCGGCAAAGGGCACGGTCGAGGTCGTGCTGCTTTATTCGGGCGTTCACGCAATACTTGCGTACCGCATATCTCACAAGCTTTATCTGAGCAGGCATTATCTGTCCGCGAGGGCGGTGAGCCAGCTTGCGCGCTTCTTTACGGGCATTGAGATACACCCGGGTGCTACGATAGGCAAGGGTCTGTTTATAGACCACGGCATGGGCGTGGTTATCGGTGAGACGGCGGAGATTGGCGACAACTGCACGCTCTATCAGGGCGTAACTCTCGGCGGTACGGGTAAGGATATCGGAAAGCGTCACCCCACGCTCGGAAATAACGTCATGGTCGGCGCGGGCGCGAAGGTGCTCGGACCCATAAAGATAAGTGACAACAGCAAGGTCGCGGCAAACGCGGTAGTTCTCAAGGAGGTTCCCGAGAACAGCACTGCGGTGGGTATTCCCGCAAAGGTGGTCCGCAGACACGGAAAGCCCGTGCAGGACCTCGACCAGGTCAATATCCCCGACCCCGTGGCGCAGGAGCTTGCAAAAATTCAGAACAAGCTCAAGGCACTCACCGCCGAGCTTGAACAGTTGAAGTCTCAAAAGGAACACGAAGAAAAATAATTGATAAGAAGAGGAAGCAATAAATGATCTACCTTCTCTACAACCCCAGATCTAACAACGATCACAACGACATCAACGTGATACTCAAGGGCAAGAGCCAATCAAACGTCACAAGCGTCAACCTTCTGACGAGTGATGTGCGTGAGCTTTTACCCAAGCTGACGGCAGAGGATAAGGTTCTTCTATGCGGCGGCGACGGAACGATAAGCCGCTTTGCGACCAATACGTACGGATTTGAATTTCCTTGTCCCGTTTGCGTTCTCAAGTCGGGCACGGGTAACGACTTCGTCCGCGATATAAACGAAAACGAGACGGACAAGGTCGAGCAGCTTATTGATATAAGACAGTATCTCAAAAATCTTCCCACTGTTGAGTACAAGGATATCAAGGCGAAATTCATCAACGGCACGGGCTTCGGACTTGACGGCGAGGTGTGCCGTGAGGTAGAGGAGCAGAAAAAGAGATCCAATAAAAAAGCAAGCTATACGGCGGCGGCAATAAAGCTCATCCTCGGCGGCGGATACAAGATGCCGCACGCGAGGGTGGTGATTGACGGTGTCACGCACGAATTCGACGACGTGTGGCTGGTGTCCACCATGAAGGGCAGATATTACGGCGGCGGCATGATGGTAACTCCCGACCAGGACAGAAGCAGCGACGAGCTGTCGGTTCTGGTATTTCACGGCGGTTCGCGTGTAAAGGTGCTCAGCGTTTTCTCAACCGTTTACACGGGCAAGCACGTAAAGTACAAGAAGCTGGTTGAGATATTCCGCGGCAAGAGCGTCCACGTTGAATTTGACAAGCCCACCGCTCTCCAGATGGACGGCGAGGTAGAGACTGACGTGCTCAGCTACACCGCGTACATGGACGGCTACGAGCCCTGCAAATAAGCGAGGGTGCGTGAAGCTCGGCTTTCAGCTATCAAAAATTCGCGCAGCATCGCGTTATCATGACGCATCTGCGCGATTTTTATCCCGCATAAAATACATAAAGGAGCAAAGGGTTTTATGGAGCTTAATTTCATAGATCTTACCGTAAGGCTGGTCGCGGCGATGCTGTGCGGCGGTCTTATAGGAATAAACCGAGGGCGCAAAAACAGAGCCGCGGGCATACGCACTCACATGATAATCTGCATGGGCTCGGCGCTGACTATAATTCTCGGAATATATTTCTCCGCCATGTCGGCAAAATGGGGCGGAAATCTTGCGCAGACAGACGTCTCCCGTCTCGGCGCGCAGGTCATAAACGGCATAGGCTTTATCGGTGTCGGTACTATCATTATCACGGGTAAGCAGCAGGTAAAGGGACTGACCACGGCGGCAGGCCTTTGGGCGAGCGCGTGTATGGGACTTGCCATCGGCGCGGGCTTTTACGCGGCGGCAATAATCGGCTGCCTGTTTATTCTTCTGACGGTGGTCGCGTTTTCAAGACTTGAGCATAAGATGTTCGCAAATTCAAGATACGTAAATATTTACGTTGAGTTTGAGCACATGGACTGCATATCGTCGGTGATCGGCGTATTGAACGAAAAGGCTGTAACCATAAGAGACGTTGACATATCAAAGGCATCCGAGGAGATATCCGTTGACAGAGCGGTGTTTACTCTGGTGCTTCCGAAAAAAATGGGACACGACGAGGTCATAACCGCGATAGCGGGACAGACCTGCGTGCGCTCGGTAGAAGAGCTTTGAGAGGAGGGCAGGTATGCTTGAATTTTTAGATATTTTAAGAACGGACAGTCTTGACTGGATAACCGTTTCCGTGCGACTTGTCCTCGCCGTCCTGCTCGGCGGCTTTATAGGCATTGAGCGCGAGCGAAAGGGACGCGCGGCGGGCTTTCGAACCCATATACTTATATGTCTCGGCGCGGCGATGACCACGCTGACGAGCCAATATCTCGTTTTCGAGCTTGGGCTTTACGCAGACCTCTCGCGTCTTGGCGCGCAGGTAATCGCGGGCGTCGGCTTTATCGGCGCGGGTACGGTCATGGTAATAAAGCGCAGACAGATAAAGGGAATAACTACTGCGGCGGGAATATGGACGGCGGCTATCGTGGGTCTTTGCTGCGGCGCGGGCTTTTACGAGGGCGCTCTGCTTGCGGCAGCACTCGTGCTTTTGGTAGAGGTGGTGTTCTCCCGTCTTGAAAAGATACTTCTCTCCAAGCAGACCGTGTATTCGGTCTACGTTGAATACGCAAAAAACGACCGCCTCGGGGATATTGTTGACGTCATCAAAAAGGGAGGGCTGAGCATTATCGGTCTTGAGGTAAGAAACGGCGACGGCGAGCTGGCAAATCCCTGCGCGGTGTTCTCGCTCAAGCTCCCGAGAAAATATTCCTTTGAGCAGCTCTCGGACGCTGTCTCCAAGGTCGAGGGAGTAGTTTCGGTACAGAAAATTTAACTCAATCCGACGGGTTTGGTTGTTGACAACACCCGTCGGATTTGTTATAATGGATATATAAATTTTAGTTTACAGGAGATAATTATGGCTCAGCTTTACGGAAACGCGGTGGTAGGACAGTCGGGCGGACCGACTACGGCAATAAACGCAACGCTTGCAGGTGTTATCGCAGGCGCGCTTGAATGTAGTGCTATCGGTAAAATTTACGGTATGAGAAACGGCATCGAGGGGCTTCTTGAGGAGAGGCTTATCGACTTGAATGAGATATTTGAGGGGGACGCGGACAAGCTCGAGGCTCTTAAAAGAACGCCTGCGGCGGCTCTCGGCTCTTGCCGTAAAAAGCTTCCCACACCCGACAAGAGCGACTATGAAAAGACGTTTGAAAAGCTCATAGAAATATTCAAGAAATACGATATAAGATACTTTTTCTATATCGGCGGAAACGACTCTATGGATACCGTGGCAAAGCTTTCGGAATACACTAAGGTGTGCGGCTACGAGATGCGTATAATCGGCGTTCCCAAGACGGTTGACAACGACCTCAAGGGCACGGACCACACCCCCGGCTTTGGCTCGGCGGCAAAGTTCGTATCCGTCATTATGCAGGAGATAATCAAGGACACGGCGGTGTATACCGTCCCTGCGGTCACGATAGTTGAGGTAATGGGACGTGACGCGGGCTGGCTCACGGCGTCCGCGGCGCTTGGCAGAATAGTCACGGGCGAGGCTCCTGACCTTGTGTATCTTCCCGAGCGCGAGTTTGACGTTGAGGAGTTTATAGCCGACCTCAAGGCTTGTCTCAAGAAAAAGCCCAACGTGGTTGTAGCCGTATCCGAGGGAATACAGTGCCGCGAGGGACAGAGCATATCCACGGGTGCGTCGGGCAGAGACGTAGACGCCTTCGGTCACAAGGCGCTCTCCGGCACGGGCAAGGGACTTGAGATGCTCGTCAAGGAAAGACTTGGCTGCAAGGTGCGCTCGATAGAGCTTAATCTCCCCCAGAGATGCGGCGCGCATATCGCGTCTCTCTGCGACATAAACGAGTCCTTCGGCGTAGGCCGCGCGGCGGCGCACGCGGCAGAGCAGGGAGTAAGCCGTGAGATGATGGTGATAATCAGAAACAACGGCGAGGGTGAGCCCTATTCCAGCGTTTTCGGACACATGGATATAGAGCTTATCGCGAACAAGACAAGGCTCGTCCCCGCGCACTATATAAACGAGCGCGGAAACAACATCACAGACGAGTGCCTTGAATACCTTCTCCCGCTTATCGAGGGCGAATGTTATCCTTCGTACAAGAACGGCTTGCCCGAATTTTTCTCGTTTGATAAGTAAATAATTTCCGCAAAAATTTGTCGGCTCGGGGGAGCCGACAAATTTTTTTCTTTGTGGTATAATAAGCGTGACCGAATTATATCTGCCCGAAGGCAATACCACTGTCGCGAAGCAACAATATGACTGCCCGAAGGCAATACCACTGTCGCGACGGCGACAATATAACTGCCGAAGGCAATACCACTGTCGCGAAGCAATAATATAACTGCCGAAGGCAATACCACTGTTGCGAAGCAACAATATAACTGCTCGAAGGCAATACCACTGTCGCGAAGCAATAATATAACTGCCGAAGGCAATACCACTGTCGCGAAGCAACAAAATAACTGCCGAAGGCAATACCACTGTCGCGAAGCAACAATATAACTGTCGCGAAGCGACACAATGACCGCAAGCATAAATATTTATGAAAGGATTTTAATATGACGTACAATCAAATAATCAATTACGTGGATTTGGTGCATCCGAATTCCTTTGACCAGAATACAAAGCTCATGTGGCTTTGCGAGGCTGACGGACTTGTGCGCGCGGAGGTTCACGGAGAGCCGCCCGCGTCACTGCCCGAGAAGGTCACGATACTTGACTCCCCGAGCGTACCCGTGCCTCACGTAAGGCTTTATTCCTATTACCTTTTTGCCATGATAGACTTTCTTTTGTCTGACTACGACAGATACAAAATATCCTCGGAGATGTTTGAGAAGGCTATGGAAATATACGCAAAATGGTATATAAGACACGCGGAGGCTTGATATGGCAAAGGTTAAAATAGACAAGATAAGGCTCTCTCCCTCCATGAGCGACGCAGAAAAGATTGCTGAGCTTGAAAGAAATCTCTGCCTGCTTGAAAACACTCTGGAGCATATTCTCACAAATCTTTCGGCAGAGAATATGAGCGGCAAAAAGGTATAAGGGAGGGCTTTATGAAATATTTTTCAAAAATAGGCAATATCAAGTCCCGTGCCGTAACGGTAGAGGCAGACCTCACGCGAGGGCTTTGCACTCCCCGTTACCGTGAAAAAAACTCTGCGACGGGACTGCTCAATTTCTCGTCGGCGGTCTACCCGTGGCTCAAAAACAGAGAGAGATTTCGTTATCTCAATTACGCGCTTGACTTTTCCCGCGGTGTGGGCATACATAACGATACCTTTTTTTACGCCGTGGGAAACAAATTTTATTACGGCGCGGACGAAAAATTTGAGGTGAGCGAGGGCAAAAAGCAGTTCTGCGTATTCAACGGCAGAATACTCATTTTTCCCGATATGCTCTATTTCAATCCCGAAACGGACGAGCACGGACGGTTCGGCTTTACCACCGGCGAGATAACCTACACCATAGCGCACAGAACTACGGCGGGTGTGGATTGCGGTCTGTCGGGTATAAACAGCGAGGACATTGACCTGACGCAGTATTTCAAGGTAGGAGACGGAATAAAAATAACCGACGAGCAGGGACTTGGCATATCGGGCTTTCATACGATAATAGGTATAGTCAGGCAGCTCAAGGGACTTGTATTTGAAAAGTTTGAGTTCGGTGATGGGGAGAGCTACACATTGACGGGAAAGCTCAGCCACGGCTCGCCCGAGACCTGCGATGCGGCGTGTATAAGCGGCGGGCGCGTGTGGGTTGCGGGGGACAACAAAATATATGCGTCAACTCTGGGAGACGAGTGCAACTGGGCGGTTGCGGGAGATGATGAGAAATCCTCCTTTGTGTGTAATCTCGGCGGGGGCGAGAAGATAAACGCGTGCATTGACCTGGAGGGAAATCCCGTCTTTTTCTCCGAGAACAAAATATATAAGATATACGGCGACAGAGCATCGAATTTCTATCTCAAATGCTGTGCGAATTGGGGCGGCGTTTCGCGTAGCATGAGGGACACCGTGGCGGTGGTAAGGGACAAGATATTCTACGTCTCGCCGCACGGTCTTACCTGCTTTGACGGAAGCACCCCAAGGGTGCTTGAAAGAACGCCGTTTGAAGCCACGGACGTAGTCACGGCGGCGTCCGACGGCAAAAGATACTACGCCGTCGTGGCGGAGGCGGCGGGGAACAGGCTTTACGTCTACGACGAGACATACGCTCAGTGGCATGATTACGGAAAGTATGATTTTCAGAGCTTCTTTACCTACGAGGGTGCGCTCTGCGCGGCTACCGCCTCGGGTGTTACCGTGCTGTCGGGCAGCTTTCCGCTGATGGATACGCAGGCGTATCTTACGGAGAACATTCTTGAGCTGTCCGCCTCCTTTGAGCTTGACACGGACGGCGCGTCACCCGTTGAGCTGTCGGTAGATGCGGAAAGCATAGGCAGCTCGGGGCACGATATATACGTATCCTGGGACGGAGGCGCAAGGAAATTTCTCGGCAGGATCAGCGGTACGTTCTCAGGCGTTAAGGTGATACCCCTCATTCCGAGG
>JAFTKY010000062.1 GCA_017453005.1 Clostridia bacterium | reverse complement strand
TCCTATTTCCGTCACCGCGTCGGGAATTGTCAGCTCGACTATGTCATCGTTTCCGTAAAACGCGCAATCGTATATGGCATAGCTCTCACCGTTATAGCTCTCGGGCAGGACGATATCGCCGTCCCCGTTATATCCGACAAGATAATTTGTACTTTCATAGGTATAGAAAAGGAACCCATCCTGATTTACGATCCTGCTCGGGCCGTCGTGTATTTCCAGAGCGTGTCCACTCGAAAGACCCAGCTCCGACGTCGAGTGATTGATTATCTCAATAAGCTCAAACCCAATGTCCGAAAAAGCCCTGTACCCCTCCACCTTTGGACCAAGCGTAAGGGATTTGAGCCTTTTACATCCAATGAACACATCGGTCCTCAATACTATCTTTGCGTCGACAGACAGCGTTTCGAGGCTTGGGATATATATGTTGTCTATATACAGGGACTGCACATCTATGTATATGTTTTTAACGTTTTTTTCGCAGGCTGAATCTAATAGATTTACGCGGGATACGGGTGCGTTTTTATAATATCCTATATATACGTCCTCATCGGTGCACGTACCAAGTCCCTTAACGTAATATCCCGATCCGCTGTACTCAATTTCCAATCCCTCACTGCATATCATGTTTCCGCACTCAGTACAGTAGTGATCGACGACGTTATGTTCTGCGTAATCGCCCTTTCTCCAATAATGAAGCAGCATTTCATCACATTCGGTGCAATATACCGTTTCATACCACGAGCCGTAAGATACGCACGTTGGCTCTACCACGTCGTCAATTACAGGCTCGCCCTCGATATGTCCGTGGGGCTCTTCAAGCACTGAGTCACATCTGTTGCAGACCTGAGGAGACGTACAACTCGCCTTCTCGCTTGCATCGTGTCCAATGGGAGGTACAAGCTCTGCCTCGCAAACGGTACAATTCTGCGACGAGGTGCAGGTCGCCTCAGGACCCGCCGTATGCCCAAGCGCCTCCACAAGCTTCGCACCGCATAGCTCACATATCTGTGCAGTGGTGCAGGTTGCGGGTGCGCCGGGAGTATGCGCGTAGGTTATAGCAAGCTCGGTGTTGCAAACGGTACACACCTGTGCAGATACACACGTAGCAGACGCGCCCGCTCTGTGTCCGAGCGCGTTAACGAGAACCGTTCGGCACACCGTACAAAGCTGAGGGGACGTACACGTCGCACCGTCTCCCGCGGTATGTCCGAGAGCAGATATATCCTCGACCTCTATGACCTCGCCGCATTCGCATATTTTCTGCCTCTTGCCCGCGGCAATGCACGTAGGCTCAACGGTGACCACCCATTCATTTCCCTCGCACACGTGCGACGCCGGTGGGGTAGTATCACCTTCGGTTGTCCCCTCGTTGCTTTCATTTTCACACGCTATCAACGCAAGCAACGTCATTATCATTACAAAACAGACCGTAAAGTATCTTAAATGTTTTTTCATTTTTGTTCTCCCTTCTGTTTTTGAAGCTTATCTGTCTACCTATAATTATTTAAAAAAGGGCAAAAAATTACAAGAAATTTTCGCTTTTGCTTGATTTTTGTATACATATACAAATCCAAAAAAAGACATTTGTGCAATTTCTCTATCATTATTACTACTTAATCTAATTTTACCATATATAGGCGTTTTTTTCAAGTATAATACTCATCAAAGAACCGCACTTCAGACTGAAGTGCGGTTCTTGCTTTATTTATTTACATTCAAAAATTTTAGTCTGTCTCTCAATCTGAAGATATACAGCGAAATCAGTCTGGTCAGGGCTATATCGTATACGATAAAAACAAAATTGACGAATACGTAAAGTGCCGCTGCGACCGCCGTGCCCGCGCTCGGCAGACCGAGAAGGGTGTTAAAGAAATCAAATATGCTCTCGGGTGCCTCGGGCGTAAAGAAGAAATACGCGACCGCACAGCAAATTATAAGAGCTGCGTTGAAGGACAGCATTTTAAGAGCCCACGCAACGTATTTGTTAAGGCGCTCTATTTTCTCCTTTATGATGGGATAATATCCGAGAAACGCGACGTACACCCACGGTGCAAAGCTCGTAGGACGAAGCAGGACGGATATAAGTCCCACAACGGCGTATATCATCCACGCCCAGCGAGAGCCAAGCTCAATGACCGCAATAATGCAGACGAAGGACGCTATAGCCGCCATGGACAAGTCTATCACCTGAAAAAGCGAGCCAAGGAGAAGCAGCACCGCGCCTATGGCGGCGAGCATTGCTCCCAAGGTCAGCTTTTTCGTTCTTTTTGAAATTCCTCTGCTCATATTCTATCAACAGCAACGGATAAGGTCGCCGCCCATACATTCACAGCAGCAATCCGCGCAGATAAGTCCCTGACAAACTTCACAGCCCGAGCAGCCGCCGCTATTGTGCGTGTTATATCCGCCGCCGTACGCGCCCGCGTTACGGTGGAGCTGATTGCGCGCCGCTCTGTATTCCTGGTTTGAGGGGTCCATGTTGCACGCGGTGTCGAACATCCTCGCCGCGTCATTATAATATCCCTTCTTTACGAACACACAGCCCATAAGGTAATGCCATTCAGCCGCGCGGTCACCCGCGTCAACGCCGTTGAGCTCTGCCTCCGCCGCGCCTATGTTGCCCGAGTTTATATTTCTGCGGACGTTGTAATAGTTATATCCTCCCGTGCTGCCCGACGAGCCGCCCGAATAACCGTTATTTTTCTGCCCGCCGCCCGAGCGCATCTTCTGTATCTCCTCGTACGCGGCGTTTATTTCCTTCATCTTCTCGTCAGCGAGGTCCTTGAGGTCACTGTCCGCGTACTTGTCGGGATGATATTTTCTCGCAAGCTTTCTGTATGCGTTTTTTATCTCGTCGTCACTGGCGTTAGGGGTGACACCCAACACCTTATACGGATCCTTATATTCTGCCATGATTTAAGCCTTTCCGTTCTTTTTAGTCTTTTTCTTTGTTTTCTTATTGGTCTTACATTCGGTTATCACACCCGCAAGCCTGTCCGCCGTGCGAGGCATACCGATATAAACTATATTCTCTATTATTCCCCGAATATCGCGCTTATCACCGTATTCAAGCAGGTCAAACGCAAGCTCTGCACGGGACAGCTCAAGTCGGAGTGAGTCAGCAACGCTTCGCCTCTCCTCGGGAGTTGGCACCCTGCCGCCGTAGAGACACACGAAGGGATTGAACCTTCCCTTTTCCATGTCCTCCTCGCAGTCGTCGATAGCGTCCGCGATATATACCCATCTGCCAATATGTCTGCCTATATCGTAAAGCAGCTTTTTCGTAGCACCGTCATGACCGTACGAGCATATCTCGGCAAGTATTTCGCCAAAGCAGTCCGCGGGGATATCCACGCTTGGCAGACGCTTTGCCTCCGTCTCGGCAAGCCTTTTAAGTCCCTCGGTTATTTTTTCGTCGAGGTCTGCGTATTTTTTAAGGCTCTTTTTTCTCATGTGAGAAACGAACGGACGCGCAAGTGACGCCTTGAGCCTTTTCGCTCCGCGCTCGTCGGAAATATCGTCTCTGCATTTGCCCCAGACGAGCAACGCCGACGCGTACGCGCAATAGTCAAGCTCGGGATTGCGCACGGCGTACGCCCTTTTCTTGAACGGGTGCGCGATACATCTGCCGCGCTTGAACTCTACCTGTGTGTCCGACGCCGCCATTCTCACGAGCGCGAGGAACGTCATATCGTAGCTCAGGGTAAAGCGAGAGCACTGTCCCGTACATTTCCCCTCGGCGCGACAAAGACCGCAATACACCGCGCGGTAGTATTCGTCCTCTCTCACACGCAGCTCGGGCGTGTATGTTTTAACGTATCCGAACATAGCCCGAACCTCCAAAAATCCTTATACAATCATATATATAATACACTAATTACCAAAAAAATACAAGCCTTTTTCGGAAAATAGGTAAAAATTCAGTTTTATTTCACGAGGGCGTCACAAACAAAAAGGATTCACGCCGAAATGACTGAATCCCCTTTGTTTATCATGTGTCCCAAAATTAGCCTTCCTTAACGTTAAGAACCTTCTTACCGCCGTAGAAGCCGCAAACCTTGCATACGCAGTGGTTCTTTACCATCTCGTTGCATGCGGGGTTAGTGCACTTTGCATAACCGGGCATTGTGAGCTTGCTATTGTTAGATCTTCTCTTGTCTCTGCGTGCTTTGGACACCTTTTTCTTCGGTACTGCCATGTTGAAACCTCCTCTTGGACCTGCGAAAGATACGCAAGCCGTAATACATAATAATTATAAACTAATTTAGGCCTTCTGTCAAGGCTTTTTCGTGTTTTTTATTCCTCGTCCTTATCCAGAAGCTGTGCGAGAACTGCAAGTCTCGGGTCAATTTCCTTCGTAGGACACGAGCAAGGACCGTATTTGAGTATCTTGCCGCACTTGGGGCAAAGACCCTCGCAGTCCTCCGAGCAAAGTATCTTTCTCGGAAATTCAAGCAAAAGCGCCTCGGTAAGCTGCTCGTCGATATCCAGCCTTGCGTTTTCAATAACGACGTACTCGTCGATATTGTCCTCAAGCTGCTCGTCTGTGAGCGTTCCCTCGTCGGCAACCGTTCTCTCAAACTGCAATACGTATTCGCTCTTTACGGGCTCAAGACATCTGTCGCACTCCGCAGAATACGCAAGAGACGCGGTAGCGCAAAGCCTCATATAACCCGCGTTGTCGGTAACGAAGCCGACTACGTGAGCGTCGCTCTCAAAGGTTATTCTGTCAAGAGGCACGGGAGTCAGGAAATATTCAAAATCTATTCTGTTGGTCTCGCCGCGAAGAATAGGTCCCATTTCAAGAATCATACGCCACCTCCATCAAGACATAAAACACGACTTTAATATTATATATGAACTTTTTCCTTTTGTCAAGTGTTTTTTTTATTTTATCCCGTAATTTTTGTCAATTATTTTAAAGACGCGATTTTTTGAGTTGACAAGAAAGTTTTATAATGCTATAATCAATTTATACTGATTACGGAAAGGAGCTTTTTATGAAAAACGCGGGTATTGTGTGCGAATACAATCCGTTCCACAACGGGCACAAGCATCAGATAGACCTTTTACGCAAGTCGGGTGCGGAATGTATAATCTGCGTCATGAGCGGCAGCTTTACCCAGCGCGGCGAGCCTGCAATTCTTGACAAATACACGCGCGCGGAGATTGCTGTTCGCTGCGGTGCGGACGTTGTGCTTGAGTTTCCCTTTCCCTATTCCTCGCTCTCCGCAGAGGGCTTTTCCCGTGCGGGCGCGTATATTCTTGACGCGGTGGGTGCGGACACGCTCTGTTTTGGCTGTGAATGTGGCGACACAAACGCGCTGAGGGGCGCGGCAGAAATAGCGTCAAGCCGTGAATTTCAAGAAAAATACGCATCGCTTCAAAGGGACGGGGTGGCATCGACCTCGGCGTATTTTGAGGCGTACGGACAAATATCGGGCAAGAAGGCGGACTTTGGCTCAAACGACCTGCTCGGCATCTCGTATCTTCGCGCGATAGAAGATATGGGGCTGTCTCTTGACGCGCTTGCGATAAAGCGCGAGGGCAGTGCGTACAACGACACAGAGCTTGGAAGCTCATATCCAAGCGCCACGGCAGTCCGCGAGCTTATACGGCGCGAGGGCGCGGAGCTTGAAGACCTCCAAAGGCTTATGCCCAAGGAGGCGGCGGAAGCTCTTGTCGGAGCGACGGTTCGCAACACAGCTCCTGTATTTGATGACACGCTCTTCCCGCATTTGAACAGTTTTTTCAGACTTCATACACCGAAGGAAATTGAGCAAAGAGCAATTTCTCTGTGCGGTGGGGGCAGTATCCTTGACGACGGTGACGGCATCGTTCACAGACTTTGCACCTGCGCAAAAAACTCAACGAACAGTCGGGATTTTTATATCGGGGCGTTCAACTCCCGCTATACCAACTCGCGTATAAAGAGAGTAATTCTCTATTCTCTTCTCGGCGTATCGGACACCTACCGCACTGCGCTTCCTGAGTATACCATGCTTCTCGCGGCAAGCCGTCGCGGCTGTGAGCATCTATCAAAAATTCGCAAATGCGCGAAAATAAAGATAGTAACAAAGCCCGCAGACACCCCCGAGTGTGTCACGTCGACCCTCAACGCGCGTGCGGATTCGCTCTATACCCTGCTTATGCCAAAGGCTTGCAGGGGTGACGTATTCTATAAATGCTCGCCGTTTATAATTTAATTAAATTTGTGGTTGACTTGAAGGAATTTTTGTGTTATACTATAGGGTAGATAAATATTTGTACTCATATAAATCAGGAAAGGAACATTACTATGGCAGAGACAAGAGATCAGGTAAAGGGCAAATACCTTTACTACAAAAATAAGCCCTTAGTACGCGAGGGCGACACCATTTGCTACGGAGATTTTACAGAAAAGTGCGTTCTCGTTTTCGAGATAATGTCTCACGAAGAACAGGACGGAATAAAGACACCCGGAAAGATACTCATTCAGATACTCGACGCAAAAAGCGGTCAGATACTCAAGCAGGCTGACAAGGTGGGTATGCACGAGGCATTTACGTACGGAATGTTCTGGTACGAAAAGATACTTGCAGAATAAGTGAATATCAAAAAGCCGTTGCGATGCAACGGCTTTTTTTCTTTCGTAAATATATTGACACAGAATGAATTGACGGCAAGCCGTCATGAATAGAACCCTTACGGCTTCATGATTTGAAAGCTTCGCTTTCATGATTTGAATTGCCCTGCTCTCATGCCGTAGGCAATTCATGTGCTAAAGGCACAATTCATGGCGCAAGCCAATTCATGCCGAGAGGGCAATTCATTGCTTTGCGCCAAAGCGCAAAGCTTATATCTCAAACCCTCCGTCGACACCGAGTATCTGTCCCGTGATAAAGCTTGCTCTGTCGGACGCAAAAAACATGACGGCATTAGCCACGTCCTCGGGCTGACCTATACGGCAGAGGGAGGTTTCGTCACAAAGCTCGCGCATGGTCTCGCCGTCAAAGTGGGCGTTCATGTCGGTCGCGATAACGCCCGGCTCGACGCAGTTTACGGTTATTCCCGAGGGACCAAGCTCCTTTGCCATGGACATGGTAAGTCCACGCACACCTGCCTTTGAGGCAGAATACGCCACCTCGCACGAAGCACCGCAGCGTCCCCATACCGAGCCGATGTTGATTATTTTTCCGCTCTTTTGCTTTATCATTTCGCGAGATACGTCACGGCACATAAAGAACACGCCCGAGAGGTTGGTGTTTATCACGTTATGCCACTCCGCTCCGCTCATGTCGGTGAAAAGCCCTATTTCGGATATGCCCGCGTTATTGACGAGAATATCCACGCCGCCGAGGGTATCAAGCGCAAGTCTTATCGCGCCCTTGACCTCGTCCTCCGAGGAAATGTCGGCGCGAATGGGCATAGCACCGTATCTTTTGGCTATCTCCTCCGCCTTATAGTCGGATTTTTTATAAATGAACGCCACCTTGTCTCCGTTTTCGCAAAACGCCTTGACGCACGCAAGTCCGATACCTCGCGTGCCGCCGCTTATAAGTACTCGTCTCATAAATTTTCAACCGTCCTTCTTAAATTTTTCCATTTACGCACAAGGGTAAACCCTGCGCCCTCGTATATAAATCTTGCGGAGTTGTCCTCCTCCGTATAGAGCGACATAAAGCTCGCGCCGTGTGCCTTGTGATACTCGCACATTTTATAAAAAACAAGCTTTCCTATTCCGCGGCCTCTGTATTCTCCGAGAGCCCCTATGCCGCAATAATCACCTCTGCCGCCGTTTTGGGTGCGGAGCGGCCCCGTGTACGCTACCACTCTGCCGCCTTTGTTGTTATCGACCGCGACAAGTATGGGCTTATCGAGATTTTTCAGCATGTAGTCCGACCAGAAATCGTTGCCGAGACACTCAAGCAAAGCGTCAATTCCGTGATGTCTTTCCCTGTCGTACAGGGTTATCTCTATTCCCTCCCGACGCAAGTCCGTCGCAAGCTCAGTCATTTTATCGGGCATCTTAAAGTCCGAGAGCGTGCGGTAATACGCGTTTTGCGTGGCAAAAGCCTCGTAACCCAGCCCCTCAAAAAATTCCGCAAATTCGGGCATAACTCCCGGAGCGTACGGGTGAAAATCCCCGTTTATCCTCCACGCAAGCCAGCTTGGATTTTTGTAATAGCATTCAAGCGTGAGGCTCTGCCTATCTCCGAGCAACATTCTTTCAAGCTCACGCATAAGCGAGCTGCCTATTCCGCGGCGTCTGTATTCCCTTTGCACTCCGACAAAGGTTATATATCCGCACCCCTTATCCGTCACGCGCCCCGAGCAGAAGCCGAGCATTTTATCGCCATCAAAGTAACCGAGCGTTACGCATCCACCGTCAAAAAATACCTTTTGGGCGGCTTTTTGGTCAATGCACAGATACGGCAAGCCATCCGCGACTATTAAATTGTAGCAATTCACAGCCTCTTGCAGACTGCACGCCCTGATATGCATCACGCCTCACCGCCTTCCTCTGAACCCATTATAGCACACCGCCGCACAAATTTCAAGATTTTTTCTGTATGGTCGAGATTTTTCTCAAAAGGACTTAACAAAACGCAATTTATATGTTATAATAAGCTATCAAATCTTTACGGAGGCGCAAGCAAATGTCTGTAAGCTCAAATATTCCCACGCGCAAAAGTGAGTTGAAGCTCGGCTTTCGCCGTGCGGGTCGCGGTGACGGAATATATCTCTTTTTTGAGCCGCAGTCACTTCCCGTCAGCCGACAGATACTTGAAAGGCTGACGGCAGACTGCAAGAAAAACAAAATAGACTGCATCATTCCCTGCCTGTCGGGTATCGGCTCGGCGTCAGGCTCTGTTTTTGCGCTCATATCGGAGTTTTACGGAGAGCTGCTCGCACTTGCCGAGAAGCGCGGCGTACACGTAGCCCTTGCCATGGATAAGCTCATTGAGGACTGCTTTTTCTGTCCGTCCTCCCCCGTACCCGAGGAGACGAGAAAAAAGCTCTCGGCAAAAATTCTCAACCACAGAGAATACTATTGCAGCGAGGGTGAGCACGTTGAGATGGAGCTTGGCAAATACACGCTCATGTCCGTGTCGGCGTTTGACGAGGAGAACGCGCAGACCATTGAAATATCCGAGCATATAAAGGACGGAGTGCTGAGCTACGACCCGCCCGTCGGCAACTGGGTGGTAAACGCGTACACCTGCGACGGAGAGAACATTCTCGGTGACGGTATGCGTGCGTCTCTCAACAAAATGAGCTACGCTTCGTCAAGTGAATTTCTCGCTACCGTGCTTGATATTCTGGGCGAGGGTGTTGCGCGTCACGTAGGCAAGACCTTGTCCGTCATATATATGAACGACATCTGCTTTGACGCGCCCAACCGCCGAAATTGGGACGGTAATTTCAATAATAAATTCAGAGAAATGTATAATTTCTCCCCCGAGCCCTATTACAACGCGCTCTTTTACGGCATTGGAGAAAAAACCACCCATATAAAGACGCTGTTTATGACCTGCCGCGCGAGAATGCTCCGCGAGGGCATACTCACCGCTCTGTCGGACTTTGCACGCGAGCACGGGCTTGAGCTTATAAGCGGCATCACCGAGCCAAAGCTTGCGGATTGCTCGTGGCTCACGGGAGACGCGCTCGGAAACTTCGAGCACTCCTCCTGCGCTCTGCTTGATAAGGCGTATATGTACGGAATAAACTCCTTGAGCCTTGCCTCCTCTGCGGGACAGAACTTCGGTCTTGAGGACGTATTCTGCGAGCTTTACGGAAATTATTATACGATATCCTCCAAAATAATGTTCAAGGATGCGATAAACGCATACTCCCGCGGCTGTACGCGGCTGCTCGTGCATAATCCCGAATACGTCGTGGATGACACAAAGGACAGCTTCAACCGTAAGCGGCTGCTCGCGCTCAGCTCCCGATGCAGACATCTTTTGCGCGGCGGCTCGCACGTCTCGGATATAGCTATCCTCTATCCCTCGTATTCCATGCACTCGGAAATTTATCTTTACCAGACGAGTGAGGACGGCTTTGAATACCCAGATATCCTCCCCTATAACGACCACATGACGGTTGTAAATATGCTTTCGTATTACTGCGGTCAAGACACGGTGCTTGTCCACCCGCACGTGATGAGGGACGCCTGCACCGTATCGGGCAAGAGGCTGAAAATGAAGACGCGCTCGGGTACGAACAGCTTTGGCGTGATTATTTTGCCGGGTATGTCGGTCATTGACATTCAATCCCTCCGTCTTATAAAGGAATTTTACGATAACGGCGGTAAGATAATCGCAACGGGCAGACTTCCGCACTACGCCGCAGAATATCACCCCGAGCATGAAAAAGAGGTTGACGAGAACGATTTTATGCACCTTGACGAGTATGCGACAAGTCTTGATACCGAGGTCAGAGAGACGATATCTCACATATTCGGAAGCGAGACGTCTATACAGAGCAAGCTCAAGGAATATTATCACAACAAAAACTCAAACGGCGGCGAGGCGTATTTCCTCTGCGCGTCAAAGACCACGTCTGACGGTACTCTGTTCTGCGACGAGCAGCTCTTGAAGCGAATACTTCAGTCCTTCAAAATTCCTCTTGACGTATATATGAGCAGTCTCCCCGAGCAGATGGGCTACGACGCCCTGAACGATATATATCCCAACTTCTCACGGCTCGGACTTAACGTCACCTTCCCCGGCGGCGGTATGGTAAATCACATACACAAAAAGCGGCACGGCCTTGATATTTACTTTTTCTCAAATACAACCGACACAAAATACAGCGGATACGTATTTATCAAGGGAATGCTCTGCCCCACCGCTCTCAATCCCGCTACGGGCAAGCGGCAGAATATAAGCTACCGATACGTCAATTACAACGGCGAGGTCTACACGGCGGTGAGACTGCACCTTGACTCCTGTCAATGTGTTTTCATTCTCTCCCCCGAGGGCTGCTCGCCCAAAAGAAAGGTACAGAGCATACCGAAGATAGACTCGATAGAGCTCAATTTTTTGACGGAATAAGCACAAAAAATCCCGACGGCACGCCGTCGGGACTTTTCTGTTAAACTCTCTTTGCGATTTCAAGTGCGATAAAGTAATGCTTCAGGCGTTCATCCATAGATATGGACGACAAAATACCTTTGTCCCATTGTGAAGAATCAAGATTATCAGCGCGGTACAGAAAATTATAAAACTCATGCTTGCGGAAATCCGCGACCGCTTGACAAGCACTGACCTCCATCTCCACTGCGATACAGCCCTCGCTTCTTCGTCTCTGCATATTGCGGCGGGTCTCACGGTAAAACGCATCGGTAGTCCACGTTTTTCCCTTGACGAAGTCAATATTCAAATCTGTGAGTATTTGGGATACCTTTGCATGGTTTTTTACTTCGATATAATCGCTTGGAGGAGCATAATGATAGCTCATGCCCTCGTCTCTGTACGCGTGCGTGGGAACTATCAGCTTATTTGACGGTATATCCTTGTCAAGTCCACCGCAAGAGCCGAACATAACAAATTTGTTGCATGAGAATACGTGTCCAATTTCCTCGATAAGTCCCGCGGCAATCGGTGCACCTATGGTGGTCTTGACAATTCCGATATTCGTTCCCTTGCAGATATATATCGGATATTTACAAGCGACGGATTTTATCGTCTCACCGTCAAGAAGCTCTATCAAATCATCTTCAAGCAGTGCGTCCATAATTTTATAAGAAAAATTTATAATACACGCATCAAGTGTGTGCTCACTTATGGGATAAACATCACAAAGATTTATCGTCGAGCTTTTCTCACTGTCAAATGAATCAATAATGCTCATATATTTTCTCCTTATACGGACGGTATCTCGTCCTTGAAAAGCTGATAAAACTCCGCGTTTGTGAGAAGCACGACGTCCTCTGCCGAGGATATTGCTTTGATAAACTCCTCAAACTCGCCGTACGAGCGCGCGCCGGGTACGTCAAATTCATACGAATGTGCCCAGACGTAGAAAAGCATGTCCTTCTCGGGTTTGGCTTCAAGGAATTCCCTTGTCAGCTCGACAGTTTTTCCGTCGAGGAACGAGCAGGTCGGATACCATTTGAGAAAGGTATCGGGAAGGTCGAAGCTATACGTTGAGGTCGAGCCGCGCGCATAACGGACAGGTGTATTTTCATAAACGTGCTTCACCGTTATGTCAGTGTAGTCTCCGTCGCCGCCCGGCCAAGCCATACCGATGGGATATATACCGCAAAGACGCTCAATATTCTCCGCGTCGCCGCATATCTCCTCGCGGATCTTGTCGGGCGCGGTATCGTATACCTTGAGGCTGGGATGATGAAGAGTGTGTACGGCAAGCTCAAAGCCGTCGTATATCCCTCCCCTTACCTCGTCCTCGGTAAGTCTTATATGCGTCAGCGACGGGCATTTATACGCCCATTGAATAAACTCCGAATTATCATATCCGAAATAAGCCGTGTTGATATTGAAGGTCGCGCAATACGCACCGTATTTTCTGAGTATCTCAAGCACGCGTCTATCTTGAATTATCCCGTCGTCAAAGCTCAGGGTAAAATATTTCTTCGGCGTGCCGTCGCGTGTAATTTTTGTGTTTTGTCCTGCAACCATATCTTTAAATCACGAAGGAATAGTGCTCTTGAAAAGCTCGTAGAACTCTGCGTTTGTTACCAGAACTATGTCCTCTTGCTCGCTTATCATCTTTACCAGCTGCTCAAATTCATCGTAGGAATGTGACCACGGAATATCCATTTCAAAGCCGTGTCCCCAGACGTAGAACAGCATATCCTCGGTGCACTCCGCATCTATAAACTGCTGTGCAAGCTCAAAGAGCTTTGCGTCAGAGAACGAGCAGGTGGGATACCATTTCATAAATCTGTCGGGAAGCGCGAAGCTGTACGTGGAGGTCGTGCATCTCGCATATTTTATGTTTGTGTATTTGAGAACAAGCTCGATGGTCTTGTCCGTAAACTCGGTGTCACCGCCCGGCCAAGCCATACCGACGGGTGCTATTCCCGTCAATGTCTTGATATTTGCCGCGTCCTTTTTCACCTCGTTATTGATGCCCGCGACCGCCATGCTTAGCGGCAGATCGTCATAATACTTCAAGGACGGGTGCGTGCTGGTATGTACTGCGACCTCAAAGCCGTCGTAAATACCCGTCTCCAGCTCTTCCTTGGTAAATCTCACGTGTGAGACGGGAGTTCCTACCATATCTGAAACGCTCTCCGTCCAATCCGCACCGTAAAGTCCCGTGTTGATATTGAAGGTACAGCAGCCAACGCCGTACTTTTTGAGTATCTCAATTATTCTGAGGTCCTGAGTTGTGCCGTCGTCAAAGCTGAGCGTAAAATACTTTTTGGGCTTTTGCTGGCAACGCGTACACTCACCGTCTACGTAATTATGTCCGAGCGGTGCGACAAGTATCTCATCGCACACGGTACATATCTGCGCACTCGTGCAGGTCGCCTCCGCACCCGCGGTGTGACCGAGTGCCTCGGTCAGTATCTCCTCACATACGGTACACTTCTGTGCAGACGTGCAGGTAGCCTTTCTGCCAGCGGTGTGACCGAGCGCGTCGGTAAGTATTTCTCCGCATACGGTGCAGGTCTGTGCCTCCGTGCAGGTCGCGTCCGCACCTGCGGTGTGACCGAGGGCGTCGGCAAGTATCTCTCCGCATACGGTGCAGGTCTGTGCCTCCGTGCAGGTAGCCTCCGCGCCTGCGGTGTGACCAAGGGCGTCGGTCAGTGTCTCTCCGCATACGGTGCAGGTCTGCGCCGCCGTGCAGGTCGCGTCTGCTCCCGCGGTGTGACCGAGGGCGTCTATTTGTGCCGTTTCAAGCACCTTCTGACATTCGCAAACAAGCTTTTTCTCACCCTTTTCAGTGCAGCTCGGCTCCGATACGACTACCCATTCAACACCCTGACATATATGCTCCGTAGGTGCCTCCGTGGGTGCCTCGGTGGGCGCTTGCGTTGGAGCCTCTGTGGGTGCCTCTGTGGGTGCCTCTGTCGGAGCTTGCGTGGGGGCTTCCGTGGGGGCCTCGGTGGGTGCCTCTGTGGGCAAATTGCTCTCTCCGTTGTCACAACCGACGAGCATTATCGGCAAAAGCATTGCCGCAATCAGTATTTTGAAAAGTAATTTCTTCATTTTTTCTATCCTCTATTCATTTATTCAGAAATCAAGACGGAATAGTGTCCTTATAAAGCTCGTAAAACTCTGCGTTCGTAACGAGAACGATATCGTCAGCCTCGCTTATCATTTTGATAAGCTGTTCAAACTCCGCGTAGGAGTTCGTGTTCGGGATATCCATCTCGTAGCTGTGTCCCCAAACGTAGAAAAGCATATCCTCGGTAGCCTCTGCCGCGATAAACTGCTCTGCAAGCTCAAAAACGCGGCTGTCCGAGAACGAGCAGGTGGGATACCACTTCAAAAATCTTTCGGGAAGCTCAAATGTGTACGTGGGCGTGGTGCATCTTGCGTATTTTATATCGGTATGCTCCTTGACAAGCTCAACCGTCACGTCCGTAAACTCGGTGTCACCGCCCGGCCAAGCCATGCCGACGGTCTTGACACCCGTGAGCTTTTCAATGTTGTCCGCATCCTTCTGCACCTCGCGGATTATATCCTCGGGCGAGTTATCGTAAATTTTAAGGGAGACGTGCGTCATGGTATGAGCGGCAAGCTCAAAGCCGTCGTATATTCCCGTCTGTATCTCTTTTCTGGTAAGTCTGCGGTGGGAGAGCCCGGGGGTGTTTACTGCGTCTGCAACCCAGGTCCAGTTTGCGCCGTAAAGACCTGTGTTGATATTGAAGGTACAGCAGTCAACGTTGTACTTTCTCATTATCTCCACGAGCTTTTTGTCCTGCGTTATGCCGTCGTCAAAGCTCAGCGTAAAATATTTCGTGCCCTTTGGTGTTTCAACCTTTTCTTCGGTATTCATTTCGTTATCTCCTTTGGTGGGTTCTTGTGTGCCGACGTCCGTGCCGCTGTCGCACGCGCAAAGAATGAGCGAGAGCAGCAAAACAAATATCACGGCAAGTTTTGATCTTTTCATGGTGTTTCCTCCATAAACGTCTTTATACCATTATATAACATAAAAAAAGGATTGTCAAGCAAATAGAAATAAATAAAAAAATATCCAAAAATAATTTTATTTTTTCAGTAAAGCCCTTGCAAATTTGGAAATTATCATGTATAATATATTTCGTATGGGTATATTCTCCATAAAACAGTAAACAAAAAAGAACACATAAAACAAGGAGGTCACTATGACACAGAACGAGCGTTATCTCTCTGCCAAGGAAATCTATGCAAAGTACGGCGTAGACACAGAGGCAGCTATCGAGAAGCTTTCCAACATCTCTATTTCTATGCACTGCTGGCAGGCAGACGACGTAAAGGGATTTGATTCAGACGGTCCCTTGACGGGCGGAATTCAGACAACGGGTAACTACCCCGGAAGGGCAAGAACTCCCGACGAGCTCTTTGCAGACCTTGACAAGGCTCTCTCGCTCATCCCCGGTACACACAAGATCAACGTGCACGCTAACTACGCTATCTTCGAGGAAGACGGCTTCGTTGACCGTGACAAGCTTGAGCCCCGCCACTTCAAGAGATGGGTAGAATTCGCAAAGAAGCACAACTGCGGTCTTGATTTCAACCCCACCATCTTCTCTCACCCCAAGGCAAACGGTCTTACCCTTTCTCACCCCGATAAGGAAATCAGAGATTTCTGGGTAGATCACGTTATCGCTTGTATCCGTATCTCCGAGTATTTCGCAAACGAGACGGGTTATCCCTGCGTTATGAACATCTGGACCGGCGACGGACTTAAGGACGTTCCCGCAGACCGCTTTGGCCCCCGTGCAAGATATGCTGACTCTATCGACCGCGCGCTCGCTTGCGGCTACGACAGAAGCAAGGTTTACGTAACTGTTGAGTCCAAGGTATTCGGTATCGGCGTTGAGGCTTACACAGTAGGCTCGGGCGAGTTCTCTCTCGCATACGCGCTCACTCGTGGCATTACTCCTCTTATGGACAACGGTCACTACCATCCCACCGAGGTTGTTTCGGATAAGATCCCCGCACTCCTCGTATTCAGCGACCAGATCGCTCTCCACGTAACACGTCCTATCCGTTGGGACTCTGACCACGTTGTTTGCTTTGACGACGAGACCAGAGAGATGATGAAGGAAATAGTTCGCTGCGACGCTCTTGACAGAGTATTCATCGCTACCGACTACTTCGACGCATCCATCAACCGTGTTGCTGCGCTCGTTATCGGTATGAGAAACGTTCAGAAGGCTCTTCTCAACGCACTCCTCACACCCAACGCAGAGCTCAAGGACATCCAGGACGCAGGCAACTACACAAAGATGCTCATGCTCCAGGAAGAAACAAAGACCCTTCCCCTCGGCGACGTTTGGGCAGAGTTCTGTGCACGCAACGGCGTTTGCGGCTGCTCTTGCTGGTACAACGAGGTTATGGACTACGAAAAGGAAGTTCTTTCCAAGAGAGTTTAATCTCAAATTACATAAAAATGCACTCCCGTGTGGGAGTGCATTTTTTCATTTAGTCATTTGAAAGCTGATATTCATCGGCGTCCTTGGGTGAAGCTACGCTGATATTTTCATATTCGTATATACTCTCACGAGTGACGGTAAGGGGTACATTCTCGCCATATTTTTCACCGTCTGCAACGTATTCGGTGTAGCTCTTTACCGACAACAGCTCGCCATGGCTTCCAATTACGAACTCATAAGCGGAGCTTTTAATTTCAAAAGTGCATCTAAGATACGAGAGCATTTCCTTGTAGTTCTCGTTCATTTTCTGAATACGCTCCTCGGAAAGCCTTGAAATGATTATCGTCTTTGTGCCGTCGCCGTTTTCAACGCATTCGAACGAGGTAAAATATTTCGTTGATATATTTGGAAAATGCGTCATTCCAATAGTATGCTGCAGCTCATCCTCATTCAATGGCTCTTTAATTTTGGTTACGTCACCTTCACGTCCTTCAATGTATTGATACAGAATTCCCTCTATATACGTATATTCCGTCTTGTCTTCACCTGCAAGAGAATAAAAAATGTTCTTGCCGTCGTTAATATATATCTCGGTGTCGTTATAATTCATAATGTCCCACAGCACCGCTTCGCTTTCGCAATCCGTCACGGATATTGTTGTAACCTTGTACGGGTTGTCCGAAAGATATTCCACCGCTGTATCTCTTGCTTTTTCGGCATCCTCGCGGCTTATCTCAACTGCGGGGTTCGTCTCTTCCTCGGGGACGTCATTATCAGTATCGTTGCACGCCGACAATATGCAAGCGCACATTGCAAGCATAAGCAATATCGCAATGATCTTCTTCATAACAGTTACTTTCCTCTTTTGAAATAGCTTACAATATATGACAGTCAATACGCAAGAAATGTGACGTTCCTTGCGTATTGGTTTATTTATGTGATAAATGGTGCAAGTGTCAATCAATGATAACGGGCGGATCAATAATCAATATAAAAAACCCTTCTATCTGACGTATTCCATTTTTGTCAGTCTCACTGTATTTTATTTGGAGCGTGTCGCCCACGGATACGAAAAGCAGTCCCTCAATATCCGCAACGCTTCCCTTATAGAGATTTCCGTCGTTGCCATAGAGATATACGACCGAATTGCCGTCGATGACGATGTCACGAACATCTGTGATCTCAACGGTCGCGGTCAACGCTTCGGGCGTGGGAATATCCTCGATCTCGACCTCGCCGCTTGATACGAGAAGCTCCTTGTATTTTTTCATAACGTCGTCCTGCGTCTCACCCGTTACAACGAGGTTGTAATTCTCCACGTTTACAAGCGCGTAAAGCTTGACGATGCCACTCGCGTCCTTGAGCACCATGATATACGTCGCCTCGCCCGCGATGTTGACCAGCGACGGGAATGACGCCTCGTATCCCTTCTCCTGCACCTCGCCCTCTGCGGCGTTCATTGCGGAATGCTCCTCCGCTCCGCCGATGGCGTAGTATTTGTACTCGCCCGTGCGCGCGTTTGTGAGTATAAATCCGATATTTGAGCTGTCCGCCGTTACCGACGTAACACCCGTAAAGTACCATACGTCATCACCTATCGTGATATATCCGTAATCGTCGGTGGTCATCTTACAGCCCTTGTTACCTATAATGCTGTTTATAAATCCGCCCGAGAGCGTTCCGTGCCAGTTGTACTTTTCCATGGCAAGGTCGCCCGAATACGACGTATCTATCCAGGAGGGTGCGTCCTCAACATTCCTTATCTCGCTCTCACCCGTGCAGGGATCGAATATGATGACCTGCTCAACGTCCCTCGCACCGAACGGGAATATCTGGGGCTTTACGCAGGATACGATATAAAAGGGATTTCCGTTCTCGTCTATCTCGTAGCTGATAAAATCAAATATCTTCGTTGGATATTCAAATCTGAGCTTGCGGTAAAGGTCGTCACCAAAATAACCCGACTCAACGTATTTTATGGGCTTCTCAAGTGCCTTGTACTCCGCGTTGTTCTTGACGGGGTCAACCATGATATAACCGGGAATTCCCGTGTCTCTGTTGTTTATCCACTTGAAGAAGTCCGCGTATTCAAGGCTCGTGACCTTCTTGGGCAGGCCTTCAAAGTTTATCTGCGTGTAATTCTCACCCGCTACGAACTGCGATACGACGTCCGCAAGCTTGTCGAGCGCGCGATTTCCGATTATCTGCGCGGAAGTGCTGTCCATAAGCGCGATATTCGTTATCTGCTCTGCCTCCTGCATATCCTCGGCAAATACCGCTTCCTCAACCTTGATAATGCTCGCGTACTTGCGCGCGTTGAACACCTGCGAGGAGATAAGCGAGCCGATAAGCACAACCGCTACAAGTACGATTATTATCGCTATAACAATCTTTGTGCCCAAGCTCCTTGCCTTTTTCTCGGTTCTTGTCTCGTTCTTTGCCTTGTTCAGAATGTTTTTAAAGTCAAACGACGGTCTTTTGCCCCTGCCCGCAAGCCAGAACGGGACGGCGTAAAATAAAACCGTAAATATCAAAAATATCCAAAATCTGGGGTCGTATCCGTTAATTGCGGGCAGCCAGAAATAGAACGCCACCGCCGTAAGGAGCGTGCCGAAAATTGCGGATATAGCTATTTTCTTGCCTGTTGTTTTGTTCATTGCATTTTCTCCTTGTAAATTTCGTTGACTATATTATATCACAAAACTTTAAATCTGTAAAGTCCCGAAAAAAGAAAACCTCCGCGCCCGTGAGCGCGGGGGGAAATGTAATTATGATTTAATAGGTCTATTCAAATTTAGTACCCTCAATATTATCTATTCTCATTTTCGGAAGTCGGTAAATATAGACAGTGCTCTCTGATCTTGTTTCCGATCTGACGACCGTACCGAACACAATATCCGTCCAAAAGTCAATCACAGGATAATATCTGCTCCCTATGTCCCAGACATTATAATTCAGTTCCTCGATCTCGTAGCCTACACTGATGAGATACGTATATCTGTCCGTGTCAAGCTCTATTCCGTTGGCTTCAAACAAAGATCTGTCAAACTTCCCTGTTCGCCTTTGAAAGTCTATTGGCTCGTGGCTTTCAAATTCGCAGTACCAATAATCATTAGATGTGTAATCCAATTCTATCGCGCCAATAAGTTTGATAGGAACCGTTCTGTTGAACGGCGGCGCGTATCGTGAAAAAGGAATTATTACAATAAAGCATATCACCGTGCAGATGATTTTTATTATCATGGGTTTCCACTTTTTTTGTTTACCGTGAAGTATTGCCTTGCCTATCAAATACATAATAGTCAATAGCACCGCAAAAAACAAAAAAACTATTGT
>JAFTKY010000061.1 GCA_017453005.1 Clostridia bacterium | reverse complement strand
GTTCATCCTGAGCCAGGATCAAACTCTCGAACTATTGTATCTTATCTGACTCTCGTCAGTTAAAATCTATTCGAGCTTAATTCTTAGCTTCTTTTACTTTGTAGAGTTCGTGTACTCTATTTAAATTGACAGATCTGTATTTCGCACTAATTTTTGCTTTGTACTTCTCTTTTGTTGTTCAGTTGTCAAGGTTCAATTTTTCACCCGCATTTTTTTGCGAGCTTTGTCATTATACCACAGGAAAAATCCTTTGTCAATACTTTTTTAAAAGTTTTTTGAAATTTTTTCTGCGATGTCGTTGTTAATTTTCCACAGCGACTTGATCATTTTACCACAACGATTTTCGTTTGTCAATACTTTTTTTGAATTTTTTTTTGATTTTTTTAAAATGTCGTTGTAATCTGCGGCTTATGTCGTATATTATTGCCCAATTCATCAAAAAATAACAGCAGTTCTTTGTAATACGAGGTCAAAATGCTTACTGTTTTTTTACGCACCGTTATCATATACTTCATTTTAGTTATAATAATGCGGCTTATGGGCAAGCGACAGCTCGGAGACCTTGAGCTTTCCGAGCTTATAGTGACGTTCATGCTCTCGGAAATTGCAACCTATCCGATAACCGAGCCGCGTGCAAAAATGCTCCCAACTCTCGTCCCCATAGTCACACTCGCGTTGCTTGAAATAGGCACGTCGTACGTCATGCTGAAGGCGCCGTCTGTAAAAAGACTGCTGTCCTCCTCCCCGTCCGTCGTTATCGCCAAGGGCATCATTGACGTAGACGCCATGAGAAAAGCAAGAATATCCATTGACGAGCTCTTGTGCCAGATACGGCAAAACGGAATTTACGACCTTCAAGAGGTTGACTACGCCATACTTGAGGAAAACGGCAAGATGTCCATAATCCCGAAGAACGCACACCGACAGCCCGACAAGGCTGACCTTAATATAAAATGTAAGGACAGCGGTCTCATGCACGTGCTGGTCTCTGACAAAAAGCCAAATTCGCACACACTGAGCATCATAGGTAAGGACGAGGCGTGGCTCAAGCGCAAAATAGGCAGAATGGGGCTTTCATTCAGGGAGATCTTCTGCATGACTATTGACGACGCGGGCAAAATATTTATCCAGAAAACTAACGGAGAACAAATAATAAGGTAGCAAATTCTGCTACCTTATTGTATTTATGTAATTTAAAAATCCCTTTAAATCATACAAATAAGTTCCGTCAATATTGTCTCCGTTACCAAGCTCGCACTCGCCCCTTGCCCTTGTCATCTTATGAGGGAACTTATCCAAAACCAATATTTTTATTACGTTTGAGCCGCCTGCATCAGCCCACTTGAGCTTTTGCTTTCCGACCTTTTTGACGTAGACATTTATCACTCTGGAGGAATACCGCGTTTTGAACATATTGCCCGAGGTCTTATAAAGCTCAAGATTTTCGCCGTCACAAAAATGATACTGTATTCCCTTTCTTTTTCTTGTAGTCAAAAGTATATTATACGTAGCATCCTTGCCCCCGGCAACTATGGAAAGCCGCCCGTGAATATCCGCTCCGAACGGAAACATTCTTACTCGTTCAATTTTCAAATTCCTTTTCTCAAGCAAGCGCTTGGTTCTCAGCAGCAAGGCTATCGCTCTTACCGCCTTGAATACCCAATATGCCGCAACAAGCGACAGCAGCACGATAAGAAGCGGGATGTTTCGTATTTCGGTTGTTCCCGGAGCAGGCAAAAACAACACGAGCGCAAGAATTGCTGCGATAATATATAGCACGAATTTCATTATATACTGTCCTTATTTCAATTTATTATCTCCGTCCCTTGCAGATATCCGCAAGCGGACATTCGCCGCATTTGGGCGAGCGGGCGTTACAAATATCGCGTCCAAATTGCACGATGCGGTGGCAAAAGTCACTCTGCTCGCAAGGCTCTACAAGCCCGACCATAATTTTTTCAACCTTTACGGGGTCCTTTAAGCTCTCGTCGTACATTCCGAGCCTGCCGCAAATACGTATGCAATGCGTGTCCGCAACTATCGCGGGCTTTTTATATAGGTCGCCCAAAAGCAGATTTGCGATTTTTCTGCCTACTCCCGGGAACTTCAAAAGCTCGTCCATACTGTTGGGGATAACGCCGCCGTACTCATCACAGAGCAGCTTGCACGACCGCTTTATGTCCGAAGCCTTCATTCTATATAGACCGCAGGGCTTGACTATATTCTCAATTTCCGTGATGTCGCCGTCGCCGAGAGCCTGCGCTGTTGGGTATTTTTCAAAAAGCTCGCGGCACACGATATTGACGCGCGCATCGGTGCACTGTGCCGACAGTCTGCCCATAACGAGCAGCTTCCACGCGTTCTCCTCTCCGCCGCCCCATTCAAGCGCGCACATAGCGTCGGGGTACACAGTCTTCAGACGCGAGACCACTTCATCAATAATTTGTTTTCTTTTATCCATAACAATGACCTTTTTCTACATTTATATCACTATTATACACTACGGCGCGAAATTTGTCAATCAAGAATACGCTTTCGTATCAGCAGGCGGTCGGCATCTGTCAGCGCGCAGTCGCCGTCCATATCAACGGCGATATTCAAAAAACCTGTATTCACGGGCAATTTGTCACGGTCAAGCTCGCAAAGGACTAAATCAAGCACGTCCGCGACGCCGTCGCAGTTCACGTCTCCCGTGCCTTTAAATGGCAGAAACGGGCACACAAAATCCGCGTCCGAATATTTTTCGGACACGCACAAAATATCATTCGGGCTGTGCCAATCTATATGCGCGGTCTCTTTTATCCCCGTGTCGCTTTTGAGAAAGCTCGCGTATTCAAGAGACGCAAAAATTTCGGGATAGTCGTCCCACGTCACGTCCACGTGATACCACTCGCCTTCAATTTTTACGATATTCCAGATGTGTGCCATGCTGTCCGACGCGGCAAAGCTGCACTCGATCCCCACCGCACGCAGCATTGCCATATACGTGTACGTGTACCCTTGGCAGGTCCCCCGTCCTTCTTTTAAGAACAGATACATATTGTCGTACGAAAGGCTTTCGTCGTAAGAGAAATTTAGGCACAGCCAGTCGTGTATGTATTGCGCCTTTTCTGCCTCGCTGTCAAGATATACGGTGAGCGTCAACATACTTGATATCTGCCGCTCGCAGAAAAGTCTAGCCTCCTCATATTCCTCTGCCGTCATTGTGTAATTTGGGTAGAGCGAGAGGATCCTGCCGTCCAAATCTGCCCTGTATCCCACGCTTGTACCGACAAAAAACAAGTATGGATTATTTTTGAGTATTTCGGTGTAAACCGTCAAAAGCTCGGACTTATTTATATTGAAGCCTTCAATATTTATCTCCTCGCTCATGGCATAGAGCGAATTTATCACATACTCGCGCGCACCCGCCACGTCGCCCTCGTCGGGAGCCGTCGCGGTAAGCGAAAGGCATGACCAAAGCGTTACAAAAACAAGCGTCAGGCACACCACACCCCGAGCAAGGCATTTTGCAGTAAACCTCATTATTCACCTCTAAAGCTATACTGCTTCAGTTTATGCGGAACAGAGGCGTGCTTTGACAAATTTCACTTCAACCTTCAATAAATTTCGTATTACAAAATAGCTCCTTACACATATTAAACCCGTACTCAAACGCTCGCGCTTGACATTCACTCTCGAGCATTAACTCCAGCCTTTCACAATTTTCAAACAGCTTCTTCTGCTCGTCGCTTAACGTTGCAAACAGCTTGTCAACCGCCCTCATGTAATCATCCTCGAGTAGCTTCAGACTTGAATCATCGCCAAGGAAGCTTTCACAAGGGGATATTTTACCGTACCATAACTCACGAATCATCTGACTCATATTTACCTCCAAAAAATGTTGTCACATATATTATAAACTATTTTTTTGATTTTGTCATCTTTCAAAACTTGTATAGGAACAAAAAACGCCAATTTTCGCATTTTTTTGTAAACAAATTGTAAATTCGCTTTTTCGGACGGCATATTCAGTGAAAAAAAGCAAAGGCTCCCTAAGGAGCCTTTACAGTTATTATTAATAAAATCCGCAGACATGACAATCTTAATAACCGCAATATGCATTAGTTGCTATCTGTTTTTTATCCCTCTATGCTACAGAAAATACAAATGCCATTCTCATATTCATGCATTGCCACAGTTTTCCTTCGATGACCACAATAATTGCATTCCACGTCACAATCAGACGAGAATAGGTGTGGTGTGACATCGATTGCACTAACATCACAGCAGCGACTACAAACACCTCCATCATCGTATGAGTGATCCATAGATGTTACCCTCTTAGTATCTCCACAAGCATTGCATTCACAATCACATTCTGAACTATAACTGTGTGGCGTTGTAGTTTCTCTGTATTCATTACAGGAGCTGCAGTATTGAGCACATTCATCAACGTATATATGCATATGCATCCCGTCGTTACTCGGCTTTTCTACCGCATCACCTTTTTGGGTGTTACCACTTTCACATGCACAGAGAACGACAATCAACATAGTCAATGCGGCAGCATGTTTTAAAAATTTCTTCATCCCTTAGCTCCTTTTCAAATCAAGAATAGCATTTGTACTGATTTCATATTTAAAATATATGATATATTCATTATACCTATTTAAATCAGTTATGTCAAGAGCATTTACTAAAATATTTGTATATTTTTTGTGTATTCGTGTAGTACAATTATATAAATAGGAGGTGAATGTATGGATAAAAATATGTTTATTAAAAGGCTGGTGGAGTTAAGAATGCAAAAGGGTGTTTCGGCTCGTGACATGAGTCTGACACTTGGACAGAGCCCCAGCTACATCAACAACATTGAAAACGGAATTAACCTCCCTTCAATGACCGTGTTTTTCTATATTTGCGACTATTTCGGCATCACCCCCAAGGAGTTCTTCGACGTAGAGCTCAAAAACCCTTCCAAATCGCAAGAGCTTATGAGGCTCTCAAAAAATCTTTCAGGAGACCAGCTTGATCTTGTAATGGATATCGTAAGAAATCTGAAATAAAAGAAGCGCTCTGTTGCGATGCAACAGAGCGCTTTAATATTCAGTTGTAAGGTATTAAACTCAAATTTGTTTTCTATGTAAAAATAAATTTCAGTTTTATTAAATCCTGCTATCCTTAAAGAATTGAGGATATGTACCCCACCGAGCCGTGTAACCGTAGAAATGGAACCCTGTTATTTCAGGGCGGTGCCCTATCCGAAGCTTCACTGCTCCCAGCATCTCGTTATCCGTCGGGACAAGTCAACCGTACGGGGCGAGGAGGTCTGCAAACCGCTCCGCGAATTTATTTCGGGCTCCTTTAATCAGCTGTGGGTCTCAATCTGTCGGATATCACAAACTAAGCAGGATTTTTGTTTTTAATTTTCCATTGGTCTTTTTTCCTTTGACCTTTTATAAGTTCAGCGTAATTTCAAGCCACGCCTTGGGGCTTTCTGCTCTTTTTTACCGTGAATCTTATACCGCGATTACGCGTCGTAGTCCTCCTCGAAGTCGAACATATCGTCAAAATAGTTCGCTACCGTGTCAAACTCGTCATCGTCGTCGATAGTTACGAACATTTCTTCTCCGTCTTCATCCTTTTCCTTTTTGAGAAGAACGTATTCTATCATACCGTCATCGCCTGCTGCCGAATCGGACGGAACCATTGCAAAATACTCTATGCCGTTTATCTCGGCGCTTCCGATAACCTCGAATTCAGTTTCGTTGCCATCCTCGTCGGTCAATGTATAAAATTCACTCTGAAATTCTTGTTCGTTCATTGGTGTAAATCTCCTTTCGGATTATTGGGTGTTATATATTGGAGTTCCCTCCGCTGCCATCGAAGATCCTCTGCCCTGCCTTCCTTTGTCTTGGGAATTTCAACACCCCGAAATCCCTCTTTTTAGGTGCATCGTCTCTCGGGATCCTTTGGCTTACCCTTTATCCACTTGTATTATAGCATATATTTTTGTGTTTGTCAATACCTTTGTGCAAAATATCTTCAAATTTTAGTTTATTAAAGTGTTTTATAGACACAATTCATTAAAAATCAAGAAAAATCAAGGATTTGCGCAAGAATATAATTACTCACAAGCATACCCTTATCGGTAAATTTGCAATTATTTTCGCTCAGAATAACAAATTCGGGACAAAATTTTTTTAGCTTTTTTCCGAATTGCTCCTCAAAGCTCTTTCCAAAACGCGCCTCGTATTTTGGAATATCCACACCGCGCACAAGTCTCATTCCGAGCATAATATACTCGTTCTCGGCAACGCTCGGAGAGATGACCTCCTCGCCCTCGCGAGTGCCTGCTCCGTCCGTTTCGATATACGCGTCAATATCCCGGGAATTTGCAAATCTTTTGCCCGAGACAAACGAATGCGCGCCCGAGCCAAAGCCGATATACTCGTCGCACGTCCAATACTTTGTATTGTGGCGCGATTCTCTGCCATGCTTTGCAAAATTGCTTATTTCATATTTAGTATATCCCGATTTACCGAGAATATCACTCATTCTCTCGTACATATCGCAGACTGCGTCCTCGTCGGGCAGTATAAGCGTCTCCCGCTTTTGATAAAACCTCGTTCCCTCCTCAATTTTGAGGCAATAGGACGAGATATGCTCGGGAGATAGTGCCGTCAAGACATCAAGTGACGCCTCAAAGCTCTCCATAGTCTGCTCGGGAATACCGTACATCAGATCCACCGAAATATTGTCAAATCCCGCACGGCGCGCGTCGGCATAAAAGTCCTCAAAATCCTTGAATTTGTGTATCCTTCCGAGCGCCTTTAATTCGCCGTCGTGCACCGACTGCATACCGATACTGAGCCTGTTTATGCCAAGAGCTCTCATACCCGAAAGCTTTTCAAAATCGGCAGTTTTGGGGTTTGCCTCGGCGGTTATCTCCGCGTCTCGCAACAGCTCAAAGCAGTCATTCGCGCATGAGAGTATATCCGCAAAATTCTCAAGTGACAAAAGCGTTGGTGTACCGCCGCCAAAATACAGCGTGTCGACCCATCTTTTTTCCTTCTGAGCTTTTGCAAATTCTCTTATTTCACACAAGAGCGCGTAAACGTACGCGTCAATTTTCTCGCGTTTAGCTGCCGCCGTTGAGCAAAAATCACAGTAGTAGCACTTTGACGCGCAAAACGGGATATGGATATATACTCCAAGTCTGTCAGTTGTCATCGCCGAGCTTGAGCACTGCCATGAACGCCTCGGGGGTAACCTGAACCGAGCCGAGCTGACGCATCTTCTTTTTACCCTCTTTCTGCTTTTCAAGCAGCTTTTTCTTACGTGTAATGTCACCGCCGTAGCACTTTGCAAGCACGTCCTTACGCATAGCCTTTACCGTCTCACGCGCGATTATGCGCGAGCCGATAGCCGCCTGGATCGGCACCTCAAAGAGCTGACGCGGTATGTTTTCTTTGAGTTTTTCCGCAATTCTTCTCGCTCTTCCGTACGCCTTTTCCTCATGTACTATAAAGGAAAGCGCGTCAACCTGCTCGCCGTTGAGCATAAAGTCGAGCTTTACGAGCTTTGAAGCCTGATAGCCACGGAGCTCGTAGTCGAGCGACGCGTAACCGCGCGAGCGACTCTTGAGTGCGTCAAAGAAATCGTATATTATCTCGTTGAGAGGCAGATCGTAATGAAGCTCCACGCGGCTTGAATCAATATATTTCATATCGATGAAAGTTCCGCGTCTGTCCTGGCAAAGGTCCATAAGCCCGCCGACGTACTCGGTGGGAGTAATGATGTTCGCCTTAACGATAGGCTCTCTTGCCTCCTCTATCTCGTCCGCCGTGGGATAGTTTGAGGGGTTGTCAATATTTATCGTCTCGCCCGTACGCAGCTTTATCTCGTAGATAACGCCGGGGGCGGTAGTGATGAGGTCAAGATTGAACTCACGCTCAAGTCTCTCCTCAATTATCTCCATGTGAAGAAGACCGAGGAAGCCGCAACGGAATCCAAAGCCGAGAGCCACGGACGTCTCGGGTTCAAACACGAGCGCAGCGTCGTTAAGCTGAAGCTTCTCAAGCGCGTCGCGAAGGTCGGGGTACTTTGCGCCGTCGGCGGGGTAAATTCCCGCAAAAACCATGGGCTGAACAGACTGAAATCCCGGGAGAGCCTCGGTAGCTGGATTGCTCACAAGAGTTACGGTATCACCCACGCGTGTGTCTCCTACGCTCTTTATGGACGCGGTGAAATATCCAACCTCGCCCGCAGAAAGGGACTCGCACCTGCAAAGACCAAACGCCTCCATCGTGCCAACCTCGACTATCTCAAATTCTCTGCCCGTACTCATGAGACGGATTTTGTCACCCGCACGGAGCGAGCCGTCAAATACTCTGATATTTACCACGACACCGAGGTAGCTGTCGTAATACGAGTCAAAAATAAGAGCCTTGAGGGGCGCATTCTCGTCACCCGTCGGCGCGGGAATATCACGGACTATCGCATCAAGCACGCCCTGAATGTTAAGCCCCGTCTTTGCGGAAACGGCGGGGCAGCCGTCGGCAGGTATGCCTATCTCGTCCTCAACCGCCGCTCTTACTCTCTCAATGTCGGCGGAGGGTAGGTCTATCTTATTGATTACGGGGATTATCTCAAGGTTTGCGTCGACCGCAAGATACGCGTTTGCAAGCGTCTGTGCCTCGATTCCCTGCGTCGCGTCAACCACGAGAAGCGCACCGTCGCACGCGTTGAGCGAGCGGGAGACCTCGTAGTTAAAGTCAACGTGACCGGGGGTGTCGATGAGGTTGAGGACGTACTGCTCGCCGTCGGGCGCAGTGTAATCAAGCTTTACGGCACGCGCCTTGATGGTAATTCCTCTCTCGCGCTCAAGGTCCATGTTGTCAAGTATCTGCTCCTCCATCTCACGCTTTGATACCGCAGAGGTGGACTCAAGTATTCTGTCCGCAAGCGTTGACTTGCCGTGGTCAATGTGAGCTATTATAGAAAAATTCCTTATTCTTTTCATTCTGTCTGACTGTGACATTTAAAACTTCCTTTCGGGTTATATCAACTACATAATATTATATAATATTTTGCAAAAATTCTCAATAGGTTTGGCAAAAAAATTTTCACGCGCGAAATATAACAATATTTGTCCGTATTTTCCCACATTTCGTCTTGTAATTCAGCATTTTTTGTCCTATAATGAAAATAGAATAACAAATTTTGTCCTTTTATGGAGGGAGACCGGAATATGAAAAATTGCGCTATAATCGGATTTGGGGGCATGGGCGGCTGGCACGCAAACGGAATACTCGGAAACCGTTTCGTAAATCTTTTGGGAGTCTACGATATAAATCCCGACAGACACGCAGTAGCGGCAGAGCACGGAATACGCGCGTACGCGTCCGAGGCAGAGCTGCTTGCGGACAAGGACGTTGACTTTGTCGTAATTGCGACACCGAATGACGTTCATAAGGAAATAGCTATCCGCGCACTCGCAGCGGGCAAGCACGTAATAAGCGAAAAGCCCGTTACCCTCTCCTGCTCCGACCTTCAGGAAATGATAGACGCGGCAAACAAATATAACAGACGCTTCACCGTTCATCAGAACAGACGCTGGGACGGAGAATTTCTCGTCATGCGCGATATTTATAACAGCGGCAAGCTCGGTGACGTGTTCAGCATCCGCTCGTACGTTCACGGAAGCCACGGCATCCCCGGTGACTGGAGAAAGGAAAAGGTACACGGCGGCGGCATGATACTTGACTGGGGCGTTCACCTTATCGACCAGGTAATGCAGATAGTCACGGACAAAAAGCTTCTTTCAGTATATTGCCGTTGCGACCATATCACAAATCCCGAGGTTGACGACGGATTTTCCCTTGAGCTTTTCTTTGAGGACGACCTCACCGCACACATTGAGGTCGGCACGTCGCATTTTGTCTCCATGCCGAGATTTACGATGTACGGAACCAACGGCAGCGCGCAGATCCCCGATTGGGGCAAGGATTGCCGCGCGGTCTACTGCACGAATTGGGAAATGAAGGACGTAGTCCCCGTAAAGACGGCGGCGGGAATCACGAAAACCATGGCACCCCGTGACAAAAGCACCATTGAGGAGCATTTTATTCCCCAGCCGTGCACCGACGTGCACGACTTCTACCGCAATTTCGTCGCGGCAATAGACGGCGAAGCCGAGCAGATAGTCACCCACGAACAAATGATGCAGGTCATGAGAATAATGGAAGCGGCATTTGAGTCCGACAGAACGGGATTGCCTGTAAAAATGTAATACAAAGCAAAAGCGGAGAGACATAAATCTCTCCGCTCATTTTTACGTTAAATTACCGCAAAACATTAAAACTCAGCCACCTGAGTACCAATAAAAATTTTTCAAGACAAGGCGCTTTTGCCCCAGCAAAAGTGGGCAGCAAGCTCGCTTGCGTATCGCACCGCACGTCGCCAAGCGCAGGCTTACTTACGTAAGTCAAGCTGCGACGCAGGAGCAACGCCGTATTGAGAAATTTTTAGCCGGTAATCAGTTGCAGCAGCAACAAAGGATAAGAAGTGCTATGATAATAAGCCAAACCCAGTTATCGTTGAAAATTCCGCAAAGACAGTTGTTCATAAAGAACCTCCTTGTAAAATGTAATATAATAGCGAACGGTGTCGTTTGCCGTCCTCACTACTATACTATGCGAATGAACGAGGGGTGTGACAAAATCTGTCGAAAAAAAAGCTGTCATCCTGAGCGATGAGCGTAGCCCATAGTCGAACCCGTAGGGCGATGCGTAGCATCGGGATCTCCCCTTGACCGCCAAAATTCGGAGCTCCCTTGACAGGCTCGGAATGACGGTATAACAGCAAAAGCACCGCTCAGCCGAGCGGTGCTTTTATTTTCAATTATTCTTTCCAAGAACAAGCTTTTCGGAATTGAGGAACGCGTGCGCGCTGAGGAGCGAATCCGTAGGGATCGTGGCGCTGTCGCCACACTCGGTGCAGGTAACCTTTATGCCGTCATTCGTAAACTCAACATCATACGTGCAGTCCTCTCTGTCCTCCACTCCGTCGGGAAGTGGCTCGCGTCCGCTTGGATGGCACGAACAGAATATTTTGCCCTCCGCGTCAAGATCGCGGATAACGAAGGTGACGATATCTATAAGCTGCGAGTCGGTTATCATATCCTCGTCCTCACCGTGCAGACTGTGAAAATCCTCTATGCCGCTCTCCTCAAGCAGGTCAAGCAGCTCGAGCTCAGTGCGGGCAAGCTCCGCCTTGACGATATTCTCCTCACCCACAAAGCCCACGTTTATATCCGAATACGGACACGGGAGCAAAAACAGCTCCTTGGAGAAAAACAGCGACGTCTTGACCGTGAAGGTGTGCGGCTTTTCACAGAAAATACAAGGAACGGTAAGCCTTACCGTATTGTTTTCCTTTCTGTGAACGACTGCCATCTCACTGCCCTTGCAGCTGCATTTCAGCTTTACCATATCTCCCGAAAGCGCAAAAATTCCCACGGGGCTGATAACTCCCGCCCCGCAAGCGGGACATCTGTACGCTACGGTCGTCTGCTTCGTATCCAATACCATATCCTGTCTCCAATCAAAACTCATACTTTTATTATGATTCTATGCCGGGCCGTTATTCCGTGACATAGAATTTTATGGGGTTGAAACACTGTGTGTGACAACCCCATATTTTTAAATTTTCAAATGATTTAAGCTCTTAAATCAAATCAGCTCGTTGTCGTGCTTGAGGAAAGTGTCGAGAGAAGATAAGGAACGAGCGACTGGTGAAGGTCACCTGCTTCTCTCTCGTTGAACTTAACGGTGTGGGACGCAAGGTATCCGCCGTTGCCGTCCTCACCCTGATACCATATCTCAAACATCTCGTTGATAGTACCCGTGGTAGCATTTACGTGCCATACAGGCTTATCGTAATCCTCAAAGTAACACAAAGCGTAATACGTGATGGCTTCCGTAGTCGAGGTCGCCGTGGTCTTCATTTCAAATATTTCCGAAAGATCTCCGGGCTTTCTCTCTTCCTTCTCAAGCCATTCGTCAATAGCCGAGAACGTAGAATCCGTCTTCTTGAAGTATCCGGGAGCTACCTGCTTGGGAGCAGAGTGACCAAACGCCGTCTCGGTATCCTCGGGGAGGCTGTCTGCTACTGCCTGACCGAGCTTGTCAAGAGCCTCTGCACTCATCTTGCCTGCCTTGAAGTCAGCAAGGATCTTTTCAACGAGAGCCTTGTCTGTAGAAACGATGTAACCGAGGTTTCTCGTAAGATCCATATCAAAGTGCATTCCCTCGTATACGCAGTATGCCGTTACGGTGTACTTTCTGTACTCCTTTGCGGTTGCTGCCTCGGTAGCCTTTTCGGTGGACTTCTCCGTGGACTTTTCGGTAGAGGTTTCCGTAGTCTTCTCGGTTGCCTTCTCTGTTGCAGCCTGCGTAGCCTTTTCAGTGTAGGTCTCGGTTGCTTCCTCAACGAACGTGTCGCCTACCTCTGCGGGCTCGCGTGTCTCTGTAGAGGACTCCTCCTCTACGCCAAAGAGCCAATCCTCAAGGTCGCCGCCGCTCGTTGTGTATTCAATAGTTTCCTTATAATCGTCAATGGTTGCTTCCGTGGGAGCCTGTGTTGCAAGCTCGGTAACCTTTCCGGTAGAGGCAGACGTGCTGCTCTCGTCCTTGGACGCCTTGGGTGCGGGTCCCTCGTCCTTATCAGCCTTTATAGCCTCAAGGTCAGCCTTGATAAGCTCAAAGAACTCCTCGGGGGTCTTTGCCGCAGCGATCTTGTCCGCTCTTTCCTTTGCTTCCTTTACAGCCTTATCGTACTCTGTCTCGGTCATTCCCTTTTCGTCAACCTTGATCTGGTACTTGAGAATATCGGCGGTGTAGAAGCTTTCCTTGTTTTCCTCACGGAATTCAATTATTGCAGTGTCCTTTTCGTCAGCCTTAAGCTCGTCTCTGTACTTCTCTGTCATTACCTCGGAGTACTTGTTTGCAAGATAAATGATCTCGTAGCAATCCTTGATGTCCTTCTTGGACACACCCTCGCCGTAGAAATAATCGTACGTAAGGCCGTATGCGTCGATATTTGCCTCAAGTGCTGCGATGACCTCGTCGATCTCAGCCCAATCCTCGTCGTCAAGCTCAAGACCCATATCGTGCGCTGCGTTTGCATACGCAAGATAAAGCTGTACCTGAGACTTCGTCTGATCGAGGAAGTAATCGTACCACGTTACCGCAGGCTTATCAGCAGTTGCCTTGGAGTATATCTGAGTCTTCATATCCTTGCTGAAATCAAGACCGAAATACGTAGCGTACGCGCCGTACTGATTATACCAGCTCATGATCTGCTCGTTGAAGAAGAAGTTCATCATTGCCTTGTCGACCTTATACTCGCCGTCTTCCATCTTCATAATGTTCGTCATTCTCATGAACGTACCTGTGCTCTGAAGCACGGAGCATACGAGAATAAGAACGATCATTACTGCAAGAACTGCGCATATAGCGGCGATTATTCTGCCGTTTCTTATAGCCTTCTTCTTTTGCTTGTTTCTTTCTTCCTTCTTGGCGCTCACCTTTTCGGAGCCTGCGAGGTACTGATCTACCTCACTTACGCTCTGCGCTCTCTGAAGCTTGTTTCTGTTACCTTTTCCCATTTTTAGGTTCCACCTTTACAGTTTTTTATTTTTTTACATAAGAATTTCTATAAAATTCTACAAACAACTACTTATTATACCACTAAGCAGTTAAAAAAGGTTGAATAGTTTATGAATACTGCGAAAATTTTTATACATTCATTATCATAGGAATGATCATCGGCTTGCGCTTGGTTTTGGTAAAGATATACTTTGCCATATCGTCCTTTACCTTGGTCTTTATACGGAACCAGTCTGTATATCTGCCGCCGAGACAGGACATTATCGAGCCCTGCGCAATATTCTTCATTTCCTCCATGAGGTCCTCGGACTCCCGGACGTAAACAAATCCGCGCGTCACGATATCCGGCCCCGACATAATATATCCGCCGTCAGCGCTCACCGTCGCAACGACGATGATAACTCCGTCCTGCGAAAGCAGTATTCTGTCGCGGAGCACGATATTTCCGACGTCACCGACGCCGTAGCCGTCAATAAGCACCTTGCCCGCGGTGACGTTGCCGCCCCATTTTGCTCCGTGCCTGTCTATCTCCAGCACCTTGCCGATATCGGAAATAAATATATTCTGAGGATCTATTCCCATATACATTGCAAGCTCACGGTTCGCCGCCATGTGCTTGTATTCACCGTGAACGGGCATAAAATACTTGGGCTTTGTGAGTGCGTAAAGGAGCTTTATCTCCTCCTGACACGCGTGTCCCGAAACGTGGACCTCAACCGCCGCGTCGCGAATTACCTCAACTCCGAGCTTGCACAGCTCGTTGACTATACGGTTTATGAGCTTTTCGTTACCCGGAATGGGTGACGATGACAGCACCACTACGTCCTCAGCACCAAGCCTTACCTCTCTGTGCTCACCAAACGCCATGCGATAGAGCGCCGACATAGGCTCGCCCTGGCTTCCCGTGGTTATAAGCGTTACCTCGTGGGGGCTGTATCTGCGTATTTCGGCAATGTCAATAAGCACTCCCTCGGGCACGTTCATATATCCAAGCTCTACCGCCGCACCCACGATGTTGAGCATACTGCGCCCCGTGATAGCAACCTTGCGCTTGTGTCTTGCGGCGACGTCAATTATCTGCTGAACTCTGTGAACGTTTGAGGAGAACGTGGAAATGACTATTCTCTTTTCCTTTTGTACGGTGAAGATATATTCAAGCGACGCGCCAACCTTTTTCTCCGACGGAGTAATTCCGGGGCGCTCCGCGTTCGTGGACTCGCAAAGAAGCATGAGAACGCCCTCCTTGCCAAGCTCGCCAAAGCGAGCAATGTCCATTATCTCGCCGTCAATAGGCGACAGATCGAGCTTGAAGTCGCCCGAGTGAACGATCGTGCCAAAGGGTGTCTTTATCGCAAGCGCGCAGGCGTCTGCAATAGAGTGGTTTACGTGAATAAACTCTACCGACAGCTTGCCGAGCTTTACCGTCTGTCCCGCTGTGACGCAGTTGAGCTTTGGCTGAGTGGGAAGCGTTACCTCCTTAAGCTTGTTCTTGACTATACCGAGCGTAAGCTTTGTGCCGTAAATATCGGGATTTATATTGCGAAGCACGTACGGGAGTGCGCCTATATGGTCCTCATGACCGTGAGTAAGCACTATTCCGCGTATCTTGTCCTTATTTTCCTCAAGATAAGTCGTGTCGGGAATGACAAGGTCAATGCCGGGCATATCGTCCTCGGGAAATCCGAGACCGCAGTCGATTACGATAATATCGTCCTCGTACTCGATGACCGTCATGTGTTTGCCTATTTCGTTAAGTCCGCCGAGGGGAATTATTTTCAGCTTGCCGTCGGGCATGACCTCGGGAGTGCGGCTCTGCTTATTTGCTCTTGCGGGCTTTTCGTGATTTGTCTGCTTTGGGGCAGCCTGCTCGGGCGCACGAGACGCCGTCTGCGTCCTCTGCTTTTTTGCAGAGGGGGCTTGCTTTGCCACGGGCGTTGCTGCAGTCTTTTCGGGCGTCTGCTTCTTTTCAGGTCTGTCCTGTCTCTTTGCGGGAGCCTCCTGCTTTTTCCGCGCCGTTTCTTTGGGCGAGGACGACTTGGGAATTTCTCCGTGCGCTTCGGGAATATCGCTTGCAGCGTAGTCCTGCTCGGACGCAAAATACTGCTCCATCCACTCCTCCGCACTCATTACGCGGCGGGGCTGGGTGGGAGCTGACTTGTAATACGCGGACAGATCCGCCGCGTCGCCACGGCGTCCTCCGCCCGAGCCGTGACCATTCTTTGCCGAGGGCTTCTGTGAAGCACTCTTTTTCTGTGACGCGGGCTTTCTTTTATGTGTCGGCGCGACGGGCTTTTTTGCGCCCGTGTCCGCAGACTTATTTTCCGTCTTTGCGACGGGATCGGCATTTTGGTTATTGATGCTTTTGTTTTTTGCCATTCAGTACCTTCCTTTCTTATTTTGAACGAGTAAAATTCCGAAAAAAGCAAAGCAAAACGGCAAACCGACAAGGCTCCCGCACCCCTCTCGCCTTCGTTCCGCAAGAGTGAATGGGAAGCATTTTTGCATAGCTTTATCGAAAATGTATAAAAAATATATCAAACGGGAGAGTGGAGCACCCGTTATGTTACGCACATATGTCATCACTATTATACACCAACGGAGCACTTTTGTCAATAGCAAGAAAATTATTGACGCGTACGCATTTTTTTAAACTCCCGCTCGGTTATTTTCCATGATTTTACACGGTTCGACATACTTCGACAATCACTTCCAAAAAATTACAATTCAAATGTAAACAATACATAAATTTCCAATTTTTTCTATTGACATATATTTTTATTCGTGTTAAAATGACACCGTAAAACAAAAACGCACAAAAAATTATAATACACAAGTAAGGAGAAAAAAGCATGAAATCAACGGGCGTAGTAAGAAAGGTTGACGAGCTTGGAAGAATAGTTCTTCCCATCAGCATCAGACAGACGATGGACATCGGAGAGAAGGATTCTCTTGAGATATTAACCGAGGACAACAGAATAATCCTCCAGAAGTATCAGCCCTCCTGCACCTTCTGTCAGAACGCGGACAAGATAATTTATTTCTGCGGCAAGCGTATCTGCGAGGACTGTCTCAACAAAATCAAAACTCTTTGATAGGCAAAAGCTATGAACTGTAATCAACTCACAAAAAAAATAAATCTCGGCGAGCTTGACGGGACGCTCACAAAGCTCTACGGCGAAGAGCACGTCGCGGCACAGAGACAAAGATATCTCAGTGCAATAAGCGAATTTGTCTCGATATACGGCGACGGCTACGAGGTAAATCTCTTTTCCGTCCCCGGCAGAAGCGAGCTTTCGGGTAATCACACCGACCACAACTGCGGCTGCGTTATCGCCGCATCGGTCGACCTTGACATCATCGCGGTAGCGGCAAAGACAGAGGGCTCTGTCATTCGCGTAAAAAGCCACGGACACAGCGCAAACTACGTTGATATATGCGAATTCAACTCACCCAGAGAAGAATGCTTCGGACAGTCAAGCAGCATTATCGCGGGAATGTGCCACGGCTTTGCCTTGAACGGCTACGCTGCGGGCGGCTTTGTCGCGTACACCACCTCAAACGTGCTCGGCGGCTCAGGACTTTCCTCGTCTGCGGCGTTTGAAAATATGATAGGAACGATTCTCAACCATTACTATAACGGCGGCAGAATTGACAACGTTGAGATAGCAAAGATCTCGCAGTATGCCGAGAATAAGTTTTTCGGTAAGCCCTGTGGACTTATGGACCAGGTCGCGTGCGCCGTCGGCGGCATCGTGGCTATTGACTTTGCGGACACGTCCGCTCCGATCATTCAGCCCATAAGCTTTGATCTCTCTGCGCGCGGATACCGTCTTTGTATCGTCAACACGGGCGGAAACCACGCAGACCTCACCGATGATTACGCCTCCGTCCCCGCAGAGATGAAGGCGGTTGCACGTGCTCTCGGCGCAGAGGTTCTTCGCGGAACAGACGAGGACAAGGTGGTAGCAAGCATACCTGAGCTTCGCCGCACCGTCGGAGACAGAGCAATAATGCGCGCGCTTCATTTCTTTGAGGAAAACAAGCGCGTCGCAATTCAGAAAAAGGCACTTATCGACGGAGATATAAAGACGTTCTTTGATAACGTCAAGGCGTCGGGACAGTCGTCCTTCTCTTATCTGCAAAACGTATACACCACGAAAAATCTCACCGAGCAGGGGCTCTCCCTCGCCCTTTGTCTTGCACAAATATCATTGTCCGACAAGGACGCGGCTTGGCGAGTTCACGGCGGCGGCTTTGCGGGAACTATTCAGGCATACGTCCCCGTAGAGCACGTCAGCTCCTTCAGAGCCGTTATGGATTCCTGCTTTGGCGAGGGCGCGTGTCTTGTGCTCTCTATCCGCTCACTCGGAGCTATAAAAATCTGCTGAGATTGGAGAGACGCATGAAATTACAAAAAAATCCGTCTCCGAGAGAGCCCAAAAAGGCTCCGTCGGAGAAAACAAAAAAGGAAATGCTCATTATAGTAGCTCTCTCCTTGGCTTTTATGTTTTTCTACTTTGCGGCGGCATATATTCCCGTCCCTTACGTATCCTTTATCGTAATGATACTGTATATGCTCGCGCTTGCGGGCTTTGCCGTGGCGTATATCGCGTATAACTACGCCTTCACGCGCAAGGACGTGACAACGGATATGCTCCCCGACGATTGGAGCGACGAAAAAAAGCATGAATTTATCCAAAAGGGTAAGGACAGAGCGCAAAGATCACGCTGGATGATTTTCGTTATATTCCCTCTCATAGTCACCTTTATGGCGGACGTTCTGTACCTGTTTATCTGGGAGGGCTGGCTCAAGGGCTTTTTCATAAATCTCATAAAATAAAGTCAAAAAAGGCAATACATGAACAACTACAAAATCTGCTGTCTGTATTCGGGCTCGAAGGGTAACTCAACCTATATTGAGATCGGCGGCAAAAAAATACTTATTGACGCGGGCAAAAGCGCAAAGGCACTTTGCACAGCACTTGACTCAATAGGCGTCGCACCGTGTCAGCTTGACGCGATATTCGTCACGCACGAGCACACCGACCATATCTCCGCCCTGCAGACGCTTTCACACAAAAATTCCATACCCATACATATAATGCTGAGCTCGGCGAGAAAATTCCAGGGACTTTGCGACGAGCGGCTTTGCGCGTGTCTGTGCATGCACGACAAGTCGGATTACACAGTCGAGCTTGACGGCGTAACAATACGCGCATTCCCCACTCCGCACGACAGCCGCGCGTCAGTGGGCTACCGCATAGAGCATGACGGAGTGGCTGTGGCGTACGCCACTGATATCGGGCATATCACCGACGAGATAAAGGACGCCCTGATCGGCTGTGAGTCGGTGGTGCTTGAATCAAATCACGATACCGAAATGCTGCTTTTCGGCCCGTACCCCGTGGAGCTCAAGGAGCGAATTGCCTCAAGATACGGACACCTGTCCAACCGTGAGTGCGCCGAGATGGCAACCTACCTTTGCGAGAACGGAACGAAAAATATCCTTCTCGCGCACCTCTCCGAGGAAAATAACACCCCCGCTCTGGCTTACAACGAAACGCTTTCTGCCGTCGGCAGTATGGGGATAAATCTCCGCGTCGCGTCGCAATACAGCCCCGTGTGGCTTGTCGGAGGCGGCGAGACTGTGGAGTATGAGGACGAATTCTTCAAGCTCTGGTGCAAAAAGGAGGGCGACTGATGGCAACGATAAAATTTATCACCGTCGGCACGCTCAAGGAAAAGTATCTCTCCGACGCCGTAGCCGAGTACGAAAAAAGGCTTTCGGGCTTTTGCAAGGTCGAAAGCATCAACTTAAAGGAAGCAAAGCTCCCACAGGGACCGTCGCAGAGTGAAATAAAAAAAGCCCTTGAGGAGGAAGGAAAAGTAATTCTCTCCCACATGAGCGAGCGCGCGTATAAAATCGCGCTTTGCGTTGAGGGCAAGCAGTTCTCCTCCGAGGAGCTTGCAGAAAAGCTTGAGCGCGCGTTTTCACTCTCAAGCGAGATCTGCTTTGTTATAGGCTCGTCTCACGGTCTCTGCGACGCGGTAAAATCCGCCGCCGATCTGAGGCTCTCGGTCTCAAAGCTCACCTTCCCCCACCAGCTCATGCGCGTTATCCTTTCGGAGAGCGTTTATAGATGCATGAATATCATCAAGGGGACTAAGTATCATAAGTAATTAAAGGCGTTGCGATGCAACGCCTTTGTTCTTTTTTTCTTTTGTCAGCTCATATAATTACAAAAACGGGAGGCTGAAATGAAAAGTAAATTTCTGATTTTTTCTCTGTGCGTGATACTGCTTTGCTCAAGCGCCGTATATTTTTCGTCATGCTCGAAGGAGGTTGCAAGCACAAAGGACGTGCTCGCCGCTGTGATAGCCGCCGAGGTAGGTCTGCCGAGCGGCAATATTTACCTATCCGATGCGCCGAAGGGAGATAAACGCTATACGGACAGCTCCCTTTTAGCTTCGCTCTACGGTAACGGCTCCGCGCCCGTGGAGAGCGGCGAATGGGTGGAATTTGCCATTTTTCTCTCAAGCGCAAAGCACCCGTGCGAGTTCGCAGTTTTTCTGTGCGAAAGCTCGCAGTCCGTCTCCGACACCGCGAAAATGCTCTGCCGCCGTCTTGACCTGCTCAAAACTGCGTGGACGGATACGGAGTATTCGTCCTATACCCAAAACGCGCGCGTGACAGTCTCGGGCAATTTCTGTTTTTTCATAGTATCCTCGGACGCGGACGCGGCACAAAAGGCGGCGCTGTCTCTAATCTGAAAAACAGTCCTGTTTAAATATATCGCTTGTCTGATAACTCAAAACAGTCCGATTATAAAATAAATTATTCCCCAGACGACACCCGCAAGCGTGCCGTAAAGCAAAACGGGACCCGCGACGGTAAATATCTTTGCGCCAACTCCGAGAACAAGTCCCTCCGAGCGCGAGTCAATAGCGCTGGACGCAACCGAATTGGCAAAGCCCGAAATAGGCACGAGCGTGCCCGCGCCCGTGTGCTTGGCTATCTTTTCAAAAAGTCCGAGCGCGGTAAGTATGACCGCCACGAAAACGATAGTTACCGAGGTCAGCGTGCTTGCGTGCTTGTCCTCAAAGCCGAGGGATGAAAACAACCATATAAGACACTGTCCCACGGCGCAGATAAGTCCGCCCGAGAAAAACGCCCAAAGGCAATTTTTGAGCATGGGCGAGGATGGCGCATGCGCGTCGGCATATTTTTTATAGGTTTCCCTGTCCATATTCATAAATATAACCTCCGAAAATTCATTTGAATTTAATTTGCCCGAAAATTTCGGAATAATACCTCTGCACGTGTCTTGCCGACACTTGACAAATTTTCAAAAAAAATATATAATGATAGCAGATATAAATTTTGATTTTTGGCGAAAGGCAGAGTGATATATATGAACTGGAATGAAATAAAAAAGAGCGTCACAGATCTTGCGGGCAAGGCAACCAAAAAGACGGAAGAGCTTGCAGACCTTGCGGCGATAAAAATCAAGGCTGCAAAAAAGTCCTCAGACAAGGAGGGCGAGTTCTTAAAGCTCGGCAAGCTCACTTATAAAAAGCTCACCGCAGAGGACAATTCTCACGACGCACAGCTTTCGGAAAAGATATCCGCGTCTGTCAGCCGCATATCCGCGCTCACAGACGAAATATCCGCTCTCAATGCTGAATACGAGCAAAAGAAGCGCGAGGCAGAGGCGCAGAAAAAAGCGAAAAAGTCGCAGGAGACGGAGTTTGGCGCGGACGAGATAAACACCGAGGTGCTTGACAGCTTTTCGGATATAGAAGAATAAAATAGCCTTCCCGGCGAGGGAAGGCATAAAAAGGCGTTGCATTGCAACGCCTTTTGTCATCCCGACCGAAGCGGAGGGATCTCGCCCCATTCTGATAGAAAGCCCTTGGAGATCCTTCGACTACGTTCGTTACACTCGCTCCGCTCAGGATGACAAATAACGATTGAATATTCGGGAAGACTTACAGATGCTTCTTCATTATCTCTATATTCTTTTCCTCAAATTTGATAATGTCCTTTGCAAGGCGCATGGCAGTCTCGGACACGTCGGTATTCTCGTAATCGCGCAAAACCTTTATTGTGTCCGTCATGCCCATAGTCGAGCCCTCGACTATCATTTCGGCAAGGTGAGACGTCGTGGAGTCCATCATGGTATTCATCTTCATACCCACGCTCGCCCACATTTTCGTCATCATATTCTCCTCCTTCGGCTCGCCGCCGATAGTCAGAAGTCTGTCGCGCGCCTGCGCGGCGAATTTCTCGTAGCCGTCAAGCTGCGCAGTCATAAGGGTCTTGAACTCATCATCCTTCGCCGCGGGCATGAGATTTACCATGGAATCCGAACCCATTTTCATGTTCTTGTATATCTTTTCGAGCATCTCGATCTCTCTGGTCTTTGTCTGTTGCATATTAACCTCCGTTTTTTGTTGTGTAATAAGTATTTTTTACAGAATGAGGGAGATTATGCGCACAACAGTTAATTATTTGCAATTTTAAATCGACAAAGCTAAACTTAAAAGGAGAACCTCGCGGTTCTCCTTTTTATATTCTCTTTTATCTTTTCAGCTTCTGCGATCTTATATCCGTGCCGCAGAACGGAAGCACCATATATTCTCCAAGCACGCGGCTGGTTATTCTGTCCCAATATTTCTGGCGGAACTCGTCCTGCGAGAGATTGGTGCTTATAATCGTCGGCTTTTTGGAGTTAAGTCTTGAATTTATAATATCATAGAGGCATGACGTCGTAAACTGATTTGTCATTTCCGCGCCGAGGTCGTCTATGATAAGCAGATCACAGTCAAAATACCTGTCGATATTTCCGTCAGCCGAGACGGACGAGCTGTTACCGAAGCGTCTCATTTCAAAGTCCGCAAAAAGCGAGAGCGCGCTTGCGTAATAAACGTCGTGTCCCTTCTCAATCACCTTGCCCGCGACCGCGCTTGAAAGATGCGTCTTTCCAAGCCCCGTGCCGCCAAACATGGCGATATTGCCCGAGGTCTCGGGAGAGAATTTATCCGCGTAATTTTGAAGCCTTTTATATATTGTACTCATTGTCGCGTATGTCTGCTCGCTCTGCTTATAGTAATCAAGCGAAAAATTCTCAAAGCTCTGGCTCTTTATAAGGTCGGACATACCCGAAGATGCAATTCCCGCCTCAACGAGCTTTCGTCTCATGCAGGAGCACATTTTATTGTCAATCGCTCCCGTGTCTGCGCAAAGCGGACATTCGTATCTTATCTCGGTATAGTCCGCGGGATATCCTGCCGCCTCGAGAAGCTCCGCTCTCTTTTCAAGCAGACCGATATTTCTGCTCTTGATAGCCTGTATCTCGCTCTGACGTCCTTCAATAGTCGCGCGAAGCACCTCAAGACCAACTCCCGCAAGCTCGCGGTCAATTTCCGCAACCTCGGGGAGCTTTTCGTGTATCTCCGCACGGCGAAGGCTTGCCATATCACGCGCCTTGAGATATTTGCCGTCGTATTCCTCTTTTATTCTCTTGTAATTTTCTCTGTTAAAGCTCATTCTTCTTCTCCCCCGAGACTGCGTCTTATTGCTGCCTCAAAAAATTCGTCCGTATCAAAGCTGGAGTTTTGGCTTGGCGACTCGGTCTTGCCCGTGCCCTTTTTCTGTCTCTTGGGTACGGACATTGCCAGCTCGTGCGCTCTGCTGTCACGCTCAACGTCAGCTATCGTTCTTATGCTCTCGTCAAACCATCTCTCAAGTATTCTGTTTACGTATTTTATAGTCGCCGTACCCGTTGCCTCTACCGCGCACTCGTACGCCTTTTCCACCATCTCCATGGGATAATTCATGTGGTTTACCCACGCACTTATTGCCTTCTTCTCGTCGGCAATAAGGGAGCGCGTTCCTATACCGAAAAGCTTTCTTATCCGTCCCTCAACGGACGCCGCGCGCTCTCTGCGCTGGAGCTCCTCGGATAATTCCTCCGCACTTGTTATGCCGTCGTTATAAAGCTGATACGCCGTGGTTCTTACGTAAGGCATCGACGTCTTGCCCTTGGACACACAGTGTGTCAGAACAAGCATTATGTATTCAAAATCAAGTCCGAGAAAATCAACAAGCTCAACGAGCACCTTGACCTCGTGGATATTGAACATCTTGCCGATTATTCTCTGACACTCGTCAATAAAGGAAGCCATGTCCGTGTTTTTCTCAAGCACGTCGGCAATCTCCTCCGACGTATAAAGCGGAGGCTCGTCAGTCCGTGAAAGCTTTTTTGGTGTCCCCTTCTGCGGCTCGGGCTTTTTCTGTCCCTTCCCCGTGAATTTCGGCAGCTCTGCCTCAATAACTCCCGCACCGCGCCAATATGACAGCGAGGATATGACCTCGCTCTCAGACGCATCCGCAAAGGCACAAAGCTCGTCTATCTCTGCCGCGCCGCCCTTGGCGCAGATAAGCCAAAGCACCTTGAGGTCGCAAAGAGACGCGCGCTTGACCTGCTCGGCGCACGAGGTCGGGAATACCCCCGCGCCTACTCCGTAATTTATCTTAATCTGCATATTTTCTCCGTCTTTTTTTATTCTTCGGTATCGGTAATACTCTCGTCCGTCTTTTCAAGCTTGCGGCATATTTCGTAGTTGAGTATCATGAGTGAATCGCCAAGATGCACGTTCTCAATTACAATGTCGCTCTCGGGATATTCAAGCTCAACGCCCATGTAGTTCCAAAGTCCCTTGACACCGCACGCAACAAGTCTGTCGGATACGGGCTTTATCTGCTCCTTGGGGAGAGTGAGAACGGCTATATCCACCACGTTCTCCTCGCAGAATTTTTCAAGCTCGTCAATATCATACACACGCACGCCCGCAACGCTCTTGCCGACAAGTCCCTCGCCCGAATCAAACATACCGATAATGTCAACTCCGCGCTTTTCAAACATGGAAAGATGCACCAGCGCGCGACCAAGGTCGCCCGCGCCCATAATGACGGCACGGAAGCCTGCGCCAACACCGAGTATCTCACTTATCTTTGCAAAAAGGTAGTTTACGTTATAGCCGTAGCCATGCTGACCGAAGCCTCCAAAGCAGTTGAGGTCCTGTCTTATCTGTGACGCCGTCACGTCCATCATGGACGCAAGCTCGCCCGAGCTTATTCTCATTCTGCCGTGCGTGATAAGCTCGCGCAGGTATCTGTAATATCTCGGCAGACGGCGAATTACCGCGGGGGAGATATTGGGCTTAAATCCGTCATCTATCTTTTCAAGCTGTGTTTTGCTGTCAAAATTCTCGCTCATTTGCGTAAACCTTTCCTTTCCCGATTTGTATCCGAAAGCCTGTTTTTTCAATTTGTAAATTCTCGCCGAATATATCGTTTTTGTGCAAATTTACATCTTGACACCGTGACTTTTCCGAAATAATAAACTTTTCGTAAATCTTTTAAATTTTGCCAAAAAAAGTTTTCAACAGGGGCAACTTATCCACAGTTCCCACAGATTTATCCACAATAATCCTTGTATTTCAAGGCTATTTTTGACTTAAATCCCTTTTTTTCGACAAATTTTTGCTGTTTTTTCAGTTTGGCGCCCGAGTTTTCCACAGTTTGTTGAAAACCCCGTTGAAAACCTTTGTTCGATAATTTTTTTGAGAGTGTTAGAAAAATTTGTGAAATTTACCGAATATATAGAATTTCGGTATATCTCAATCACACGCCGACGCGTTGGTTGAGGTATCCGCAAAATTTCCCTTCTCGTATTCAAAATATCCCGACGCCGCAATCATCGCTCCGTTATCGCCGCAGAGCGATATGGGAGGCACGACAAATCTTACGCCGCGCTTGCCGCACATTTTCTCCAAAGCCGCGCGCAAGTGTGAGTTAGCTGCAACTCCGCCCGAGAGCACGAGGGTATCAAGCCCCGTCTTTATAAGTCCGCCCTCTGCCTGCTTGACTATAGCCGTGACGATAGCATCCGTATATGACGCCGCAAGGTCAGCCGTATTTATCTCCGTTCCCTTTTGCTTTTCCGAGTTGATATAATTGAGCGCCGCAGTCTTTATTCCGCTGAACGAAAAATCAAGACTGTCGCGAAGTGCGGGGGACGGGAATTTTATCGCGTTTTTGTCACCCGTATGCGCGAGCTTGTCAAGTGCCGCGCCGCCGGGGTAAGGCATACCGATGACACGTCCTATCTTGTCAAACGCCTCACCCGCCGCATCGTCACGCGTGCCGCCTATCTCGCGAAACTCGTTATAGCCCTCGCAGACGTACAGACAAGTATGACCGCCCGAGACCACCACCGACAAAAACGGGGGATTTAGGTCCGTATGCGAGAGATACGCCGCCGATATGTGACCGTGAATATGGTTTACGGACACGAGCGGGATATTGTTGGCGAATGCAAGAGATTTTGCAAAGTTCACGCCCACAAGGAGCGCGCCTATAAGTCCCGGGTGAGTGGTTACCGCTACGCAACCCACGTCGGACAGCGTTATGTTCGCCGTCTCAAGTGCCTCGCGCGTTATTGAGGACACCGCCTCTATATGCGCTCTGCTCGCAATTTCCGGCACGACGCCGCCGTAAAGACGGTGCGTCTCTATTTGCGAGGCGATTATATTTGATCTGATCTCAAGAATACCGTCGTGCGCTTCAATGACGGACGCGCTGGTCTCGTCGCACGAGGATTCCATTCCAAGTATATACATTTTGAATTTTCCTTTTTATTTTATCTTGCAGGACATAAGCACCGCATTCTCCGTCGGCTTTGTGTAAAAATCCTTGCGCTTGCCGTCCACCTTAAAGCCGTGCTCCGTGTAAAGCCTTATCGCCGCCGTGTTAGACTCTCTCACCTCAAGGGTTATCACGTCGAGACGGTTGTTTTTCGCGTGCTTCTTGATTGCCTCAACCACTGCCGCGCCGTAGCCCTGTCTGCGGTAGTCGGGGTGAGTTGCGATATTGGTTATCTGTCCCTCGTCAACCACGCAGAGCATACCGCCGTACGCGACCACCTTGCCGTCACGGCGGCAGACCATACCCATGCCGATACCCTCTTTTGTGAGAAGCTCAAGGCTGTTTTTTGACCAAGCCTGCGCGCCAAAGCAAAGCTTTTCTATCTCTGCCGCGCCGTCAAGGTCAGCAAACGCGAGCCTTTCGGGGTAAATTCTTGCTTTTTTATTTTCGCTGTTCATACCTTCTACCTTTTCTCAATAACCGAATACGCCCGAGAGCGAATCGTCGTTGTCTATCCAATCCGAGACCTTTATAACTCTGTAATCCGTCTCCGTGTCCCTTACAACGACCGTATCAATTCCGGCGTTGATAACCAGACGCTTGCACATCATACAGCTGCTCGTACCGTCGTAAAGGCTGTTATCCTTTGGATTTACGCATACCATATAAAGCGTCGCCCCAAGCATTCTGTCACGGGGCGCGGCGATTATCGCGTTTGCTTCAGCGTGAACAGAACGGCAAAGCTCGTATCTCTCGCCTCTCGGGATACCCAGCTTATCTCTCATGCACATTTTCATGTCCGTGCAGTTCTGTCTGCCTCTGGGAGCTCCGTTGTAGCCCGTGGATATAATAACGTCATCCTTTACGATTATCGCTCCGAATTTACGGCGCATACAGGTTCCGCGCTCTGCTACCGTGCGCGCAATATCAAGGTAATAATTCTCCTTTGAAACTCTCTCTGTGGACATAAAAATACCTGCCTTCTGGATTTTAAAAATATTCATTCAGTTTATTATACCTTATATAAAGAAAAAAATCAAGTATTTTCTTTGAACAATAAAATTTTGTCGAAAACAGTACCACCCGACACCTGCGTGGCATAGACTTATATTGAGAAATCTCTTCTCTTTTGGGCGTTTTCTCAATCACATGAAAGGCGAGACGGAAATGACAGACATTTCAAGCTCTCCTTCGGGTGGAGCCTGCGTGGCGTCCATCGGCTCTACAACTCTTGCCATGAAAGCACAAAGGGCACTCAGCGCGGAGGCAATAGCCTCGTCCGTTATTAAAATAAATTCGTCAAGAACGCGCCGCGGCTGTGCTTACGGCGTGAGCTTTGACTGCTCACAGCGGGCAAACGTGCAAACCGTCCTTTCAAGGGCAGGCATATCCGTGAAGGAGTATTTATAAGATCATGCGCCTCGGGGCAAGGGCTTCGGGGCGTGTTTTATGTACGTAACACGATTATCTGAAGGGAGAAACATTATGAAAAGCAAGCTCGTATATCTTGATAACGCCGCAACTACCTTTCCAAAGCCCATAGCGGTAACGAGGGCTGCTGACGAGTGCCTTCGGACTTATTGCGGCAACGCCTCGCGCGGCTCAAACCCTCTTGCCATGAAAAGCGCACAGAAAATATATGAATGTCGCGAGCTTTTGTCCGAGACCTTTAACTGTCAGCCCGAAAATACGGTCTTTACCTACAACACCACGTATGCTCTGAACATAGCGATAAAGGGTGTTATGAAGGGCGGCGGTCATATTCTTATCAGCAATATGGAGCATAACGCCACCCTGCGCCCCGTGGCAAGTCTCCAGCGCGACGGTCATATTGAGTACGATACGTTTGACGTCTACGGCAAAAGCACGCAGGAAATTATCCGGGACATTGACGGAAAAAGACGCGCCGACACGCGTGCCGTATGCTGTCTGCACGTCTCAAATATCTGCTCGTACACTCTGCCCATAGACGAAATAGGAAAATACTGCCGCGAAAACGGACTTGTATTTATCTGCGACGGTGCGCAGTCCGCAGGGCATATCCCGATAGACATGAAAAGATCCTGCATTGATATTCTCTGCCTTCCCTTTCACAAGGGGCTTTACGGTCCTCAGGGCGGAGGCGCTATGCTGCTCTCGGAGGGGGTCTCTCCCGCCACGCTTGTCGAGGGCGGAAACGGCGTCAACTCACTTGAATTTTTTATGGGCGAGGACCTGCCCGAAAAATACGAGGCGGGAACGCTATGTACCCCCGCCGTTGCGGGTCTGTGCGAGGGCATAAAATTTCTGCACTCAAGGGATATATGTGAAATACAAAAGCATGACTGCGAGCTTTTTTCGTATGCCGAGAGCCTGCTATCACATATTCGCGGGGTGGAGATATGCGACCGCACGCGCGGCTCAACCATGCTTTTCAATATAAAGGATATTCCCTGCGACGAGGTGGGAGAGATACTCGGGCGCGAGAATATTTGCGTCCGCACGGGCTTTCACTGCTCACCCCTCGCTCACAAGGCTCTCGGCACGCTGTCCCGGGGCGGCGTGCGGATAAGCTTCGGAGTATTCAATACCCCCTCTCAGATAGACACCCTCGCCTCTGTTATCGAGGATATTTCCATAGGCAAATTACGGATATAAAAAGCGAGAAAACGGGAGATTTTGGGAGAAATTTGAAGAATTATTGAGATTTTACGGTGATAAATTCAAAAACCTACAAACATACACAAATGGTTGCGGATAACAATATTTTTTCGTGATTTTTGCAATATTTTTTTAAAAGCCTATTGCAATTATATAAATTTTGTGTTAGAATGTAAAATGCTATCTATGTTTTTTTGACAAATAACCGAGAAATTTGTCGGTAATACAGAGTGGCGATTGGAATGGCGACATTCAAAAAAATCCCCGCAAAACAGCTTGAATTTCAAGCCATGTTAGCAAAAAAATTTGCAATAATGGTTTGCTAAAAAAGATATGTCTCATATCTTTTGACCCTCCAGAAATGCATCAAAAATTTCGGCTTTCGCAAAGGTGCAAAGCTAATATTATTGTTTTAAAGGAGTTTTTATGTGTAATGGAAAAGGATATCGTAATCAGTCTTACTGATATATCTAAAGCGTTTGATGGAGAAACCGTTCTCGACCACATCAATCTTGAAATCCACGATAAAGAATTCGTAACCTTTCTCGGTCCATCGGGTTGCGGAAAAACTACAACCTTGCGTATAATCGGCGGCTTTGAGACGCCCGACACGGGAGACGTTTATTTTGACGGCAAGCGCATAAACGACACCCCTCCCTACGAGCGTCAGGTCAATACCGTATTCCAGAGATACGCGCTATTCCCTCACCTCAACGTATACGAAAACATCGCCTTCGGTCTCCGTCTTAAAAAGACACCCGAGGAGACGGTGCGCGAAAAGGTACAGGAAATGCTCGCTCTCGTAAACCTCAAGGGCTTTGAGCGCCGCCGCGTGACGACTCTTTCGGGCGGTCAACAGCAGCGTGTTGCTATCGCGCGTGCTCTTGTAAATCACCCCAAGGTGCTTCTTCTCGACGAGCCTCTCGGCGCGCTTGACTTGAAGCTCCGCAAGGATATGCAGAACGAGCTTAAAAGAATTCAGCGTCAGATGGGAATTACCTTTATATACGTCACGCACGACCAGGAGGAGGCTCTCTCCATGTCCGACACCATAGTCGTTATGGCAGAGGGTAAAATTCAGCAGATAGGCACTCCCGTAGATATATATAACGAGCCCGAAAACGCCTTCGTTGCCGACTTTATCGGCGAGTCCAATATTCTGGACGGAATGATGCTTTCGGACTACAAGGTCAAGTTCTCGGGACATATATTTGATTGCGTTGACACGGGCTTTGAACGCCGTGAGCTTGTTGATATCGTCGTTCGTCCCGAGGACGTTGACGTTGTTTCCAAGGACACGGGAATGCTCACGGGTACCGTCACGTCCGTCACCTTCAAGGGCGACTATTACGAAATAATCGTTGACGTTGGCGGTTTTAAGTGGATGCTTGAGACGTCGGACTTCGTCGGAGTTGACGAGGTCATCGGTCTTGACATCGAGCCCGAGGCTATTCACGTTATGAAAAAGTCCGAATATTCGGGCAAATTCGGCGACTACTCTACCTTCAGTGACGAGATGGATCACCTCGGTGACATCATCGACGAGGAGGACGAGGAATGAGAAAAAAATCCTTCTTTCAGAAGGCGGCAGCCGTACCGCATATCATGTGGGTGATAATGTTTATCGCCGCGCCTATGCTGTTCGTGCTCTACTTTGCCTTGACGGACGCAGAGGGAAAATTCTCTTTTTCCAATATTGCGGAGCTGTCAAAGTACGGTAACGTCTTTATACTTTCAATCGCATTCGCTCTGATAGCAACGGTAATATGCCTGCTTATCGGCTACCCGCTTGCATACTTTATGTCACGCCAGTCCGAGCGCGCGCAGAAGATACTCATGGTGCTCGTAATGCTCCCCATGTGGTGCAACCTGCTTATCCGTACGTATGCGCTCATGGCACTTCTGGATAACGGCGGACTTCTCAATTCCCTGCTCGTAAAGCTCGGACTTGACAAGGTCTCTATCGTCGGCACGAACTTCGGTGTCATTCTCGGCATGGTCTACGACTTTTTGCCCTATATGGTGCTTCCGATATTCACGTCCATGACGAAGCTGGACAAGCGCTACATCGAGGCGTCGCACGACCTCGGCTGCAATAACTGGCAGACCATGACGAAGGTCATAATGCCCCTCACCGTATCGGGTGTTATTTCGGGCATCACTATGGTTTTCGTCCCCTCTATCAGTACCTTCTACATATCGCAGAAGCTCGGCGCGGGCAAGATCGACCTCGTCGGTGACACTATTGAGCGACTTTTCCAGAACACCTCCACCTACGGTGTGGGCGCGGCAATGTCCCTCATTATGATGATACTTATTCTCATTTCCGTCGGAATAATGAACAGATTTTCCGACGACGAGGATAAGACGGTCAAGAGAGGAGGCATACGATGAAAATCCTCTCTAAATTCTATATTGCTATTATATTTGTGCTTCTGTACCTGCCCATCGCGGTGCTTATCATATTCTCGTTCAATGAATCGGGCTCGCTGTCCGAATTCTCGGGATTTTCTACTATGTGGTACAAGGAGCTTTTTGAGGACGAGGAGGCGTTCACGTCTCTTATGAACTCGCTTATCCTCGCGGTATCCTCGGCGGTCATAGCGACGGTAATTGGCACGTTCGGTGCGCTCGGACTTCACCGTATGCGCTCGCGCTATATCAAGGGCGCGGTGAATTCCATCACGAACATTCCCATGATGAACCCCGATATAGTTACGGGTGTTTCCATGATGCTTTTGTTCGTTGCGGTTGCAAATCTTATAAGGTCGCAGAGCTTTTTCGGCTTCGGCACTATGCTTGTCGCACACGTGACCTTCAGTATTCCCTACGTTATGCTCTCGGTAATGCCTCGTTTCAAGCAGCTTGACAAGTCGCTCTCCGAGGCAGCGCAGGACCTCGGCTGCACGCCCGCAAAGGCGTTCTTCAAGGTCGAGCTTCCCGAGATAATCCCCGGAATAATTTCGGGACTTATGCTTGGCTTTACAATGTCGCTTGACGATTTCGTAATAAGCCATTTCGTAAGCTCCCCCGACTTCCAGACGCTTCCTCTCTACGTTTACAACCAGACCGCGCACAACGTAAAATTCAGCATGTACGCGCTCTCCTCGCTTATCGTGGCAGTCATACTCGTGATACTTATCGCGGTAAACTTCGCGGGCGGCAAAAAGAGACGGGAGGTGGCTAAAAAATGAAAAGAACAGCATCAATAATTCTTATCATTTCCCTTTTGCTCGTGCTCTGCGTACCGCTCACCTCTTGTGAGGAAAAGAGCGAGGGTGAGAGCAGCGGAACAGTCACGCTTTACGTCTACAATTGGGGAGAGTATATCTCCGACGGAAGCGAAGGCACTCTTGACGTAAACGCCATGTTTGAGGAGTGGTACTTTGAGACCTACGGACAGAAGGTAAAGGTCAACTACTCCACATACTCAAGCAACGAATCCATGTACGCCAAAATTTCCTCGGGCTCGGTAAACTACGACGTTATCGTCCCCTCGGACTATATGATCGAGCGTATGATAAAGGAGGACCTTATAGTCCCCCTCAATTACGAAAATATCCCCAACGCACAGAACATTCTGCCCGAATTTCAAAATGCAGACTACGATCCCGACAAAAATGCCGACGGATATAACGATTATTCCGTCCCCTACCTCTACGGCATGGTAGGTATTATTTACAATACCACCATGGTTGACGAGGCAGACACGGGCTCGTGGGACCTTATGTGGAATGAAAAGTACGCGGGCAACATTTTGCAGTTCAACAACTCGCGAGATGCCTTCGGCTCGGCGCAATATTCAATGGGTGACGTAAACCTTGTCAACTCCGACAACGAGGCTGACTGGCGCGCGGCACTTGAAAAGCTCAAAAAACAAAAGCCCATTCTTCAGGGCTACGTAATGGACGAGATATACAACAAAATGGAGAACGGCTCTGCCGCGATAGCCGCGTATTACGCGGGCGACTTCATGGCGATGTACGAAAATAACAATGACCTCGAGTTCTTCTACCCCGAGGAAGGAACTAATCTCTACGTTGACGCTATGTGTATCCCCAAGTCCAGCCGGAATAAGACTATTGCCGAGAGATATATCAACTATATGCTCTCCGAGGAGCCCGCGGTCGCAAACGCGGAATATACCTATTACGCCTCGCCCAACTGCGCCGTGCGCGAGAACGAGGAGTATATTGAGTATATGAACGAGATAAAGGAAGGCGGCTTTGACCTTATGTACGATACGGACGCCATTCCCACCTCGTCCTACCGCAACCTCAGCGGAGAAAAGCTGCTTCTTATCAACACTCTTTGGGAAGAATTGAAATCCGACATAACCGTCAGCGCGGGAATTTACGTCCTCTGCGGTGTCATAATCGGCACGTTGGTATGCCTTGGAATATTCTTCGCGGTGAGAAAGAAGAAGAGGGATATTTATTAAGCTCAAACGGACATCTGCATTGGCAGATGTCCGCTTTTTTTCTACCGTTGGTAGAATGATTAGAAAACCATCAAATCACTATTGACAGAAAGTGATTAGACGTGTATAATATCACCGTAGGCTACAAAATTTATTAAGGAGATTTATTATGACGTTTCTTGAAATTGATAAGGCTATCGTAGATATTACAAAAGAAAAATATAACGAATGTAAAAAGAGGCTTGACGGCCTATCAAAGGAAAACGCCGTGGAAAAGAAGGCAATACAGCTTGAGCTTGGAATGTATAATTTTTGCGGCAACGCAGGTCTTTTGTTTACCCCGAACAGAGAGGACAGCTTGAATAGAAGGCTTATTGTCATGAGCCAAATTATACCCAGACATCCCTCTTTACATAGCATATATTCTGATTTAACAGATAACGAAAAAAAGAAATTCGTCGCCGCGCTGCAAGCCGAGATATTTATACGTGACACATGGCTCCCGGAGCAATACACCGAACTTTCGCAAGCACAAGCGGCAAATGATGCACAAAATATTTTTGAGTATAACATCAAAATCGGCGCAGTAAAGCAAATGTTTGCTGCATGGGAAAACTGGAGAGTAAAAAACAACGCATATCCGCATATATTTGAGGAGGCAAATAATGGTTGATTCTACAAGCTCAACGAGAAGCGAGTCAATAAAACAAAAGCTTGAACTTTTAAAGCTACTCGCCGACGAGACGCGCCTTGAGATCCTTAATATACTTATGCACGAGGACTCATACGTTGAAAAAATTGCCTGCGAGCTTTCTCTCACCCCCGCCACCATCTGTTACCACCTCAAAAAAATGGAGTCGGCAGGCGTGGTAAACTGCTCGCGCTCGCAGTTTTATATGATATATTCTCTCAATCGCGATATATTCGACAAGCCTCTTTACGAGCTTATCAAAAATGACGAGCCCACACCGACCACCGATGAAAAATACAAGCAGCAGGTATTGTCACATTTCTTTAAGTACGGAAGACTGATACAGCTTCCGGCTCAAAGAAAAAAGCGCGAGATAGTTATTGCCGAAATTGCCAAAAGCTTTGATGGCGACCGCACTTATGACGAAAAAGAGGTCAACGAGATAATACACAACTTTCACGAGGATCACTGCACCATTCGCCGCGAGATGATAGCCTGCGGTATCATGGCACGTGAGAAAGAGACCTAGTGGCTAACAAATAAAGTATTATGAAAAAAATCACGATTTCGGACAAAATCAAAAAATACCGCAAGGAGAACAACCTTACTCAAGAACAGTTCGGTCAGCTTTTATGCGTTTCCGCGCAGGCAATATCAAAATGGGAAAGATGCGAGTGCTACCCCGACATAACCTTCCTCCCCGCGCTCGCGTATATTCTCGGGTGCACTGTGAATGATTTCTTTGAGTAAACAGCAAAAACGACTCGCATAGCGAGTCGTTTTTTTAGCCTTCCCCATTTTCAACATTTTTGTAATACCATTTAATAGGGTTCTCATAGATATATTTGCGTCTTATTTCATAGTCCTTTTGGTCACGGATAACATGCTCCGCACACGAGCGTTGAAACATTTTCCCTATTCCGTGTCGTTGCTTGCACAGACGAGATGTCAGCGATTTAAACGTGCAAACTATATCATGCACCGTAGGGGAGGGGCTTGCTCCTCCCGTTCCGCGCAAAAGCACAATAATATGTATATGGTCGGGCATAATAACGTAATTATCAATCGTTAGATTGGGATAACGGTTTTCAAGCAAAAGTAGTTGTTCTTCAGCAATTTTGCCTATTTCTGTCAATCGCACTTCGGGAGGAGCAAGCCCCTCCCCTACGGAATCTGCAACCAATATTTCGTTTGCATCCGTGAAATTCGGTCTGACAATTTCAGACAATACCCGTTTTCTGTCCTGTGTGCAAATCGTCACAAAATACGCGCCTGCGCTACTGTAATCAAAATGCTTCAGTCTCGTGGGTTTTCTTTTTGGCAATTCGCTCATGCAAAATACCCCTCAATGACTTCCCTTTTTGCTTTGCAGCTGCCCGTGAGCATTTCGGACGAGCCGCCGCCGCGACCGTCGAGGGCGGTATTTATCTCCTTTGCAAGAGGCTTGAGGTCAATTTGGCGGCTCATGATGATATATCTGTATCCGCGCTCGTCATCACCGCAGAACACCGCGCAGATGCCACCGCACTTTTTGACTGCCTCGTTGGCAAAATGACGCATGGACGTCATATCGTCGCCATCGTCGAAAATACAGATATTTCCGTCCGTCTCGGACAGCTCGGACAATTTATACGCCTGAAGCTCGCGCTTGAGTGCTGAAATTTTTGCTCTCTGCTCCTCTATATCAGCAAGAAGCCTGTCAACACCTGATACGACATCGTCCTGCTTTGCGGAGATTTTTGTGGAAATGGCGTATATTTGGCTGTATCTATTGCCGTAGTCACAGAGCGCGTCAAGACCGCAAAGCGCGTTTATCCTCACTCCACCCTTGTAGCGCATAAAATCAAGTATCTTTATTATTCCGACCTCTCCCGTGTTCTCAACGTGGGGCGCACAGCACGCGCACACGTCAACGTCGCCTATCTGCACGATACGGATATTTTCGGTGAGGTCAAGCTTTGAGCGGTAGTTCATGCTGACAAGCTCGTCGGGGCTTGGGTAGTACGCCTTGACGGGCAGACATCTCACAACCGTTCCGTTAGCCAAAAGCTCAATTTCGTCAAGCTGCTCGCGTGTCAGCTCGCCGTTGAAATCTATGCTCATGTACTCCGAATTTAGATGAAAGCCCACGTTGTCATAGCCGTAGAGCTTATGCACTATTCCCGAAATAATATGCTCGCCCGTGTGGTTTTGCATCTTGCGAAAACGCGGACCGTAGTCTATCTCTCCTATGACCTCGTCACCGACCGAGAGGGGTTTGTCACACTCGTGGTAAATGACACCCTGCTTTTCGTAAACGTACGTCACGGCAGCTCCGCCAAGCGTGCCCGTGTCCGACGTCTGTCCTCCCTCCTCGGGAAAGAACAGCGTGCCGTCAAGCACGACGGTATATTTTCCGTCACACTCCTCACACGAAAGCACGGCTGCCGAAAATTTATATGCCTTTGAGTCCTCGTCAAATAATCTGTGAGTTCTTTTTGTGTCCATTAAATCTTCTCCAATTCTGCGGCGGGAGCAAGCCCCCGCCCTACGATACCTTAATTATAATATAAAACTCCCTATCTTTCAAGAAAAATTTGAAAATTATATTGAAAGATTAAGATTTCTGTGATATAATTACTTTATCAAAGTAAATTGCTGCCCCAATCGACAGTATTTTATAATTTTTGGAGGCATATTATGGAAAAGAAAAATATTCAGTGGGATAGCATCGGTTTCGGATACATTCAGACCGAGCAGAGATACGTTGCAAACTACCGCGACGGTAAGTGGGACGACGGCTGTCTTACAAGCGAAGCCAACATCACCCTCAACGAGTGCGCTTGCGTATTTCAGTATGCGCAGACCTGCTTTGAGGGACTAAAGGCATATACCACAAAGGACGGAAAGATAGTTGCCTTCCGCCCCGACCTCAACGCGCAGAGAATGGTGGATTCCTGCAATCAGCTCAAAATGCCCGCGATCCCCGTCGAGCAGTTTATTGATGGTGTAAAGCAGGTCGTCCGCGCAAACGCGGCGTACGTTCCTCCCTACGGCTCGGGCGCGACGCTCTATCTTCGTCCCTTCATGATGGGTACAAACTCGGTAATCGGCGTAAAGCCCGCAAACGAGTATCAGTTCAGAATATTTGCAACTCCCGTAGGCCCTTATTTCAAGGGCGGCGTCCGTCCCTTGACGGTACGCATATCCGACCTTGACCGCGCCGCTCCTCACGGAACGGGACACATCAAGGCGGGTCTTAACTACGCCATGAGCCTTTACAATATAGTTGACGCGCACGAGCAGGGATATGACGAGAACATCTATCTCGACCCCCAGACCCGCACGAAGCTCGAGGAAACGGGCGGCGCGAACATCATTCTTATCAAGGGCAACACGCTCGTCACGCCTAAGTCATCCAGCATCCTTCCCTCTATCACACGCCGTTCCCTCCTTTACGTTGCAAAGGAATATCTCGGCATGGAGGTTGAGGAGCGCGAGATATACCTCTCCGAGCTTGACAGCTTTGAGGAATGCGGACTTTGCGGCACGGCGGCAGTTATCTCACCCGTTGGCAAGATAGTTGACCACGGCAGAGAAATTTGCTTCCCCTCGGGAATGTCCGACATGGGAGCAAAGACAAAGAAGCTCTACGAGACCCTCACGGGCATCCAGATGGGTAGCATCCCTGCACCCGAAGGCTGGATCTGCGAGATTATGTAATTGAATATGATAGAATTGTGGGGGAGGATAACTTTTTGAAAAAAGTTTTCCTCCCCCGCACCTCTACTCTTCAAAAACCTTTAAACCAATAGCAAAAAAGAGCGTGTTGCCACGCTCTTTTTCTCTACTTTTAAATCACTTGGATTCATGTTCATTCCATGCTGTTCAAATCATCTCTTTCATAGCCGGAATATAAAATGAATTATCACCTTTCGCAGAAGCCATGCAACAGTCAAACAATCTCCATGGAGCTATAAGTGTCATAATTGGACATAGTTGCCTCAGACCTGTCCTCTGCCGAAAGACCATTTCCTACGGTAAAGGCACAAATAACGGAAACAGCTCCAAGCAAAAATAATACAACAAATACTATTGCCAATCGGTCATTTGCTTTCTTAAACGAAGATTTATCGAATTTTTTACTCATTATTTTTTCTCCTCCATTAAAACTCTTCAGGCTCTATGCGTCTATCATCAACCCTATTGTCTTTATACACAACATATGTTCCACCGCTCTTCTTAACCTTTTCATCCATTTTGCATCCACAAGCAGGACAAACATATGTATCAAGATAATGATGAGTATATTTGCTTGTAAAAGCCTCTGTGTTGTTACTATCACGCTTTGTTGTTGAAATATATGCTCTGTGATGTTTTCTCTTTGTTCCGCATTCAGGACAGGTATAGCGTATGCGTCTTTTTGCGATTTTGAAGAATATTATTCCGACGGTGATCTCAATAATACCGCAAATAAAGAGAATAAAATTGAAAACTGAGCTTTTTGTTAAGACTGCCAATAAGATCAGCACTACGGAAATCGCCAACAGGACTCCTGCCACTATGAACATAGTGGTTAAAAATTTGTTTGGTTGCTTTTTTTGATTTTCAGACATAATTATCTCCTTCTTTGATGTCTTAATACCGGAGGTCTACTCCTGTTGTACCGGCATTCAACAAGAGCATAGTATTCTATGAGCTAACAAAAACACCTTGGTGTATGTTATAAATTATAACATACAGCGTTTGGCTTGTCAAGTGTTTATGTTAAAAATAATAACATATTTTTATGTTATTTATCAGGTTATAATTATGGTGAGGTGATGCAACATGAATAAACCCGAAAAGAACTTAGTAATTTCAAAAAAATTAAAGGGTGATGACGGTCACAAAACATTTTCTATACGTATAAAAGATGAAACCGTTGAACGTCTGGACGATCTCGCAAAAAAGACAAACCGTTCTCGAAATGATCTCATAAATATGCTACTGGACTACGCAATGGATTACTGCGAGGTAAAATAAAAAAACGGTCAGATATAAAATCTGCCACTACAGATAAAACCCGTTGAGAAAACTCAACGGGTTTTGTTTTTATTCACTTCAAAACAACGGTGTTTTATAAACTCCTGCTTTGGTGAGCTTATCAAACTCGTCTGCTACCGTGGCTCTGTCCTCGGCGTAGGTCACGCCAAACCACTTATCATTGGTGGGGAGAACGGTGACGCGCGCACTGCCGTCCTTTATCATATCGCCGATAATCGTGGGAAGGAGGTATTCCGCCTTCTTGTCACCGAGATTTCCTGCCTCAAGAAATTCGGCAAAGCCATCCTCAAGTCTGTTTACAAACTCGGGGGTTATCGCCCACATATTCATGGAAACGGCGGCATCTGCGTCAAGTGCGACCTTTTCTTCGTCAACAAGCTTATACGCGCCATCTCCGTCCTTGTAAATATTCTTCGTCTCGTCAATATCGGTAAGATGACCGAGCATATCCACCTCGCAAATACCGCGCGTGACGCTTCCGTTGTCGCTCAGGGTGTTCTTGAGGATAAATCCTGGCATAGCTATGTCAAGGCACTCTGTATTGACTGTGTCCATCTTATTTACGATAAAATCATGCATCTGCACGAACGCTTCCTTGCCGTAGTAGTCGTCGGCGTTGATGATACAACCGGGGTTCTTGAGCGCGCCCTTGCAGGAAAGCACTGCGTGTCCCGTACCCCAAGGCTTTGTTCTGCCCTCGGGCATAACCATGTGTCGGGGAAGATTGTGTATGTCCTGGAACACGTACGTGCAGGGGCATACCTTCTCCATTCTGTTGCCGATAACCTCGCGGAAATCCGCCTCAATGTCGCGTCTGATAATGAAAATAACGTCGTCAAAGCCTGCCTCAAGAGCGTCGTGAATGGAATAATCCAGAATTATCTCGCCCGAGGGACCGACCTCGGCAAGCTGCTTTATGCCGCCGCCGTAACGCGAGCCAATGCCCGCAGCCATTATAATAAGTGTAGTTTTCATGTTTTTCTCCTATCTCTTAACCCATATTCTCGGGGAGCTTTTTGCCTCCGAGCACATGGAAATGTATGTGACGGACACTCTGGCATCCGTCCTCACCGATATTGGTGATAACTCTGTAGCCGTTCACAAGCCCGAGGGACGCCGCAACCTTCGGAATCGCCTCAAACACAGCCTTTACCGCATCGGAATTGTCCGAATTTATGCAGTCCGCAGACTCAATATGCGCCTTGGGTACGACGAGCACGTGAACGGGTGCCTGGGGGTTTATATCCTTGAAGGCGTAGACCGCCTCATCCTCGTAAACCTTCGATGAGGGAATGTCCCCCGCAATTATTTTACAAAATAAACAATCCATTTTTTTGACCGTTCCTTTCTAAAAAATTTCGGTGTTTTGTGCCGGACGAGGCACAAAAGGCGTGTTTGAAAATTTGTTTTCAAACTTGCCTATGTAACACTTTACAAAATATAAATCAAATGATATAATTAAGGTAAATTATAATTCTTTACAGAAAGTATAGCACAGAATGAACAAATTGTCAACAGAAACCCTACTCAAAAGCTCGGAAAATTACATAGACCTGTGGTCTTATCTGTCAAAAAGCACCAAAAGCATCGTCATGTACGGCATGGGCAACGGCGCGGATAAGATTCTTTCCGTGTGCGAGAGATACGGTATCGCAGTATCCGACTTTTTCGCAAGCGACGGATTTGTGCGCGGACATCTCTTTCACGGAAAAAGAGTGCTGTCCTATTCCGAGGTCAAGGAGAAATACGGCGCGAACAATATAATAGTCCTGCTCTCGTTTGCCTCCTCCCTTCCCGACGTGCTTGAAAACATTTATAAAATAGCTTCCGAATGTGAGCTTTACGCCCCCGACGTGCCCGTGTTTGGCAACACAATCTTCAATCGCGATTTTTATGAGCGCAATATTGATAAATTCCGTGAGGCCGAGCTGCTTTTTGCGGACGATGAATCCCGCAAAATTTACCGCGAGATAATCGCATATAAGCTCTCGGGGGATATTTCGCACCTGCGCGCCTGCGAGGCGGACAAGTCAGAGGCGTATAAAAGCATTCTCCACGCAGACAAAATAGAAAGCTACGCCGACCTCGGCGCATACAACGGCGACACGATACGCGAGCTTTTGCCGTATGCTCCGGGTCTAAAAAGAGTTTATGCATTTGAGCCCGACGCACGGAATTTTCACAAGCTGAATGAGTATTACACTTCCCTTGAAAGTCCCCCATTTGAGCTTGAAGCACACAATCTCGGCGCGTGGAGTGACGCCGACACTCTGTATTTTGACAAAAGCGGAAACAGAAATGCGGGGCTTTTGCAAAACTCGTCGGATTTTTCGGACGCGATAAACTCCCGCAGCAAAAAAATAAGCGAGGTCAAGGTAAACTCACTTGACAATATTCTCAACGGACGCCGTGCGGACTATATAAAATACGACGTTGAGGGCTCGGAGCGCGAGGCTCTTCTCGGCTCACAGAAAACTATTCAGTGTTGCTGTCCTTCTCTGCTCGTCTCGCTCTACCACAGAAGCGAGGACTTGTTTGATCTTCCTCTGCTTTTGCATAAGATCCAGCCGAGCTACAAATTCTATTTAAGAAGAATGACGTACATTCCCGCGTGGGACATAAATTTGTACGCGGTGGAAAAATAATTTTGAGAGGTATATATGAGAGTATCAATAATTACGGGCGCATCGTCAGGCATAGGCAGACAGATGGCTCTGCTTCTGGATAAAACGGAAAATTGCGACGAGATATGGCTTGTATCAAGACAGGCAGACAAGCTTGAGGAGACAGCAACCCTCCTCAACACCAAAACGAGGATAATAGAAGCCGACCTGTCGCTCAACCAAAGCATTTATGAGATCAAGAAAACTCTTTCCGAGCTTGAGCCCGAGATAGTATCCCTCGTCAACACGGCGGGCTTTGGTAAGGCGGGAGTGTTTGAGGGGATATCGCTTGAGGCACAGATGAACATGATAGACCTCAACTGCAAATCGCTTATGGCAATAACTCATATATGTATGCCGTATATGAAGCGCGGCAGCAAGGTCTACGAGTTTGCCTCAAAGGCGGCGTTCCAGCCCGTTCCGTATATGGCAACGTACGGAGCAACGAAGGCGTTCGTGCTTTCCTTCTCCCGTGCGCTTAATCGGGAGCTTCAGGGCAAGGGTATAAAGGTTATCGCAGTCTGCCCCGGCTGGACTAAAACCAACTTTCTCAGCCGCGCGGTAAAGGACGATACCATAAAACGTTACGATAGATTTTATACACCCGACGCAGTCGCAAGATCCGCGCTCAAGGATATGTCACGCTCAAAGGATATCTCCGCCCACGGACTTATCACCAAGGCAAATATGCTCGCATCAAAGCTCCTGCCTCATAAGCTCGTCATGACAGTTTGGTGCAAAATGCAGAACAAATGATTCGTTGTGACCTTGCCAACAGTTTAAAGGTCGCAAAAAAATCAACTTGATATTTCTGTCCTAACCGCTACAAACGGTGCCTGAGTAGGCGTTTGTGAGGGGTTGCCTTCGCTATGCTTCGGCGCACTTTTGCCAGCAAAAGTGCAGGTTTCAAAAGGGCGGGAGGAATCGCAACCAATGTCATTAAGTTAAGGAGTGATTTTTCGAAATCACTCCTTTTTCTTTGCCTCAATGCCGGATGTTCCATTAAGTTAAGGGCCGTAGGTGATTTATTTTCGACAATAGGTGCCTAACGAAATATAAAAATAACAAAAAATGCGCCCTTGAGAACAAATTAGGGCGCAACTATAGTGCGGGAGCATGTTTACGCTCTCGCGCTTGTCTTTATTATGTGTTTATGCAGATACCCTATAAACAAAAGGCACAAAACTCTTTGTAATCAACCTGCGTCTTCCGGTACGACCAGGACGAATAGGTTCAATGTGCCTTTGAAGTTGTTCTGTTATCAACGAAAAGCTCTTTTTCTCCCGATAATATTCTCGGCAAATTGCTACTGCCATAACATAATTTATTTGATATATGTGTTTTTTGTTTTTCTTGTGTTTGACTACAGCAAAAGCGGAAATTCTCTCAAAAAAATTGTACATAATGAGCTTTGCATATATTTCTTGACAAATGAATTCTTCCTTTTTTGAATGCAAATGAGTAAGCCCGACCGTGTATTTAAGTGTTCTGAAGGATGTTTCGATACCCCAACGCATGTGATAAAGTTGTTTAATGGTTTCCAACGAAAATATATTTCTTGGCAATGATGTAATAAGCGTCTCATACTCATTTTCTGCAATCATCACTCTAACAACGCGCAGACTAAATCTATAAGGTGATGAAAAGTCCCATTTTGAAATTCTTGTTTTAGGACTATTACCCTTTTTGCTGCTTTGACGAAGTAATATGCGATTGTTTATTTTATCATCGTTTGTTTGTGTGGTTGTTATTTCAAATGAAATATCTTCATCAAGCTCACACATTGGTAGGTGCTTGATAGGCTTGATCGGAGATTTTTGGTTTACTCTGCAAACAAAATCTACGTTGGGCGTGTTCACAAGATGTGCAAACATATTATATCCCTCATAGCCACGGTCTGTAATGATTATGCTTTTCTCTTCAAATTTGTTGTTTTTTAGCATGCTTTGCAAAGCAACTCTTTCGTTAGATTTGTGCACCGGTAAAACGATTGCGTCTTTGTATGTGTGATTACTTAGGTCGTATAGTGCATGTAGCTCAAGTAGATTGTGTCCTCTAACATCGTTTGAAACCTTAATATAGCTATCCGTGTCCGCTGGATCCTCGCATATATTTATGTACGATCCATCGGCGGCGTATACGTGGTATCCCATAAATGTTTTCTCGTCACTGCATAATTCATTGAATTTATGCAATGCTGTCTTGAATGCACTCGGCAAAAGCTTGTTGCGTTGTTGGATATACGCAGACGTAGTGAAGTTAACGTTAGATGCATTGCTATATCTATAGACTTCCTTTTTCAGCGACGCGCCCTCTATAGTAATAACGAACCTTAAAACATCAGATACAGAAAGCTTTCTTTGTCGTGTAAAATCCTTATCCGGATTTTTTACAAATCGTTGTTTGTGTTTTTCAATAAAGCTAATAGTTTGGTCCAAATTGTTTCGTATCATGTTTGCTTTCATCATACTTTTGACCTCCTTTTGTTGGAATTCAATATAAGTATGCAATAATTCCAACGAAACTCGGAACCAAAAACGGGAAAAACACACAAAAAAATCAAGGAAATATTGTTAATATCGCCTTGATTTTTTGCTTATTTACAAAATGTTTACGAAAATGACTGCCATCTTGCATACTTATTATAGCTGCAAAATATAAAAAAGCACATAATTACGCAAAATAAGTCATTTTTGTTGCACGTTTATTTAATTATACTAAATTTTTTTAAAAAAATCAAGCCCAAATGCCTATTATATAAAGGATTTTGACTTTTTTTGAATATTTTTATAAAATTTAGTAGAAAAATCATTTTGTAAAAAGGAGAAAGTAATAATGGATTTACCCGTTTCCGTGGATTGTTTCAAGAAAAATGTCTATATGAACAATCTACCAACATATTCCGAAGCCCAACACAAGGATATTCCTATGAACGAATTGTTAGATATCTGGCTTGAGTCAAAAAAACCTCGTATAAAAATATCCTCGTTGGCACATTACAGACGTGTCGTTGATACGATATTGAAGCCGCACTTTGAAGGAAAGACTACTTCAACTATCACACGTTTTGATATAAGAATGCTGACGGATATGTTGCTACGCAGGTTTTCGGTAGCATATACGGCAAATATCGTTACTATTACCAATCAGATTTTGGAGTTTATGTGTGATAACGAATATACCCTAAAAAGCCCCAAATCAAACCAAAAGCTCCCAAGTCAAGTCAAAGCAAGACCAAAGGTTTTTACTCGGTCAGAACAAAAAATATTGATGCAGTACCTAACAAGTGATATGAATTTGACCAACATGGGAATAATTCTAAGCTTATACACGGGTTTGCGTATAGGCGAGCTGTGCGGGCTTCAATGGAGAGATGTTGATTTGGTTTCTAACGTAATCCGAGTAAACAGAACTATACAGCGCATCAGTGACGGTAGCGGGCATACATATTTTATTGCCGGCACACCAAAAACGGTACACTCTGAACGCGAAATACCGCTGCCAAGCTTTATAGTTAATATGCTAAAACCATTTGATATAGGCTCGCCCACCGCATACGTAACATCGGGAACAGCATCGTTTGTCCAGCCGAGAACGTTTGAAAATAGATATAAAAAAATACTCAGGGATTGTGGAGTGTCAAAATATAATTTTCACACCCTGCGACACACCTTTGCCACAAGAGCGATAGAATTAGGCTTCGATCCGAAATCTCTGAGCGAGATCCTTGGCCATTCCAACGTCAAGCTTACCTTGGATCTCTACGTTCACCCCTCGCTTGAGCAAAAACAAAGGGAGATGGAATTGTTCGCTACAATATTCTAAAAAAAGACTATTACGTTATTTGTGAGTCGTGCCACTGACTTATTTTGCGTAATAGTCCTTTTTATATCAGCGCACGTTAAAACAAACACATAAGGAGAATATCATGAAGTGTAAGAATTGTGGAGCCCCGATATCGTTTGCGGCTGAAACGTGTGAGCGATGCGGAAAAGAAAAAGAACCAAGCTTTATGGATAAGGTTGAAGCCTTTTTCAAAAAGGAAGACGGTGTAATTTTTAAAATTCGAACTACTATCAAAAAGGTTTTCACCCGAATGGGTGTGGGCGAAAAACTTAACAAGGATCTTGATTATTACGAGCGAGGAAAACAAATAGCTCCAGATTGTATTGAACTTGACGACGGAGAGATTACCATCAAACAGTATGACCTGGCAATATTACGCTCAAGACTTAAGTTCACAAAAGCTGAGGGCAGAATGCAAATCTCAAACAAGAGACTACTGTTCCGTGCGTCAGGCTTTTCTCCTGCGGGAAAAACGGTATATCAGCATGAATTTGCCCTTGATAAGATAGATGGTCTGGAAATACGCAAGGACTATCGCTTCAGAGGAATATACCTGTTGCTCGCTTGGTTAATGACCGGTATACAAGCGATGGTAATAGCGACGAGCGCCACGACCGCTACCGGAGATGGAAGCATAGTTGGTGGTATTTTCGCACTTGTTTTCGGCATAGCTCTATGCGTTCCATTTTTTGTTATATATAAGCATTATTTTTTGAAGCTGTGCTGTGCTTTTATAGGTTCTTGTATCCTAAGCTGTGCTACCGTTGCCTTAAAAGCCGGTGAGTTTGATGGATTTGCAGGCTTTTTAACTGTGATAAACATCGCTGTGATAATAATTGAATTGGTTTCGCTGTTCTTGCTTTGCTTGCAGCCAAACCTTGTTATAGAGGTCAAGACCGGCGGCACACCTGCAATACAGATACGCCATAAATACACATCCTTCTTTATTTGGAGAAAAATGGAGGAGTATTCCGGCTTTGCCGAAGTTACTCCTTGGAAGGACGCAGACCTTGCTATTAAAGAGATCGGTGCCATTATAGATGATGTCAAAACACTTGGCGACTTGGGTGTTGAAAAATGGAAAAACATGTAATAACGCTTGGAGTGATATGAAGGAGGTGCAGTCTTCGCAATTTAATGAAATTTATGAAAAAACGAAATACGCATTTGAACACGACGAAGTGTTTGAGTTGTTGATGGGAGAAAAGGGGTATTCCTACCAAGCACCAATGGTTGCAGCTTCGGTTCCTACGCATGTTGAATTTATTTTTCGAGATGGAATTTTCCCCTATTATAAAAATTCTGATAAAAAAGCTAAAAATAAAATTGTTAATTGCTTAAAATATACAATTAATCAAATGATTTTGTCCAAGGATGAAATTGTTGTTTGGTGGGTTTTGACTATTCTTCGTAGTCAAAAAGATGACGAAGAATATTTTAAAACTTCGCCATTTAAAATCGCAGATGAATTTTGGAACGATATAAAAACTGCATTAGAAAACAACAAAGAAAAATTACTTTCCAATACATCTTACTTTGGATTTGGCTGTTCGGAAGGCTTATGGAATGATGTTAGGCGAAACCATTGCCTCTTAATGGAGGATTATGGCATTTCCGTCCTCGAGGAAAACTAAAATGGACGAAAACAGACATCTTGAACAATTCGATGGCAAATGTTCCCGCCTTATATCAGAAAAAACATATCGTGATTACTACAGGGGCAAAGATTGCATTGGTTTTAATCCATCGGCAAACGACCCATATGGAAGCATGTATGTGTCAACTGTTGCAGATATTGACAAGGCGATCAAAGGTTGTAACGGAGACATTTCAAAATTAGAATCTTCTCTTGGGTTCCCAGAAGGACACTTTGGAAATGGTCCTGTGGTTCGTGTAGATATCAACAATCCCGAAGAACACGGTTTGCGTGTTGCAAACGGGAAAGAAGCTGGAGCAAACGAGTATTTCAACACAAAAGCAGACCAGAATGGTAATTTGCCCAAAATCGAACACACAACTACAAGTGATGGAAGATGGGCTGTTGATGCCAACAAAACGGATTCCGAAGAATTAGCAAAACTTAATGGACAGTATATTGACCAAAATGGCGCATATCACCCGCCGAACACCGCTGGTTATGATGGAAAAACAAGCGGAGGAATGTCCGAAGCCGTTATTAACCAAGTCCCTAACAATGCTGAAAATGTTTCGTACACAAAAATAGAGGGTTTTAAACGTAACGAAAACAACACGCTAAACACGACAAGGCTCTATGACGGCTATTCCAACAATAATACCACAAGTAAAATAAATTCGCAAACAGTTGCAGCTGAGAAAGGCGGTGGAGCAAACGCGCCTAACCAAAAGAACGGCACTCTCCCCGAACAAAAATCATCACAGCCTGATCGTCAGGAGCCGCTGAACACAAATGGGCGAAAACCTGAAGCGAGTGAAGCTGTAAAAAATACGAACAAGACGGACCGCGCAATTTGCGGCACCACGCCCGGCAACCCTCCTAAAGAGCCATTTGATCCAAAGATAGAAAAGCCCGCGGGACTTGCTACAGAAAACGGCATGGAAGGCGCGTCCACCGCAAAAAACGTGTCGGCGGCAGACCAAACATTCGTCCCTGTTGGACCAATATAACAAAACAAGGAATTTTACTATGGTCATATCAAAAACAACAAAGACAAAGGTTTTATTCGGAAACGAATTACATAACAGCCCTCCGGAAAATTCAACGGTCAGCACTCCCGTTTTATTGAAGGGGTGCGACGGTAATGGAGATGATGCAACTATTCCGTTAGATGCTAATTTGCTCAGTAAGCATATGATGTTTATGGGCGGCATTGGCACCGGAAAGACAAATACGTTATATCAGATAGTTTCCCAACTCAAGAAAAATATGACACCCGATGACGTCATGATAATCTTTGACACAAAGGGTGACTTCTACAAGGAATTCTATACCAAGGGAGATATAGTAATAAGCAACGACGAGACCGCTACGGGAGCAACCGAGCTTGACTATTGGAATATCTTCAATGAGATTGAAAAGAATGACCACCTCATTGAAAACGTCGTGGAGATTTCCAAAAGCATATTTGCAGAGGCGTGTGAAAAGACCAATCAAGTCTTTTTCCCAAACGCAGCTAAGGATTTGTTTATGGCAACGCTCTTACACTTCTTCCGCAAAATTGATCCCGTTCATCGTACAAATGAGAATCTGAAAACGTTTCTGTTCTCCACACCGTCTGAGGATTTTCGAAATATGCTTAATATGTATCCCGACCTTCGCTCTATGGTGAGCTATATCAGCCACGACGAATCGGCACAGACACAGGGCGTATTATCCGAGCTTCAGCAGGTAGTCAGAGAGATACTTATTGGAAACTTTGCCAAAATGGGCACGTTGAGCTTACGAAACATCGTTCGCGAAAAGGGTGGAAAAACAGCCTTTATCGAATACGATCTCAGCTCCGGCTCCATGCTCACCCCTATATACTCTTTGATGTTCGATATGGCAATAAAAGAAGCCCTGGGACGCAAGCGCAGCCAAGGCAACGTGTATTTCATTACAGATGAATTCCGCCTTCTTCCTAATCTCAAACACATAGACGACGCTGTCAACTTCGGCAGAAGCATGGGAATAAAGTTTATCATAGGTATACAGAACGTTGAACAGATATACGACAATTACGGCGAGGAACGAGCAAGAAGCATCCTGTCGGGCTTTTCAACGTCTGTAATATTCAGACTTGCCGACAAGGAGTCCCGTGAATACGCAAAAGGCATATTCGGCCAAAACCGTAAGCTTGATGCGTATATGCCTATAATGCAGAGCAAAGGCCTTGTGGAAGAGCAAAGGGACGGTTTTGTCGTCGAGGACTGGGATATTACCAATCTTCAAGTAGGACAAGCTGTTGTCGGACTTCCCGGGGAAGAACCGTTTGTATTTTCGTTTGATGAGTATTTATCTAAAAATAGATAATACAAACTATTGGACAATAAATAACAAAACAAGGAGAAAGAAAATGACAAATCTTCCAGAACATGTCGACAAAGATTTATATATCTCTGTTTGCAACGCCAATATAGCT
>JAFTKY010000060.1 GCA_017453005.1 Clostridia bacterium | reverse complement strand
TTTCACAATTCTATTACCTCTCTTTTCAAAAAGGGTCTGACGGTATAACGAGGGTTCAAGGCATAACGCAGGGTGAAAATCCCGAAACTCATCTTTTTGATATTTCAATTAAAGATGGAAATATATATCTTACCGAAAACGGAATCCCTATTGGTACAATAGTCAAAAAATTTGAACAGTAAAAGCAAAAAGCCTTATGCGACGAGCATAAGGCTTTTTCATATCAATTCCCCGTTATAAACATCGCGCGTGAGAGCAGCTTTGCCATGCTTCCCCTCGTGATACTCCGGCTTGCGTCAACACTTCCGTCACCGCACTCAATTACTCCGAGCGCGTGAAGGGAGACTACCGCACGCTCCGACCACACGGGTATGCTTGCGGAGTCAGAAAAGACGGGCTTTATCTCGGGGTCGGAATAGCCTATGATATTACTCAATATCACCGCCGCCTCCGAGAGCTTTATAGTCTCGTTCGGATTGAAGTATATCTCACCGTCACGGCGAATGCCGCTGATATATCCCTTACTGTACGCGAGTGAAATATATCCCTTCATTTCGGGACGGATATCATTATCGTCGCAAAAGCCCGTGTCCGCCACGTCGGGGAGATTTTTTATGCCGAGCGCGGTCATGGCGGTCACAACGAACTCCGCGCGTGTGACCTCATCCTCGGGCTTGAAATAGAAATATTCTCCCACCTGCACGCCGTTCATTATTCCCTCCTCGGTCATATCTATCGCGTAGGTGTGGATATCACTTCCGTCAAGGTCACTGTAAAGGACGGACACCGACGGCACGGACACCGTGACCGATACCCTTGCGGACGCACTGTAATTGCCGTATTTGTCACGTACAACGTACTCAAAATAGTCCTTGCCCGAATAGTCCTCGGAAGGAATATAAACGTACGTGCCAAAGCTCTTATCCGTCATTTTTACAACTCCGTCCTCGGGATATTTTACTATCTCAAAGGTCAATTCGTCCCCCTCCGCGTCATATCCCGCAAGCACGCCCGACGTGCTTATGTTTTTATGCGTTGATATATTAAGAGACGCGTAGGACGCGTTGCCCGTCGTGGGCGCGGAATTGACGCTGCTTATCATGAATATCTTGCATTCGTTCTCGTATGCACTGCCGTTGACGCTGAATTTGAAGCTTGCGCTGTCAAATTTACCGCCCGACTGCGAAAAGGTCATTTTTGCTATATCGTCACCCGACACTACCTGCCCCACCTTCATGCTCTCCGCGCCGAGAGACAGAGTGCCCACGGCACCGTCAGGCAGCTCGGTTATCCGTATGCTTTCTATCTCGGACAAATTCATTCCTCGCATAAAGCATTCCTCTGTGAAATTGAGTATCTGTCCGTCAATACCCGTAACACGCATATCGGTCTGTGAGGCAAGTACCCTCAGACCGTAGGATATTACGGGCACTCTCTCCGTATCACTTATTTTGTCCGACATTCCCGCCGCCGCAACGCCCAAACAGCACGCGCACGCAAGCGTAAGCACGAGTACAATGCAAATAAAAAATCTAAATCTGCCTTTCATAAAGACCTCCCAACAAATTCATTGATATATTATATTTTGCTGTTTTGCCAAATATTACGTGAAAGACGCCTTAATTATTAACAAAACATTCTTATAATTCTGCATAATTTATGATATAATAGTTTTATTACGTTGAGGGGAGGATATTTATGGATATAAAAATTACCGAGCAGTATGCGGGACGCACTCTGCTCTCTTATCTCAAATTCACTCTCAAAATATCTTCCTCGTGTATTACAAAGCTCAAGCAGGACGCTCACGGACTTGAGGTGAACGGTGAGCACGTGACCGTAAGATATATTCTGTGCGAGGGTGATACACTGCACGTCAATATTGACGATAGCTTCGAGCTGACAAACCAAAGCATTTTTCCCGTTGACCTACCCGTTGATATAATATATGAGGACACGGATATTCTCATAGTCAACAAGCCTCCCTTTATGCCCACGCATCCGTCCCACAACCATCATGAGGATACGCTTGCAAACGCGGTAGCATATCTGTATCAACGCAGGGGGCTTCCTTTTGTTTTCCGTCCCGTCGGAAGGCTGGACAAAAACACCAGCGGAATAGTCACTCTGGCAAAGCACATGCCCGCCGCGGCGCATTTTGCGCGCGAGCGAGAGAAAAACACGGTAAGAAAAAGCTATATTGCCATTCTCTGCAAGGAGATAGCCGAGGAGAGCGGAGTGATAGACACACCGCTGAGGCGTCAGGCAGACAGCGTTATCATTCGCACCGTCTGTAACGGCAGTGACGAGGGCGCGATGACGGCAAGGACCTCGTGGGAGCGGCTGTATACGGGACACGGAATAAGTCTTGTCCGCGCATATCCCGAAACGGGACGCACACACCAGATAAGAGTGCATTTTTCGTCTATCGGTCATCCTCTTTTGAGTGACGATTTATACGGCGAGGAATCCGAATACATAGACAGACACGCGCTCCACGCGTATACGCTTGAATTTCCCGTGATGTTTACAGATAAAAGAGTGAGCGTTTGCGCACCGGTTCCAACTGATATGAAGGACGCGTTTTTAAAAATTACGAGCGAGGATATTTCCCTTTACTTATAACCGAAGGAGATCCGACCTCATGAATTACACAACTACAACATCGAAAGGATAAACATGAAAAAGCATAAACAAATTCAAACCGAAGAGACACCCGATTACATCACAGCCAAGGAATTTTGCGAGCTGCCACCCGACGAGCAGAAGAACTGGCAGGGTGTCCCCGCAAGGTATGAGAGGGTTCCGCTGTTTTCAAAGATAGCCTTTGCCATCGCGGGAATATGTCTCATATTCTACGTGATAGCAATAATAAGTCCATCCTTTGCGGACTTTTTCAATTTTTATATAGGCGGCGCGTTTAGATTTATCGCCGCAAAGCTGACGAATATTTTTCCGTTCTCTTTAGCGGAATTCTTCCTGATATCCGTCATTCCGCTTGCCGTCTGCTACATCATATTTGCCATGAGGCACAGAAGTCAGACCTGGAAAATGGTTATTTCAAGCCTTTCCGTTCCCGTGGCGCTGGTTGCCCTCATATTTTCAAGCTTCGTCTTAACCCTCGGCACGGGATATAGAACTCCCACGCTTGAAGAGAAGCTTGACTTCGAGCAGATCGAGATCACAAAGGAAAATCTGTATCAGACCGCAGAGCATCTCGTCTCAAACATAAACGCGTTAAGCCACGAAATAGATTTTGACGAAGACGGCTTCTCGATCATGCCGTACAGCTTTGACGAGATGAATAAAAAGCTGCTCGACGCGTACGATAAATACTGCGAAAAGAATGACCACATCTACACCTTTGACAGCAATCTGAAGCCCGTTTTGCTCAGCGAGGGAATGTCCTATCTGCACACACTCGGCGTATACACCTTCTTTACGGGTGAGTCAAATATCAATATCAGCTTCCCCGATTACACAACCCCCTACACGGCAGCTCACGAGCTTGCACATCAGCGCGGTATTGCGCGTGAGGACGAGGCAAATATGATAGCATTTCTCGTCTGCATGGAGTCGGACGATGCGTATATAAGATACTGCGCGTACGTAAATATGTACGAATACGTGGCAAACGCGCTTTACAGAACCGACGCAGATCTGTATTTTAAGGTCAGAGGCAAGCTGAATATGCAGACCCGCACAGAGCAGGCGGCATACAGCGAGTTTTTTGAAAAATATCAGGACTCGGGTGCGAGCAAGGTCTCCTCGGCAGTCAACGATACCTACCTGAAGGTCCAGGGCACGGAGGGCGAGATAAGCTATGATCTCGTCGTTGAGCTGACGGTCGCGTATTATAAAACTCAGGGTATCGTAGAATAAAAAGCAAAAATTCAATAACACATTTTCGCTACACGGCATACAATGTCTGTGTAGCGATTTTTTTGCTTTTGTAGAAATATGACGGGCAATGTCGGCTGATATAAAATGCTCTCAATACACAAAAATCCCTCTCGGAAATCACGTTTTTCCGACGGGTGATTGCGTTCATATTTATGTCGTACTAAATACAGAATTAATACAACGACATTTTTTGTGACTGAAATTATAATTTTATTCTCATTTTATTCATTTTCTGCTTGTTTTGGTGTTGTTTTTATTCATAATTATAACCTTTCGCGCACCATTTAGAACAAAAGTGTCAGTTTAACTGCGACATAATTTTTAATTCAAAGCGACATTTTTAGAGGAATTTTTTGTAATTTTTATATGTTAATAATATGTAAACAATAGCGTTTTTCTATTTACAAATATACTAAAATATGGTACAATATTATTGTGCCCATAAAAGCAAAATTCGACAAAAAGATTTATATAAATACACGGCGTGATAAAAAGCGAGCGTCTTCTCCCCAAAGACGCAAGGCAAGCCTTTTTCAGACACGCTTCCCCTTCCCCACAAAAATACAGCCAGAGGCAGAAACAGAGGTAATGACATGGATAAGATCATAGTAAACGGCGGAAATGCACTTTACGGTATAGTAGCGATCGGAGGAATGAAGAACTCTGCCCTTCCCGTCATCGCAGCATGCGTTCTCACAAAGGACACCTGCATAATAGACAATATCCCCATGGTAAGCGATATCAAGCTTCTTCTCGATATCCTTGCGGCGTCGGGCGCCGAAATCCGCATCCTCTCAAGCACCTCTGTCCAGATAAACTGCAAGCACATGACTCCCTGCTCGTCCCCCGACGAGCTCGCGTCCCAGCTTCGCGGCTCTTCTTACCTTCTCGGCGCAGAGCTTGGCAGATTCGGTGAGGCAAGAGTTATTCTTCCCGGCGGCTGCAGCATCGGCTCCAGACCCCTTGATTTCCACATGAAGGCTTTTGAGGCTCTCGGCGCACAGTGCTCTATCGTAAACGGTCACCTCGGAGCTGAGGCTATAAACGGTCTCCGCGGCAACACGATATTCTTTGACAAGGTATCTGTCGGTGCTACGGTAAACGCTATTCTCGCTTCCGTTCTCGCAGAAGGAACGACTGTAATTGAAAACGCGGCTCGCGAGCCCCACATAGTTGACCTCGCAGTATTCCTCAACGCTTGCGGCGCAAGCATCACGGGTGCAGGAACGAGCGTTATCAAGGTCAAAGGCGTATCCGAGCTTCACGGCTGCCGTTACTCCATCGCTCCCGACATGATAGAGGCAGGCACGTACATGGTTGCGGCTGCAACAGTCGGCGGCAGAGTTACGGTAACAAACGTTATCCCCAAGCACCTTGAGAGCGTTACAAGCAAGCTTGTTGAGGCAGGCGTAAACGTAATAGTTGGCGACAACTATATCACAGTCGAATCCAACGGCAAATATAATGCAGTAAATATAGCAACACAGCCCTACCCCGGATTTCCCACCGATATGCAGGCACAGTTCTCCACTATGCTCTGCTATGCAAACGGAACGTCCAGAGTAACGGATAACATTTTCCCCAGCCGTTTCAAGTTTATTGACGAGCTTACAAAGACGGGTGCTACCGCATCCGTTGAATCCAACACCGCAGTTATCAAGGGTGTTGAGAGAACGGGCTGCGCTCCCCTTACCTGCCATGACCTCCGCGCAGGCGCGGCTATGGTCATCGCGGCACTCAGAAGCGAGGGTGAGTCCGAGATCACGGGCATCGACAAGATCGAGCGCGGATACGTTGATATAGTTGACAAGTTTGCAAATCTCGGCGCAGACATCAGACTCGTAAGAGACATGGTTGCCCCTACTCACATATCCGCAACTAACTGATATTTGAAAATTCAAAGATAAAACGGTGCGACTTATGCCGCACCGTTTTTGTCCCCAAAAACTCAAAAAGCACCGTTTATGTAATAAATAAGAAGGAGAAAAAATGAAAAAGGTACTTATATATATATTGATATTAGCTATGACGATTTGCTGCTTTGTTGCGTGTGATTATGAAGAAAGCAATGACAAGAGCAAGCAAATAACCAAGGAACAAGCCTTAAAGATAGCGGAGCAGCATTGGGGACTATCCACGGGAGATATAGATTCGGGCAACGGATTTGAATATCGAATTAGCATTGTAGCAACTCCCACGGATACCGCTCCCTACTATGTGGCACATCTGTCTTGGTTAGTTAATTACTTACCCGATTTCAACGAACAGCATTATTCACTTGTAGAAAGAATATTTATTGACGCTGTAAGCGGTGAGTGTACCATAGGATAATGATACTACCTCATGACCGCATTTTTATTCATTTAACAATATTCAAAAAAGGAGAGAAAAAACATGAAAAAAGCACTTATATTTATATTGATATTAACTATGACCATCTGTAGCTTTGTCGCGTGTGATTCAAACAGTATCTCTGACGAAACACCTGCGAATTCCAACGCATCGACCTTCGAGGAAAGCGAAAAATTTTACTCTCCCGTAATAGAAATATATAAGAAAATGGTCAAAGAAGTTCCCGAGCATTCAAACGAAAAAACGCTGGACGGCACTTATGCGGAGAAATTCAGATATGACGAATACGAATGGAGCGAGACGTTATTCGATTCCGTATTTCTATTATGCCCCCGAGATCTCAACGGAATAAATGCAAACGAAATATACGGATTTGGATACGACATAAAGGATTTAAACCAAGACGGTGCGGACGAGCTTATCCTCGTCAATAAAAATGAAGAGGTCATAGCGATATTCACTCAGCGTGACGGCGAGGCAATACTTGTGGAAAGCTTTCACCCCAGATACAGATGCCGCATAGGCTCAAACGGTCTGATATACACAAGAGGAAGCAGCGGCGCAAGCTATACCGTCAATAAAGTATGCAGCCTTTCACCCGAGAGCAAGGATCTGATCACTCTTGAGGAGCACGGCTCCGACGGATACGATCAGGCAACTCTCAAAACAAAATACTACAGATTGAAAAATCATGAAAAGACATATATGAGCGAAGAGGAATATCTCAACCTCGTAAACAGCGAGGAGTGTGTGACCCTGGACGATATTTCTCAATTTGACGTATTATCCTTCATTCCCCTATATATTGATTACTCCGACACAAACAACCTCCCCGACCATTATCTCAATGTAATTCAAGGCAGGGACTGCTTCATGCTTGACGGCGAGGAAATATATATAAACGAATATAGCATCCCTTCTCTTTCATATGACGTTGACTTGTACAGCGTGGTGGACATGGATGGAGACGGTGAGGCCGAGGTCCTGCTTGATAGCCGCATGGGAGACGGAGACATCATCATGTTGCATTACGAAAACGGAGCTGTATATGGATATTCGTTTGGGTTCAGAAGTATGTATAACATAATGACAGACGGCTCATTTTACTGGACTGCCTCGACAGGCAGACAATACGGCTCTTCCAGATTTTCTTCTATCAGCGGAGGAGATTATACATACAAAGAGCTATACCGAATTGAACACAGTTTCGACAACCACGACAAATATAAAACATTTATTGAAAACGTTGAAGTCTCACAGGAAGAATTTGACGAATACGAAAAATCGCTGTGTGATGAAAAAATAACGTGGTATAAAATAAACGCAAAATCAACCTATGAAACATTTACAGATCTGGCTCAACAGAATATCACACTTAACGAGTTCAAGGAAATTTATCCCGACTGTGAATGTATACGCGACGAAGAATATGACAATTATCATTCACTGCATTATAAAACAGAACAAATACCCGATGCGACGTTTTATTTTCTAAAGGATTTTAAACAAGACGGAGATATTTACAAGCTCTATTCAATAGCAACATACGCGTCAATTCTGCCAAACGAATATCTTGAAAAAACCTTTGAAGAAATACGCAACTCCGAATATGGCAACGTTGTATTGGATTTTTCTGATGTGGAGAACAGATATACATTTTTGTACATCAAAAAAGAAGGTTATTACATAAAAATAAACCTTTATAGACATGACGTATCAACCCTTGTGCCCGAAGGAGATATTGCAATTATGCCTTTAAGCCAAGATAACGATATTTTCAACTAAATTACAAAAACCTCTCTCCTTTTTGGAGAGAGGTTTTCTCTGTTCAAATCAAAGTATAATACAAATAAGTCCCCCGCTGCCCTCGTTGATAATGCGCTCCAAGGTTTCGGAGAGCTTTGTACGGGACGCCTCGGGCATATGCTCGAGCTTTGTGTGAAGTCCTTCGTTGACAAGCTCGTAGAGTGATTTTCCAAACATCTTGGACTCCCATATCTGTCCCGGCTCCTCCTCAAATTCCTTGAGCATATATTTTACAAGGTCCTCGGACTGCTGCTCCGTGCCGACGATGGGATTTATTTCCGTCTCAATATTTGCGCGTATCATGTGGATAGACTGTGCCGACGCCTTGAGACGAACGCCGTAGCCGCCCGCCTGCTTGACTATCTCGGGCTCGGCGAGCTTCAAATCAGAGACCTCGGGCATGACTATACCGTATCCCCTGCTCTCTGCCTCGTCAAGTGCCGCCGCTACTCTGTCGTATCTCTCCTTCATTTGCGAGAGACCCTTGAGAAGCTCGATAAGTGACTGCTCACCGTCTATCTCAAAGCCCGTAAGCTCGCTTATTACGTCGTAGTACAAGCCGTCCGCCATGGAAACAGACACACGTGCGCAGCCGTTACCGAGGTTTATCTCCTCAATGACCGCGCTTTTAATATACTCGTTGTCGCACAAGTCCGAAAACGCGTCCTTGATGTCGCCCACCTTATGAACGCGCGCGGCACACTTATGTATACTTGCCATAAGCGATTGCTTTATTCTGTGGCTCGAATCAAGCGCGACCGTCCATTCGGGCAGAGATATCTTGACCTCTGTTGCGGGAAATTCGTGAAGCACGAGTTCGAGAATATGTCGTATATCCTCGGCGTCAAGGTCCATGCAGGAGACGAGCGCAACGGGTGCTTCGTATTTTGCTTCAAGCTCATAAGCGAGGGCTATTGCCTGCTCGCTGGTAGGCTTTGCGGAGTTGAGGATAAGCGCGAAGGGCTTACCCATCTGTCGCAGCTCGCGCACTATTCTCTGCTCTGCCTCAACATAGCTCTCGCGTGATATGTCCCCGATAGTGCCGTCCGTGGTTATGAGCATACCGATAGTCGCGTGCTCGGTGATGACCTTGTGCGTGCCAAGCTCTGCCGCCTCAACAAACGGCATAGGCTCATCTCTCCACGGAGTACGCACCATTCTCGGCTGACCGTCCTCAATAGTTCCGAGCGCCTCGGGAACGACGTAGCCTACGCAGTCTATCATCTTTACGTTGAGATTTGAGCAGCCGTCAAGCGTTATTTTCACAGCCTCGTCGGGAATGAATTTGGGCTCTGTGGTCATGACCGTCTTACCCGCAGCCGACTGCGGCATCTCGTCCCTCGCCCTCTCGCGTGAGTAGCCCTCGCTGATATTGGGAAGCACGAGGGATTCCATAAATCTCTTTATAAACGTTGATTTTCCCGTTCTGACGGGACCAACGACACCGATATAAATATCTCCGTTAGTTCTTGTGGATATGTCCTCGTAAATGGAGTGTTCCGCCATAATTTGCACCGTACCTTTCTTGCAATCTGATGCCAAAGAGGATTCCACTCCCTTCGGCTATACTATCGCTAAATTATATGGACTCGCTCTCCCGTTTATGATATAGGCAGAAAAAAATATTAAATTGATGTTGAAAAATACTGCGGCGTATGTTATACTAATAATATGTAAAAAACATTGACGAGAGGATTTTTATGAAAGGACTTAAAACTATATATATATGCTCGGAATGTGGCTACCACTCCCCCAAGTGGATGGGAAAATGTCCGTCCTGCAACGCGTGGAATACCATGGTCGAGGACGTGATAAGCACAGCCCCCGAGACGAGTGCGCCCGCAAAGCGCCGCACGGCGTCGGGAATCGGCACAAATAATACGGCAGTTTCCTACAATGATCTTGAGATACCCGAATATATCCGCTCGGGCACGGGACTGCACGAGCTTGACCGCGTGCTTGGCGGGGGCTTGGTTCACGGCTCCGTCGTGCTTATCTCGGGTGAGCCCGGAATCGGTAAGTCTACTCTGCTTATGCAGATATCCGACTGCCTCGGTAAAAGCCGCAAGGTGCTTTACGTATCGGGTGAGGAATCGGGCGGACAGCTCAAGCTCCGTGCAAAGAGACTTGGCGTTCAGGGTGAAAATCTCTACATACTCACGGAAACGAATATTGACGATATTATAAAGCAGACCGATAAAATAAAGCCCGACGTTATAATCATCGACTCCATACAGACTATATACGACGAGCAGATAAAGTCTGCCCCCGGAAGCATCACGCAGGTGCGCGAATGTGCGCTGACATTTATAAGTAAGGCAAAATCCGAGGGTATATCTATGCTTTTCGTAGGTCACGTCAACAAGGAGGGTGGCATCGCGGGTCCCAAGGTGCTTGAGCACATGGTGGACGCAGTTCTCTGCTTTGAGGGTGAAAAGCTTCAGTCCTACCGAATAATCCGCGCAAACAAAAACCGCTTCGGCTCGACTAACGAGATAGGCGTGTTTGAGATGGGTGACAAGGGACTTATTGAGGTTGAAAATCCCTCCGAGATGCTGCTCTCAGGCAGACCGAAGAATACCCCCGGTAACTGCGCCGTGTGTACCATTGAGGGTACCCGTCCGCTCATCGCGGAGATTCAGGCACTCGTCACGCCTACCGCCTTCCCCGCTCCGCGACGCACGTCAAACGGAATTGACTACAACCGCGCGTGTCTTATAATCGCAGTGCTTGAAAAGAGACTTGGTCTTAAATTCTATCAGAACGACGTTTATCTTAACGTCATAGGCGGTCTTCACATAGACGAGCCCGCGTCCGACGCGGCTATTGCTCTTGCCATGATATCCTCGCTGACCGACAGGGTTGTCCCCGACGACCTTATCGCAATAGGCGAGCTCGGTCTTTCGGGTGAATGCCGCGCGGTGTCAAACCTTGAGCAGCGCGTCAAGGAAGCGGCGCGTCTTGGATTTACAAAGGCGATAGTTCCCTACAAAAACATCGAAAAGCGCAAGCTTGACACGGATATTGAGATAATTCCCATACACAGCATATACGAGGCTATAAGGGTCTTAAAAACAAACGAATAAATAAGAAAACCGTTGCATTGTGATATGCACCCCAAAAGTTAGACACTTTTGGAGGTGCATATTTTTATGTCAAAAAAACAGAAAAAGTACTCGTCAGAATTCAAAATTCGTGTTATAATGGATATGCGAGAAAACCATTTAGGGGTACGAGAAGCAGAACGGAAGTATAACGTTGTACATTCGGTCATTCTGAAATGGGAACGCATATTCTTGGAAGAAGGAGCCGAAGGTCTGATGAAAGAAAGACGAGGCAGAGCATGTAAATCAAGCGGTTCTAATAAAGGTCGCCCGCCGAAGCTCAATCGAAAGGTAGAAGAAGATCTTATTGCGGAGAACCAAAGACTCAGAATGGAGATAGA
>JAFTKY010000059.1 GCA_017453005.1 Clostridia bacterium | reverse complement strand
CAGCTGCAGGTAAGGCAATCGGCAAGAAGAATCTTGCAGAGATCGCTATGTCCTACGGTTACGTTTACACCGCTCAGGTAGCTATGGGCTACGATATGAACCAGCTCCTCAAGGCTCTCACCGAGGCTGAGGCTTACAACGGTCCTTCGCTTATTATCGGTTACGCTCCCTGTGAGATGCACGGTATCGCTAAGGGCGGTATGCAGAACTGCCAGCTCGAAATGAAGAAGGCAGTTGAGGCAGGTTACTGGCAGACGTTCAGATATAATCCTACCCTCGAATCCAACAAGCTTACGATAGACTCCAAGGAGCCTACCGCAAGCTACGTTGACTTCATTAAGAACGAGACTCGTTACGCTCGTCTTGCACAGTCCAACCCCGAAAGAGCTGCTGCTCTCTTCGCAAAGGCTGAGGCTAATGCAAAGGCTAAGTACGAAAGACTTCTTAAGATGGGTAAGTTGTACGAATAAAGCACACATGGTAACGTTCTGATTTTTCAGAGCGTATCGCGCATGTGTGCAGCAAAACAAGCCGCCTTCGGGCGGCTCGTTTTGTCCGAGTTATAACCAAAAAAATTACGGGAAAGCCGATTGGCTTTCCCGTTTTTTATCTTTAATTTTATAAATGCTTTTTCTCTGTTACTTTCTGTCAACAGTGACAGAAAGCATCAATAAACAAACACCATGCCGCCAAGAGTGACTTTGACCTCACAAATATTGCCATCTACAACACCGCGCGAGGTCTCTTTACCCGTACAGTCAACCGTGCGATAATTCTTGTTCGCCATACCCTTAAGGTAAACACTCTCCTGCGCGCTTCCGTTGACTACAACGAGCTTTTTATACTCACCGCAAATAATATTGTTATTATAAACCGTAATTACCGCCTCGCCGTCAAGACACGCGCACGCCTGATTGTAATAACTCTCGGGGCTCTGCGCTGAAAAGTCTCCGTCAAGCAGGATCTCTCTGTGCTCTCTCCAGAAGGACAAATAATACTTCAAGGTATCGTAATGCTCGCGTGGCAGCTTGTCTATAAGCATGGATATCTGCGGCACGCCGTAGAGTATGGACGAAAGTTGATACGCCACACTCTCCTTTGTATCCTCAAGATTCCACATAAGCATATCCGAATGAACGGCAGTTTTGCCCGAGGTCAGGCGCAAATCAACTATTCCGCGGCGGTTAAGCTGTGCGTCGCACGGACAGTCCGCAACTCTTATCATATTTCCGTACTTGCGTATGGACGGGCCGACGTATGACTGTCTGAACTCAATAAGAATATCGGGATTTATCGCGCGCAGTCTCTCCGTCACCGCTACCATAAGCGCGTCAATTCCCTCCTCAAGAGACTCCAGATCGCGTCTCGGGTCGGGCTTTATCGAATCCTTTGAAAGACAGAAATTGTCAATAAAATCAAGCTTTAAGCCGTCAAGCCCCCATTCTTTTACAGCGTTTGCATATATCTCTGTAAGATACTCTCGCACGTGTCTGTATCTTGGGTCAAGTCGGCGGACCTCCTCGGTGCTGTCGTCAAGGTCTAAAAGAAAGTCCTTGAGCTCGTCAAATCTCTTTGCATGTATACCCACAAAGGGAACGGAATACCAGAGAATGACCTTCATACCCGTGGCATGGATGCGGTCAACCAGCCCCTTCATGTCGGGCATACGCACGGGCTCCCAGTCTCCGCAATACGCGTATCCGCGGTTTGAATCGTTGGTCTGCCAGCCGTCGTCAATAATAACGCTCTCCATACCGAGCGGACGCGACAGCTCGCATTGCTTTACTATCTCGTCGGGCACGAGGCTCTGATGAAAGCTGTACCAGAGCGAGTTCATGGGAAGACGCGCATGCTCGGGCACGGGCGCGGGGGTATATCCACACGTGTTTTCCCACCACGAGACGACGTCATATATGCTGTTATAAAAGGGTATATCTCTTGTATCTACACGAATTATTGCGCTGTATTCGGATATGGGCGTCGTTGGATCTGTGAAAAACGTGATCACCCATTTTATCTCCGCGTCCTCCTCCGCAACTCCCGAGGCTATCTGAATGGGCGTCATTGCGTCCGAAACAGACACGCACACACGGTTTTTGTCCGTTCGGGAAATGGCACAGTGCAGAGGCATCCACGACGCGAGCCTTGAATACGTACGCATCCAATCGTAATTTTTTCCGATAACGCGGCTGCATATCATCGCAGGGCTCCACATGGAATACACGTCAATATCGGGTGTGGACAGATCTATACAAAAGGGCTCGGGTACTGCCCTTTCTGAGAGCTTGTAATTTACCTCAAGCTCAATTATGCCGTCCGCAACCGTTCTTTCGTTAACCGTTATTATTGAATTGGCGTTTCCGCCGCGCGTCGAAATCTTCATTTCTTCCTCCTGTGCAAGAGCTGATAATTTATTTTGCAAAAAGCATTCCTCCGACGGGGACGGAGATCTCGCAAAGGCTTGAATTTACCTTGCCGCTGTCTATCTCCTCGCCCGTACAGTCAACAACACGGTAATCCTTTCCTTCCATGCCCTTGAGATAGATACTCTCTCCCGAGCTTATATTGACTACCGAAAGGCTCTTATAATCGCCGCACACGACGGTGTTCTCGTAAACGGTAACTACTGCCTCGCCGTCAAGGCACGCGCATATCTGACTGTAAAAACTCTCGGGATTTTGCATTGTAAGTCTGCCGTCGAGCAGTATCTCCCTGTGCTCTCTCCAGAACGCAAGGTAATGCCCAAGTATCTTGTAATGCTCGCCTGAAAGCTCGTCAATACGCATGGATATCTGCGGCACGCCGTAGAGGGTCGCCGCAAGCTGTGAGGCAACGTTCTCGTTGGTATCTGTGGGATGCCACATGAGCATGTCCGAATGAACCGCCGTTCTGCCCGACGTAAGTCTGAGGTCAATAACGCCTCTGCGATTGAGCATTCCGTCATTGGGACAGTCTCCGACGCGGAGCATATTTCCGTACTTGCGTATGGACGGGCCGATATACGACTGTCTGAATTCTATCATGATATCGGGGTTTATTTTACTCAGCGCATTATATATCTGTATCATCAACTCGTCAACCGCGTCGTCAAGAGACTCAAAATCCCTTCTCGGGTCGGGCGCGAGTGACTTTTTTGAGAGGTTGAAGCTGTCTATAAAGTCAAGCTTCAAGCCGTCAAGCCCCCATTCCTTTACCGCGTTGACGTAAAGAGAAATAAGACGCTCTCTAATGTGCTTATATCTCGGGTCAAGACAGTATCCGCCGTGGATATCCTCGTCGCTGAGCAAAAACTCCTTGACCTCGTCGTATATTGCTGCCTTTGCGCCGACGAAAGGAACGGAATACCACAAAATGACCTTCATTCCCGTCTCGTGTATTCCATCTACAAGTCCCTTCATGTCGGGCATACGCTCGGGTCTCCAGTCACCGCAGTACGCGTATCCGCGTCCGCTGTCCGTGGTCTGCCAGCCATCGTCTATTATGACGGTATCCATACCGAGCGGCTTTGAAAGCCTGCACTGCTTTATTATCTCCTCGGGGACGAGCACCTGATGATAGCTGTACCAGAGCGAATTCATGGGAAGTCGTGCATATTCGGGCACGGGCGCGGGTGTGTATCCGCAGTCATTTTCCCACCACGAGACGACGTCGTATATCGCATCGTAAAACGGAATGTCTCTCGTGTCTATTCTCACCGTCGCGCTATACTCGGATATCGCCGTTGCGGGCATTATGAAGAAGCTTATTCTCCACTTCACCTCTGCGTCGACCTCGTCAACTCCCGAGCTTATCTCGGTAGCCGTTGCCGCGTCGGACAACGCGACGGTTATGGTATTTTTGCCCTTGACGGAAATTCCGCAATGGATAGGCAAGCCTGCCGCGAGCCTTGAGTGAGTGCGTCTCGGCGCGTAGTCTCTGCCTATGGTCCTGTTATCGTTCATCGTGGGGCTCCACATAGAATAAATATCTCTTTCGGGGGTTGAAAACTCTATAGAGAAGCGCTCGGGTGTCTCTTTTTTTGCGAGCTTGTAATTGACGTCAAGCTCAATTATGCCGTCGGCAACTACTCTTTCGTTAAGCGTAATTTTTGAATTGGCATTTCCGCCGCGCGTCGTAAAATTCATAAGCCTTCCTTTCCTGCCCTCCCCGAGAGAGACGGCAAAGCGCAAATAAATATTTGAAGTCTATTCTGTTTTTTCTTTTACTCTTTTCGCATCCTCGCCGTCCGCGGGGAGCTTTCTCAAAAACAACACGGTTACGGGGAAGGTGACTGCCGCGGTGATAACGTACGCCGCGGGCTGTGCCATTTCAAGCCCCATAAGACCGTTTCCCGTCAATTTTTCCGTAATTGCGGGCAAAAGATATATCATAGGCATAAACGCAACACCGTTCTGAAGCGCGGACAACAGGATTGCAGGAATTCTCTTTCCGATGCTCTGAAACATCATGTTTCCGACGACGGTAAACGGAAGCACCCACATTATAGCGCAGTTAAAGCGCAACGCCTCCGTTCCTATTCTCGTAATATCCGCATCGTTCTCGGAATTGAAAAATTCAATTACGTATGGCGCAAAGCCAAAGCATACCGCCGCAAGCGTACCTATCATCACGAGGCCGAAAAGCATGGTAATATAGCTTCCCTTTTTAACTCTGCTGTATTTTTTTGCGCCGTAATTGAACGCCGACACGGGCTGAAAGCCCTGACCGATGCCAAGCCCGACGCAGAAGATAAACTGAACTGCCTTCGAGACGTAGCCCATGGCCGCGATAGCCGCCGTGCCGTAAAATCTCGCCTGGACGTTGAGCATCGCCGTTGAAACGCTGCCAAGCCCCTGTCTTATAAGGCTCGGGAAGCCTGTGGTCACGATATCCCATACGATACGAAGGCTTATAAAGCCTCGCTTGAAGCTTATCTTACTTTGCGTCTTGCCCAGAATAAACGGAAGCGCAAGAATGATAAGGCTTATATACTGCGATATAGCCGTTGCAAGTCCCGCGCCCACAGTTCCCATGCCGAGGCGCATAACGAATATATAATCAAGGAATATATTGATAATACCGCCCGAGGTCATACCCGCCATAGCAAAGGTTGCCTTGCCCTCGTATCTCAGCACGTTGTTGAATACGCACGACGCCGTCATCGCGGGGCCCGCTATGAATATGTAAGTCGCGTATCCCATCGCGTGGGGCAATATTTCCTCGTTGCTTCCGAGAAACCACATCAATGGCTCAAGGAAAACAAGACCGAGTATCATTATGATAAGTCCGCACGCGCTTGAAAGCAAAAGGCTTGTGGAGGTAAATTTACCTGCTCTCTCCTCGTCCTTTGCGCCGAGAAGTCTGCTTACGTGACTTCCCGCACCGTGACCGAACATAAATCCAAACGCCTGAAGTATCGCCATGATGCTGAAAACGATACCCGGAGCACCGCCCGCCGCTTTTCCCAGCGTGCTGACGAAGTACGTATCCGCCATATTGTATATGTTCGTGATAAGCATACTTATCGTGGTTGGAATGCCCAGGGTCACGACGAGCTTCCAGACCGGTGTTTCGGTCATTTTTTTATATTGTATCTCGCTTTTTGTCATTAAAATGCCGTCCTGCTTTAGTTATTGCTTTCTTTTATCTTCTCGCCACGCCGCTTGCCACAGCCGCCGTCCTTACAGCCTCTGCCACCGCCGACGCAACTCTTTTGTCAAGTGCATTTGGAATTATGTAGTCCTCGCAAAGCTCGTCCTCGGATACAAGTGAGGCGAGAGCATACGACGCGGCTACCTTCATCTCCTCGTTGATACAGCTTGCCCGACAGTCAAGCGCGCCGCGGAATATTCCGGGGAAGGCGAGGACGTTATTTATCTGGTTTGGGTAGTCCGAGCGGCCCGTGCCGACTATTCTCGCGCCGCCGCGAAGAGCCTCGTCACGGCTTATCTCGGGAGTGGGATTTGCCATTGGGAATACTATCGCGTCGGTTGCCATGGTGGAGACCGTTTTTGCCGATACCACGTTTGGCGCGGATACGCCGATAAAGACGTCAGCACCTGCAAGTGCGTCCGCAAGGCTTCCCTGCTCGCCGTAAATATTGGTGATTTGCGCCATTTCCTCCTGCGCGGTGTTGTTTTCGGGCTTGCCTGAGTAAATGACGCCAAAGCGGTCTGCCATGACGATGTTTTTCGCACCCATGTTGAGCAGGTGCTTTGCAATAGAGATACCCGCCGAGCCTGCGCCGTTTATTACGATTTTGACATTTTTTATGTCTTTGCAAACGACCTTCAGGGCGTTGAGTAACGCGGCGGCGACGACTATTGCCGTGCCGTGCTGGTCATCGTGAAAGACGGGGATATCGCAAATTTCCTTGAGCCTGCGCTCTATTTCAAAGCATCGCGGGGCGGAAATGTCCTCAAGATTTATACCGCCAAAGCTACCCGAGAGCAGATATACCGTGCGGACTATTTCGTCCACGTCCTGACTTTTTATGCAGAGTGGGAACGCGTCAATATCCGCAAAGGCTTTAAAGAGGGCGCATTTGCCCTCCATCACGGGCATACCTGCCTCAGCACCGATGTCACCGAGGCCGAGAACTGCCGAGCCGTCGGTTATGACGGCAACGAGGTTTGAGCGGCGCGTCAGCTCGTATGATTTATTTATATCCTTTTGAATTTCAAGGCAGGGCTGCGCGACGCCGGGGGTGTATGCGAGGGATAAGTCCTCGCGGCTCTCTATCCCGCAACGCGTCACTACCTCGATTTTTCCCTTCCATTCGTAATGCTTTTGAAGGGACTGTTCCGAAATATTACTCATTGTTTTTTCCTTTTATAAAAGCAACTATTCTTTCCGTCGCTTTTTGCCAACAGCGGCAAAAAGTGACCAAAAAACGCCGCTTAAGAGTGGAGAGTGTCCTATTTTTTCTTTCGAAAAAATTTTGCTTTGCAAAACGGACGACCCTCTCCCCTCTTAAGAAACTCCCCACTCCATGCGCCGCGCCTATGGCGCATGGCGCGCGGGGTTAGGGGGTATTCTCAAAGGGGCGGAAGGGGATTGTCGGTTGCTCGAAGAGCAAATTTCACGGGAGTGAAATTACGACGCCCTCCCCCCCTTTTGAGTGGCACTCTTTGGTGACTTTCTGCTGCTACTGGCAGAAAGTCACAAAAAATCAAATCATTTTGTTGAAATCAAAAATTTCGTCAAATTTCTCCGCGGACAAAAATCCAAGCTTTGACGCCGCCTCGCGCAGAGTTATATCCTCCTCGTACGCCAATTTAGCAACCTTCGCCGTATTCTCATAACCGATATAGGGGCTGAGTGCCGTCACCGTCATAAGCGAGTTTTCAAGATTTTTTTGCATTTTGTCGCGGTTTACCGTCATGCCCGAAACGCAGTTTCTCTCAAACGACACCATCGCGTCCGAAAGCAGTCGAACCGACTGCAAAAAATTATAAATAATTACCGGCATAAACACGTTAAGCTGGAAATTTCCCTGCGACGCGGCAATGCCGATTGCCGTATCGTTTCCCATCACCTGCACGCAAGACATAGTCACCGCCTCGCACTGAGTGGGGTTGACCTTACCCGGCATAATGGACGAGCCCGGCTCGTTTGCGGGAATATTTATCTCCGAAAGTCCACAGCGCGGGCCTGATGCCAGCCAGCGAATGTCATTTGCAATCTTTAAAAGATTTGCCGCAAGGTCTTTTATCGCGCCGTGCGCAAAAACCAACGCGTCCTTACTCGTCAGCGCATGGAACTTGTTCGTCTCCGAGATAAAACCGTTATGCGTCATTTCTGCAATTTTCTGCGCCGCCACGTGACCGAACTCAGCGGGCGAATTTATTCCCGTTCCGACAGCCGTGCCGCCGAGCGCTAACGCCGACAAAGGAACCTGCACAAGCCTCAAATGAGTTCTTGACGCCTCAAGCATTCCCCTCCAGCCGCTGACCTCCTGCGAAAATTTGATGGGAGTTGCGTCCTGAAGATGCGTGCGTCCGCTCTTTATGACGCCCTCGTTCTCTGCCTCTATTTTCTTAAACGCCTCAACGAGCCCGTCTATCGCGGGTATAAGTCTTTCCTGAATTGACAGCACCGCCGAGATATGCATAGCCGTGGGGAAGGTATCGTTTGAGGACTGCGACATATTCACGTCGTCGTTCGGGTGAAGCAATTTCTCGCCCAAAAGCTCGTTTCCTCGGTTTGCTATGACCTCGTTGACGTTCATATTCGTCTGCGTGCCGCTTCCCGTCTGCCATACGACGAGCGGAAAATGTCCGTCAAGCTCGCCGCTTATTATCTCGTCGCAAACGCCTACTATCGCCGTGAGCTTTTTATCCGTCATTCTCTCGGGCAAAAGCTCGTGATTTGCCATCGCCGCGCCCTTTTTGAGTATTGCAAACGCGCGTATAATTTCTGTCGGCATGACCTCGCCGCCTATTTTGAAATTTTCAAGGCTTCTCTGCGTCTGCGCGCCCCAATATCTGTCCGAAGGGACACGCACCTCTCCCATAGAATCGTGCTCAATTCTGTAATCCATTATATGACCTCTATGTAGTTAGTCCAAGCTCTCTTGCCCTGCCCGTCGGTTATCTCCGCGCGGACGAATTTTTCGCTCTCAAGCGGAACGTACTCCGCAAAAACAAGGTCCTCACCCTCAAATACGCGGCAGTTTTCCTCGTCCGAATCCGTGAAGAACTCAATTTTTCTTGCCGCCGTGCAGGTGAGCTGTACTCTGCCCGAAGGAAGCTGTGAGATATGAGCCTCCGCGTCGCTCTCGCTTGAATAGAACCTGCCCGCCTTCATGGCTCTTATAATACTGAGCTGGTCCGCCTCTCTCGCCTCAACGCAAACACCGCCGAGAAATCCCTCGCCCGACGCGATAATGCCAAGCGGCTTACCCATACGTGCGAGTGCATCGCAAAGGATTGCCGCCTCGCCGTCCTCTCCTCTTTCGGGGTTTGCGACCTCGACTGCGTCAAGCCCCTCAAGACGAAGCAGCTCGTCGGGAATATTTCTGTGCGAGATACAGCCGCAAAGAATTGCGTATCCGTTTCTCTGATGTATCATTCTTATCGCCTCGCAGACTTTAGCCGATGAGGTCTTTATCATACTCTCCCAATCGGGAAGCTCGGGGTCAGAGGTCATGCCGACGCCAAGCAGAGTGAACTCTCCGTCGGTTGACGCGGGATTGCCTATCTTGTACTCGCACACGGGGAGAATATTCTCCGCCTCGGGGGTGTAAACTCCCTTTTGCGTGAGCGCGACCGCATCGTAGCCCGCGCACGCATACCCCTTTGCCGTGGGCAAAAATCCGCCTCCCGTATACTCTCTCAAGCAAATCTTATTTCTCGTTATTTCCTTTATATCAACAAACATTTCTCTTTTTCCTCATCTTATAGTTGCGGCAATTACCGCCTTTATGGTGTGCATTCTGTTCTCTGCCTCGTCGAATACTACGGACGCCGCGCTCCTGAACACCTCGTCCGTGACCTCCATCTCCGCTCTGCCGAATTTTTCGCCCATTTCCTTGCCTACCGCCGTCTCGTGGTCGTGGAATGCGGGGAGACAGTGCATAAATATCGCTCCCTCGGCGGCGTTGTCCATAACCGCCTTGTTTACCTGGTAGGGGGAGAGCTCGTCAATTCTCTCCTGCCATACCTCTTCGGGCTCACCCATAGACACCCAGACGTCCGTGTAGATAACGTCCGCGCCCTTGGTCGCCTTCATAACGTCGCCCTCAAACGTGAGCGTCGCTCCCGACTTGGCGGCGTATTCACGGCAAAGCTCAATAAGTGCCTTGTCGGGAAAATACTTTTCGGGAGCGCAGGCGGTAAAGTTAAGTCCGAGCTTTGCGCATCCCACCATGAGAGAGTTGCCCATGTTGTATCTTGCGTCGCCCATATATACGAAATTAACACCTTCAAATCTGCCAAGCTTTTCGCGTATGGTGAGCATGTCCGCAAGTATCTGCGTGGGGTGGAATTCGTTTGTCAGTCCGTTCCACGTCGGCACGCTCGACTTTTCTGCCAGAAGCTCAACTATTTCTTGTCCGTAGCCGCGGTATTCAATGCCGTCGTACATTCGTCCGAGCACCTGCGCCGTGTCCTCAACGCTTTCCTTTTTGCCGAGCTGACTTGCCACGGGGTCAAGATACGTCGTGCTAATGCCAAGGTCGTGCGCCGCAACCTCAAAGCTGCAACGCGTTCTCGTGCTCGTCTTTTCAAATATCAGCGCGATATTTCTGCCGCGAAAATCATCGTGGGGTATTCTGTTTTTCTTTTTCTCTTTATATTCTGCCGCGAGGTTGATAAGATAGAGTATCTCCTCGGGGGTGTAGTCGATAAGCTTCAAAAAATTTCTTCCTGTGAGGTTCATGGGGTATCTCCTTTTAGATATAATTATACATAATAATTATACATCTCTATATTGGCGTCTGTCAAGTGTTTTTTACAGTTTGTCTTGACTTTGCGGCTTTATGTGATATAATATATTTATCAGCAATTTTTGGAAGGAGAGAGCACGCCGTGGACATTAAATTTCCCGAAAAAGTGAAGAAAATTATAGCCGTGTACGAGAAAAACGGCTACCGCGCTTACGCCGTCGGCGGCTGCGTGCGTGACTGTCTTATGGGCAAAGCACCCGCGGATTGGGACATAACCTGCTCCTGCTCTCCCGAAAAGACTATTGAGATATTTGAATTTGAGGGGATACACACCATCCCGACGGGACTGAAGCACGGTACTGTCTCGGTGCTTCTTGGCGGCGAGATTTTTGAATGTACCACACACCGAGTTGACGGCAGCTATACCGACAGCCGCCGCCCCGATTTCGTGGAGTTCACACAGCGGCTTGAGGACGACCTCTCCCGACGGGATTTTACCGTCAACGCGATGGCGGCAAGTCCGCTCGGCGGCGTTTGCGACAGATTTGGCGGTCTTGACGACCTCGAAAACAAAATAATCCGTTGCGTCGGTGAGCCCGAGGTGCGATTTGGCGAGGACGCTCTTCGAATTTTACGCGCTCTGCGCTTTGCGACGGTGCTTGATTTTGAGATTGAAAAGGAGACATTTTCTGCCGTCAAAAAGCTTGCGCACACGCTTGAAAATATCTCGGCGGAAAGAAAGACCTCCGAGCTTTCAAAAATCCTCTGCTCTCCTTACGCGCAAAGGGGAATAGGACTTCTCTTTGACAGCGGAGTTATCAAATATCTGCTCCCCGACGCAAACATTTTGCCGCAAAATATCACCTTGCTGGAGCCTGCGTTCCCCCTTCGTCTGGCGACGTTCATGTGGCAATCGGGCGGACGGGATATAACCCGCCTGCGGCTTTCAAACGAGGAAAAGAAAACAGTCTCCGCTCTGCTCACAAAAATTGAGCTTGCAGACACGCCCGAGGGCGCGCGACGCATGCTTTCGCGCTACGGGAAATTTTCAATTTTCGCGTGTATTTTGCAGGGTAAAGCAGACCTTGCCGCGCTTGTCAAGTCGGAAAAAGAAACGGGATGCGTAACGAAAATTTCCCAGCTTGCGGTTGACGGAAATATGCTTTCGGAGCTGAATATTCCGAACAAGAAAATCGGTGAGGTGCTCTCATTTTTGCTTGACGAGGTGCTGAAAAACCCCTCTCTTAACACAAGGGACACTCTTTTGCAAATTGCAAATAAAAAATTTAATGCATAAGTATTCATTATATTTGAATATTTATGCATTTGTTTTTATGAAATTTTTTTCTAAAATCAGCAAGAAAACGCCCGAAAAATATTGACAAAAAAATAAATAGTGATATAATAAAGTAAAATGACAAAAAATCGGCTGTTTTGGGGCAGAGTTTTTGCGGCGGATTTTATTTATGCAAAAATTATGCAAATTTATGCACCTACAGTCAACACGAAAGGCGCAAATATGACCAAGGTTTTTATAGACGGAAATCAAGGCACGACAGGTCTTAAAATTTACGAGCGGTTTCAGGGTCGCTCCGACATAGAAATTCTCACCATTCCCGACAGTCTGCGAAAGGACACCGAGGCAAGACGCGAGCTTATAAACAAAAGCAATATCACCTTCCTCTGCCTGCCCGACGACGCAGCGCGCGAGGCGGTAAGCCTTTGTGAAAATCCCGACACCGTCATTATCGACGCGTCCACCGCTCACAGAACGGCGGACGGATGGGCGTACGGCTTCCCCGAGCTTTCGGCGGAGCACAGACGAAAAATTGAGGTTGGCAAGCGTATCGCCACACCCGGCTGTCACGCAGGCGGATTTCTCTCCCTGCTCTATCCGTTGACGAGCAAGGGCATTGTCTCCCCCGACTATCCCCTCGTGTGCTATTCTCTCACAGGCTACAGCGGCGGCGGTAAAAAAATGATTGGTGAATACGAGGGCGCGGACAGAGATATTCTGCTTGACAGCCCCCGTCAGTACGGCATCACGCAAAATCACAAGCACTTAAAAGAAGTAAAGCACGTCGCAGGACTTACCCGCACTCCCATCTTTGCCCCCATTGTCGCGGACTTTCCACAGGGTATGGAGGTCAGCCTCCCTCTCTATACCGATATGATGAATGGCATATCGTCGGTAAAGGAGGCTCACGATTTCTTCTCGGATTTCTACGCAGGACAGAACATGGTAAAGGTGCTACCCCTCGATGAATATTCAAGCGGCTTTATAGCCTCAAATAAGTACGCAAATGACAATAGAATGTATATTTTCGTCGGCGGTAACGATGAAAGAATACTTCTCTGCTCTGTATTTGACAACCTTGGCAAGGGCGCGTCGGGCGCCGCCGTCCAGTGCATGAACATCTCCCTCGGCATTGACGAGACAACGGGATTGATATGAGGTTTAAAGAAGAATATGCAGGGGGAAACCCTTTTTGAAAAAAGTGTTTCCCCCTGCACCCCCTTTCCAAAAACGTCCTCAAATTACTACCGAGAACAAATTTTGTAATCGGAAAAATAGCAGAATAATCAAAAAAATACCGCCATAATCAAAAATGGGGCTCTCCTCATCCGTCACGGCTGTGCCGTGCCACCTTCTCGTGCGGCTCGGTCACGCTCGGGGTCTGACATCACACCGTGATGTCATTCAAGACCCTCGCGACGCTTCACTACCCTACAGGAGAAGGCATAAATAATTTTCCCTTTAACCGCGCGGCAAGCGCGCGGAGTGGGAAGATTCTTAAGAGGGGAGAGGGTCGTCCGTTTTGCAAAGCAAAATTTTTTCGGGAGAAAAAATAGGACACTCTCCTCTCTTAAGTGGCTTTTTTTGGATACTTTTTGCAGCTATTGGCAAAAAGTATCAAAACAAAAAATAAAGGAGAAAACAAATGAACTACACATATTCAAACAAAGGCATCTGCGCTCCCGCGGGCTTCCGTGCCGCAGGCATACATTGCGGCATCCGCAAAAACAAAACAAAAAAGGACCTCGCCCTCATCATAAGCGACTGTGACTGCAGCACGGCGGCGGTCTACACCGCAAATCTCGTCAAGGGCGCGCCCATCTACGTGACGAAGAAAAACCTTGCAGACGGTAAGGCTCGCGCGGTGATAGTCAACTCGGGCAACGCAAACACCTGCAACGCCGACGGAATTGAGGTTGCGGAGAAAATGTGCGCTCTCGTTGAGCAGCACACGGGTATCCCTGCCTGCGACGTGGTCGTTGCTTCCACGGGAGTTATCGGTCAGCCCCTTGATATCACCCCCATTGAAAACGGTATGACAGCCCTTGTCTCCGCTCTCGGATACGATAACAGCTCGGACGCAAATCAGGCTATCATGACAACCGATACAAAGGAAAAATCCATCGCGGTCGAGTTCACTCTCGGCGGCAAAAGGTGTGCTATCGGCGGCATCGCGAAGGGCTCGGGAATGATACATCCCAACCTTGCGACAATGCTCGTCTTTATTACCACAGACGTGGCTATATCGTCCGAAATGCTTGAGATTGCTCTCCGAGGCGACGTTGAGGACACCTTTAACATGACGAGCGTTGACGGCGACACCTCCACGAACGATACCCTCTGCGTCATGGCAAACTGCATGGCAGGTAATGCCGAGATAACCGCAGAAGGCAAGGACTTTGAGGATTTCAAGGCAGCTCTTCACGCGCTCACGAGCGAAATGTGTAAAATGATAGCCGCGGACGGCGAGGGCGCGACGAGAATGATAGAAGTCAGAGTTTCGGGCGCACTTGACAAGCCCAACGCCCGCAAAATTGCAAAGTCCGTCGCTTGCAGCTCTCTCACAAAGGCGGCAATATTCGGCGCAGATGCAAACTGGGGACGCGTACTGTGTGCTATCGGATACAGCGGCGCTGAGGTTGACGTGTTAAAGGTCGGCGTGGAATTTATCTCCGACAAGGGCTCCGTCACCGTCTGTCAGAACGGCGCGGGAGTTCCCTTCTCCGAGGAGATCGCCAAGACCGTACTTCTTGAAAACAAGATAATTATCAATATAACCCTCGGTGACGGCACCGCCACGGCAACCGCCTACGGCTGCGACCTCACCTACGAATACGTCCGCATCAACGGAGATTACAGAACGTGATTTGTTTATGGAGAGATTGCGGGAAAACCTTTTTTAAAAAAGAGTTTTCCCGCACCCTTTCCAAAAAACTGCCTCGAATCATTTGCGGATAAACCAATTTTGTAATTAAAAACAATTACGGGTTGTCGAAGGCGCCGGTCCTACTATATATTTCTTCCCTCTCATCCGCGCCGCAGGCGCAGGGGTGGAGATTCTTAAGGGGAGGGGATTGTAAATCTTTAGCGTAGCATGTGATTTGCTTGCAAATCACATCAAGCGTCAAGAAGATTTACGCACCTCACCTTAAGCGGTCTTTTTTGGATACTTTTTGGGACTGTTGCCAAAAAGTATCAAATAAAACAAAGGAAAAACAACTATGAACATTTCATACGCAGACAAGGCGCAGGTCTTAAATGAAGCGCTTCCCTACATCAAAAAATATTCCGACAAGATCGTCGTTATAAAATACGGCGGCAACGCCATGATAAACGAGGAGCTCAAAAACTACGTCATGCAGGACATAGTCCTCCTCCGACAGATCGGCATAAAGGTAGTTCTCGTCCACGGCGGCGGCCCTGAGATAAGCGAGACGCTCAAAAAAATGAATATTCCCTCAAAATTCGTCGGCGGTCTTCGTCAGACCGACGCCGAGACGGTCAACGTCGTTCAGATGGTGCTTGCGGGAAAGGTCAACAAGGACCTCGTCAACCTCATCGAGAACAGCGGCGGCAAGGCAATCGGTCTCTCGGGTATTGACGGACACATGATAGAGGCGCAAAAGCTCAGCGACGAGCTCGGCTTTGTCGGTGAGATAACGAATATAAACGTAAGGCCCATTCTCGACACGCTTGACGCGGGCTATATTCCCGTCATTTCCACCGTCGGCTGCGACAAGGAAAATAACGTCTACAACATCAACGCCGACACCGCCGCGTCCAAGATTGCAGGCGCACTCGGCGCATACTCCATGATCTCCATGACCGACATCAAGGGACTTATGCGCGACCTTGACGACGACAGCTCCCTTATCTCCGCTCTTTCAGTCTCCGACGTTCCCGCGCTTGTTGAAAGCGGCGTGATATCGGGCGGAATGATACCCAAAATACAGTGCTGCGTTGACGCCATCACCCACGGAGTTACCCAGGTGGTCATTATAGACGGCCGCGTTCCCCACTCTATCCTTATCGAAATGCTTACCGACGCAGGTATAGGAACATTGTTTTATTAAAGGGAGAATGCAGGGGGAACTTTTTATAAAAGTTCCCCCTGCACCCCCTCAAAATTTTCCTCGAATTACTTATAGAGAACCCATTCCGTAATCAAAAACGAGGGGGTTCTGTACTTTTAGGTTACACTCTTTGTTGGCTTTTTGGTCACTACCGAAAAAGCTGTTCAAAAAAGGAGAAAATATGAAAAATATAAAAGAACTTGACAAGCAATACATCGCGGGCACGTACGGTCGCTTTGACATTCAGCTTGACTGTGTAAAGGACGGTATGCTCTGCGGCGAGGACAAGCAATATATAGACTTCGGCACAGGTATCGGCGTCACCGCCTTCGGCGCGTGCGACGGCGAGTGGGTAACTGCGGTCATAAATCAGACAAAGACCCTATCCCACACATCAAACCTCTACTACACCGCCCCCTGCGCCAAGCTCGCGCAGATGCTCTGCGAGAGGACGGGCATGAAAAAGGTATTTTTCGGTAACTCGGGCGCAGAGGCAAACGAGTGCGCCATCAAGTGCGCGAGAAAATACTCCTACGATAAATACGGCGAGGGCAGAAAAACAATAATCACTCTCGTAAACAGCTTCCACGGACGCACGCTTCTCACACTCTCGGCAACGGGACAGGACGTGTTCCATCAGTATTTCGGCCCGTTCGTTGACGGCTTCAAGCACGTCCCTGCAAATGATTTGGATGCACTCCGTGAGGCTTTGACAGACGACGTCTGCGGATTTATGTTTGAGTGCGTTCAGGGCGAGGGTGGCGTCATAGCTCTTGACGGCGAATACCTCAGAGCGGCTGAAAAGCTTTGCCGCGAAAAGGATATCCTCCTTATCTGCGACGAGGTGCAAACGGGTAACGGACGCACGGGTAGTCTTTATTCTTACGAGCAATTCGGAATCACCCCCGATATAGTCTCCACCGCAAAGGGACTTGGCGGCGGTCTGCCTATCGGCGCGTGTCTTATGGGCGAGGCAGTCGAAAACACCCTGACCCCCTCCTCTCACGGCTCGACCTTTGGCGGCAACCCGATTGCTTGCGCGGGTGCCGTATCAATAATCTCCCGTCTTGACGAAAATTATCTTTGCGATATCCGCTCCCGCGCAAAATATCTGTGGGACAAGCTCTCGGCTCTTTCCTTTGTTGAAAGTGTATCGGGACTTGGTTTTATGATAGGTCTCGTTCTGAAAGACGGACTTGAAACCAAAGCCTTCATCAACGCCTGCGCCGAGCGCGGTCTCCTCGTGCTCTCGGCAAAGACCAAGGTGCGCCTCCTCCCTCCCCTTAATACGAGTATTGAGACTATGGACAAGGCTATCTCTATTATGACCGAGGCGGCACAGTCACTCATATCAAAATCAAACGGCTGATTTTGGCTATAAATATATAAATATCTTTTATTACAAAAATTATTTGGCTTTTTTACTCATTATTGTGTGCCGCGGATATTGACAAAACGGCACGAAAAGAGGTATAATAAAATGATAAACTGCGAAAATAGGGGCTGTTTCAAAAAGCGTGCCGAATTTTCGCACTTTGCGCGTTTGCACGACGGGCAGATGACGGCTTGCAGACGTTTATACAATTTAAAATCTTATTTCAAGAAGGAGATCTTGCAATGAAGAAAATCTACATTATCTTGCAGAACGGTCAGGTTTTTGAAGGAAGATCATTCGGCGCAGAAGGCCGCGTGGTCGGCGAAATAGTTTTCGCCACGGGCATGGTCGGATACCTTGAGGCCCTTACGGACCCCGTGTATCACGGACAGATACTCGTTCAGACATTCCCTCTTATCGGTAACTACGGCGTTATCGACCAGGACCTTGAATCCGACAAAATTCACGTTTCGGCGTACGTTGTAAGAGAATGGGCAGAAAATCCCTCAAACTATCGCTGCGGCGGAGATATTGACACGTGGCTCAAAAAGCACGGTATCGTCGGTATTTGCGACGTTGACACGCGTGCACTCACAGAGGCAATTCGTGAGTACGGCGTTATGAACGCGATAATTACGGACACTCTCCCCGACCCGCTCGTTCCCGACGAGGTGCTTACCTACTCGGTAAAAAACGGTGTGGCTGAGGTCACCTGCGACGAGCCCAGGTTCTACCCCGTAGAACACTCTGAATATAACGTAGCAGTCTACGATTTCGGTGTGACGAACAGCGTCATTAAGGCGCTGGGCGACAGAGGCTGCAGCGTAGCCGTGCTTCCCGCAAGCACACCCGCATCAATAGTGCTTGACGGAAATTACGACGGCGTAGTTCTTTCAAACGGTCCCTGCGGCGACCCCAGAGAGAACGTTGAAATAATTCTTGAGATAAGAAAGCTTCTCGGCAACCTTCCCATGTTTGCCATGGGACTTGGCCACCAGCTCCTCGCTCGCGCGGCAGGAGCAGGAACTACAAAGCTCAAATTCGGTCATCACGGCGCAAATCAGCCCGTAAAGAATGCCGAAACGGGCAAGGTGGAGATAACGAGCCAGGCGCACCTTTACACGGTCAACCCCGCCCGTCTCCCCGCAAACGCAACTCTTACAGAGACAAACGTCCTTGACGGCTCCGTCGAGGCTATCGAATACAGAGAACAAAAGGCATTTACGGTACAATACTATCCGGGCGATATTCACTTTTATAAGTTCATCGGACTTATGAAAAAGTAATTTCGCAAAGCAAAATTTTTTCAACATTTAATCAAACAACTTTAAAACAGAGCAATTACGCAACAGATTTTTATAATACCCTGCGTTCCTTGCCGTAGGGGAGGGGCTGCAACATTTGGTTGCAGCGGAGGGGATTTGCTCGCAAATAATGGCTTGCTCCTCCCGCAGATGACGATGCAAGGAAAATGGTATTACAAAATATGCGCGTAAGTGCATACAGAAAGGATAGAAAAATGCCACTCAACACATCCATAAAGAAAGTTCTCGTAATAGGCTCAGGCCCTATCGTTATCGGTCAGGCGGCAGAATTTGACTACGCAGGCGCGCAGGCGTGCCGCATACTCAAGAGCCGCGGAATAAATACCGTTCTTTTGAACTCCAACCCCGCAACCATCATGACCGACAAGGCGATGGCTGACGAAATATATCTTGAGCCCCTCACGCTCAACACTGTAAAAAGAATAATCATCGAAGAAAAGCCCGACAGCATTCTCGCAGGCTTTGGCGGTCAGACGGGTCTGACGCTTGCCATGCAGCTTTACAACGAGGGCTGGCTTCAGGAGCATAACGTCCGTCTTATCGGTACGGACGCCGAGGCAATAATCAAGGCAGAGGACCGCGAGCTCTTCAAGGAAACCATGCTCAAGATAAATCAGCCTCTTATCCCCTCGGATATAGCTACCACTCTTGAGGATTCGCGCAGAATCGCAAAAGAGATAGGCTATCCCGTCATCATTCGTCCTGCTTTCACGCTCGGCGGCTTTGGCGGCGGCGTTGCGTACAACGAAGAAGAGCTCAACGAGGTAGCGGCAAACGGACTTGAGCAGTCCCCTATCACGCAGATACTCGTTGAAAAATATATCTACGGCTGGAAGGAAATCGAATTCGAGGTCATCCGCGACCACGTCGGCAACAAAATAGCCGTCTGCTCCATGGAAAACTTCGACCCCGTAGGAATACACACGGGTGACTCCATAGTCTGCGCTCCCGCGCTCACTCTGTCTCCCAAGGAATACAACATGCTTCGCACTGCGGCTCTCGACATTATCGAGGAGCTTGGCATTGAGGGCGGCTGTAACTGTCAGTTTGCGCTTGACCCAAATTCCGACAACTACGCCGTAATCGAGGTAAACCCCCGAGTTTCGCGTTCCTCCGCTCTCGCGTCCAAGGCAACGGGCTACCCCATAGCAAAGGTCGCTATGCAGATAGCTCTCGGCTACACGCTTGACGAGATAAAGAACGAAATTACGGGCAAGACCTTTGCTTGCTTTGAGCCCTCGGTCGACTACGTCGTGCTCAAGGTACCGAAGTGGCCCTTTGACAAGTTTGCACAGTCAAAGCGTAACCTTGGCACGCAGATGAAGGCAACGGGTGAGGTCATGTCTATCGCTCCCTCCTTTGAAGAGGCGCTTCTCAAGGCAGTCCGCGGCGCGGAGATAGGCATTGATACCTTAAACTCCAACAAGGAGCTTCTCGGCGGCGACGCTATAACCTCGCTCCACAAGAACGACGACCTCCGTCTCTACCGTATTTTCCAGGCTCTCAAGGCAGGCGTTACGGTAGAAGAGATACACGATATAACGAAAATTGATAATTTCTTCCTCAAAAAGCTTGAAGGACTTGTAAAATTCGAGGCTGAAATAGCTACCCTCAAGGGTACGGCTATGGACAAGGAGACGTATGTCCGCGGCAAGAAGCTCGGATACACCGACGCGGCTCTTGCAAGAATTTCGGGTGCTACGCTTCCCGAGCACATGAAGTCTGCCTACAAGACTGTTGACACGTGCGCGGGCGAGGTATCCTCCGAAAGACCTTATTTCTACGGCACTCACGACGATTTCTCGCACGATGAGGCAAAGAATTATCTCAACCACGAAAAGGACACGGTCCTGGTTCTCGGCTCGGGCCCCATTCGTATCGGTCAGGGTATTGAGTTTGACTATTCGTCGGTTCACTGCGTCTGGGCTCTCAAGGAAATGGGCTATGACGTAGCTATAATAAACAACAACCCCGAGACAGTCTCCACAGACTTTGATATCGCGGACAGACTGTATTTTGAGCCTCTCACACCCGAGGACGTTTACGACATCATTCAGCTTGAACAGCCTATCGGTGTCGTTGTCGCATTTGGCGGACAGACGGCTATAAAGCTCACAAATTTCCTTGATAAGAAAGGTATTCCCGTTCTCGGCACGTCTGCCGACGGCATCGACCTTGCGGAGGACAGAGCAAGATTTGAGGCACTTCTTGAGGAGTGCGGTATCAAGCGTCCCTCGGGCGTCGGCGTCATGACGAAAGCAGAGGCACTTGAAGCGGCAAATACGCTCGGCTATCCCGTCCTCGTACGTCCCTCCTACGTTATCGGCGGTCAGAACATGGTTATCGCTCACGAGGACAAGGATATTGAGGAATACATGGATAAGATCCTCTCCACGGGCATCGAAAACCCCGTCCTCGTTGACAAATATATGCAGGGCACGGAGCTTGAGGTGGACGTCATCTCCGACGGTGAGGACGTGCTTATCCCCGGTATAATGGAGCATATCGAGCGCGCGGGTATCCACTCGGGTGACTCGATAGCTGTATATCCTCCCTACAATCTTACCGACTACATGGAGCAGAAGATAATTGATTGCTCAACAACTCTTGCTCTCAAGCTCGGCACAAAGGGACTTGTAAACATTCAGTATCTTATTTATAATAACGAGCTTTACGTTATTGAGGTCAACCCCAGAGCCTCGCGTACAATTCCCTACATCAGCAAGGTTACAAACGTTCCTATGGTAGACCTCGCGTCCAAGGTAATGATAGGCAAGCGTCTTTCAAGCCTCGGCTACGGCACGGGACTTTACAAGGTGCCTCCGTATTACGCAGTAAAGGTTCCCGTATTCTCGTTTGAAAAGCTCAACGACGTAAACACCCAGCTCGGCCCCGAGATGAAGTCCACGGGCGAGGTGCTCGGTATCGGTAAAACGCTTAACGAGGCTATATACAAGGGTCTCGTTGCGGCAGGATTTAAGGTAAATATCAAGGACAAGTCCAGCACGGGCGTGTTTATCTCGGTCGACGACCACGATTATAACGAGATAGTAAGCATCGCAAAGAAATTCTCCGACTTTGGAATGAATATCTACGCGACGAGCGGAACGGCGGCGTCCATAGCCCGTCTCGGCATTGACGTTGAGGTAGTTCCCAACGTTGACGAGTCCGACAGAATTTACGAGCTCATGGAGAACGGACAGATATCATTTATCGTCTACACGGGCGCGCTTTCGGACTCCACCATTGAGCAGTCCATCGCGCTTCACAGAAAGGCTATTCAGCTCAATATCGCTATGCTCACGGCAATAGACACGGCAAACGCCCTGGCTGACGTTATCGCGAGCCGTTGGGACGAATATAACACCGAGCTTGTTGACCTCAACAACATGAGAACCGAGAGACTTAATCTCAAGTTCCTCAAGATGGAGACGTTCGGTAACGACTATATTCTTATAGACAACCGCGACGGCAGCATCCGCTGTCCCGAATCTCTGGCGCTTCAGCTCTGTAACAGACACACGGGTATTGGAGCTGACGGACTTCTCCTCGTTGAGCGCTCGTCTCACTGTGACGCCAAAATGAGAATATTCAACAGCGACGGAAGTGAGGGCAAGCTTGCCGCAAACGCACTCCGTTGCGTTGCAAAGTACCTTTACGATAACGGCATAGTTGAGGTAACGGATATGTCTATCGACACCTGGAGCGGTCCTCGCGACGTTTACGCGATACTCTCGGGCGGTGAGGTTGGCTCCGTTACGGTCGACGTTGGCGCGTACGAGTTCAAGGCGGAAAATATACCCACAACGCTTGAGGGCAATTCTGACGGCGAGATAGTTGATATGCCCGTAAATATCGGCGGCTGTGAATACAATATCACCTGTCTGTCACTCGGAAGCCTCCATACCGTAGTATTCTCCGACAGAATAGACGATATTGATATGGAAAAGGTAGGTCCCGAGTTTGAATACGCTCCTATGTTCCCCGACAGAACGAATACGGAGTTTATCCGCGTGGTAAACAAACGTACAATAAAGATGCGCGTCTGGGAAAGAGGCGCGGGCGAGACCCTCGCTTGCGGTACGGGTGCGTGCGCGGCGGCTATCGCGGCAGTTAAGCGCGGTCTTTGTGATATTGACAGCGATATCACCGTCAAGACCCGCGGCGGCGACCTCGTTGTCCACGTAACCGAAAATAACGTCACCCTCACGGGTAACGCAGTGCTTTCGTTTGAAGGCTCGAAGAAGATTTAATTTCAAAGGGAGAGTTGTATCCTACTCTCCCTTTTTAATCCTACATTTTATTATGTTACTTTGTCAGCAGGGACAACTGCTTCCGCTACGCTTCAGCTCGCATTTCTCTGAAATGCTGTAACCAAAACACCGCAAGAGGAAAGGGAGGTTGCGATTTCTCCCTTTCCTCTTAACTGCTATCCTACACAAACGCCTTTTCTGTTGCCGCTCATTACAGTTAGGACGGATATTTATCTACACATCATTTTTTTGAGTTTGCTTGCAAACTCGCAAGCGTTTGCGTAAGAGGGATTCAAAAGGGAGAGAGGAATCGCAACCTCTCTCCCTTTTGTGGCGTTTTTTGGATACTTTTTGGGGCTATTGCCAAAAAGTATCATAAAAATTCTTGTCAAAATTTCTTATTAAGAATTTTCAAAAGTTCTTCATCATACGTCAAAAACAACACGATGTCATCATTGACCTGCACCCTCAGCTGCCGCGCGGGCGCAAACTGCGTATCGTACGAATAGCGCTTCTTGGTCTTGTCCTTTTTTCTGTACTGTGCTCTGTTTAGACGGTTTATCTCCACTGCCTCCGTCACCTCGTCAAGACCTACGCGGACGTTGACTATATCACGAAAGCCCTTGTGCTGCGACACGATAAAGTCATATTTTGCCCTGTTTCCTCCTGCGATTATCTCCTCCTCGGATACATCTCTGTCCGTTGGACGTATCTCATGCACCATTTCCTTGAGCACCTTGGTGGACATTATATAAATTCCCGTCGTTAGAAATACAACTCCAAAAAACTGTGCCACCACGGGCGCGACGATAAGACGCATACTGCCAAGCCCGAACATGAAAATTCCAACCGCCATAAGCACCATTACGAATACTGACGCCGCAAGCTTTTTAGTTTTCGGTATTTTTTTATACATAACATTATCAATACGTCGGCGTATCGAGATACCAATTTCCGTCCTCAAACGCAAACGAAAGCCTTTCCGTCTGTTTTTTTTCGGGGTTATTTATCAGATAAGACTCAATATCCACGTTGATATATTCCTTGTTTGAGGGTCTTACGATTTTCATAGTATCATAGAGATATATTCTCTCGTTTTCAGCAAGCGTATCCCTCGCCGTGCTCTGATAAAGCCACTCGTCAATCTCAACGTATTCAAGCAGAGTGACACCGTCAACCACAACTCCGTCAAAGCAGCTCTCAAAAAGCTGCTTGCAGTACGCGGACGAATATATCCTCTCTGCCGCCTCCTTCATTTCATCAAGAAGCAGATACGGAGATACCTCCATGACCTTCTCATATCCCTTATTTTGCTCACCAATATACACAAATTTTTCTTCCGACAGCTCACTCTCGCGAACGTACACGGGAAGTCCCTCTCCAAAGAAAATTTCGTTTATCTGCTTTGAGCCCTCAACAAGGTAAATAATTCTATCCCTGACAGTCTCAAGCTCGGGAGCTTTGTTGAGCTGACAGTACGCAAAAATTCCCGTACACGTCAGTATCACAGCCACAAGCAATACTACGGAAATAATCTTTATATGCTTTTTTATAAACTCCATATTGAATTATTCCTCAACAGGTGCATTATCCTCTGTCTCTGCCTCGGGCTGACCGTCAACATTTTCACCGTCAAAAGCTTCCTCAGCGTCCTCCTCACGGGCGACCTTCGTAATATTTGCGATAGTCTGTCCCTCAAGAAGTCTCATAACTATAACGCCCGACGCAGCTCTCGAATACGTGGAAATTTCCGACGCGGGAGTTCTTATAATAATACCCTCGTTGGTTATCATCATAATATCGTCGTTGTCGTCTACGGACAAAATTCCCGCGAGATCACCCGTCTTTTCGGTGATATTATGGCAGGTAACGCCAAGACCGCCGCGGTGCTTCATGAGACGGAAGTCATCGTATTCCGTTCTCTTACCGTAGCCGTTTTCGGTGATGGTGAGAAGCTTCTTGCCCTCCTCTACCTGAGCTACGCCGATAACGTAGTCGTCATCACGCAGATTTATTCCGCGAACGCCGCGCGCGGTACGTCCCATAGGTCTTACGTGGGACTCGTCAAATCTTACTGCGCTTCCTCCGTGAGTTGCGATAATAAGCTGTGCGTTTCCGTCTGTCTTCGTTACGAAGAGAAGCTCGTCGTCCTCGTCAAGATTTATTGCAATCTTACCGCCCTTACGCTGATATTCGTACTCGGACAGAAGTGTCTTTTTGATAACGCCCTTGCGGGTAACCATCGTAAGATACTCGCCCTCGCCGAAATCGTTTACGCTTATCATGGACGTAACCTTCTCGCCGTCTGCAAGCTGGAGCATATTTACAAGGTTCGAGCCCTTTGAGGTTCTTGACGCCTCGGGAACCCTGAACGCCTTCATTGTCTGCACGCGTCCTCTGTTTGTAAAGAACATGAGGAGTGAGTGTGAGAATACGGCGGATACCTTCTCGATAAAGTCCTCGTCGCGCGTGGTCATTGCGGTAATTCCCTTGCCTCCGCGTCTTTGTGCCGAGTATGTGTCCGCAGGGAGACGCTTAATGTATCCCGCACGTGTCATCGTAATTACACAGTTATGCTTTTCAATGAGGTCCTCAAGGTCTATCTCGTCCTCTGCTATCTCGATCTGCGTGCGTCTTGCGTCTGCATACTTGTTCTTTATCTCAAGCATTTCGGTCTTGATTATCTCGCGGATCTTGCCGTCGTCAGCAAGTATTCCCTCAAGCTCTGCAATAAGCGCGTGAAGTCTGTCAAGCTCGTCCTGAATTTTCTGTCTCTCCATGCCCGTGAGACGGCCGAGTGTCATCTCAACGATAGCCTGTGCCTGAATATCGGTAAGTCCGAATCTCTCCATCAAGGTCTGCTTTGATACAGGGATAGAGGGAGACGTCTTCATTATCTCGACTATCTCGTCAATATTGTCAAGCGCTATCTTATATCCCTCAAAGATGTGAGCGCGCGCCTTTGCCTTATTGAGATCAAACTCCGTTCTTCTGCGAATGACGGATTCCTGATGCTCGATATAATAGTCAAGTATCTGGGGGAGAGAGAGTACCTTGGGCTCCTGACCAACGACCGCAAGCATATTTATCGCGCAGGTGCTCTGAAGCTCGGTATACTTATAAAGCTGGTTAAGAATTATCTGTCCGTTAGCGTCGCGCTTATACTCGATAACTATTCTCATTCCCGCTCTGCCCGACTCGTCACGAAGTCCCGAGATACCCTCTATTCTCTTGTCCTTTACAAGCTCGGCAATAGCCTCGCAAAGCAGGGACTTGTTTACCATATAGGGAATTTCGGAGATTATGATAGTTCTCTTTTCCTCGTCGATTTCAGCCTTTGCTCTGACGGATACGCGTCCCTTACCCGTGGTGTACGCGTCGATAATACCCTGCGTGCCGTAAATGGTCGCATAGGTCGGGAAATCGGGGCCCTTTATAAACTGCATAAGGTCTGCGACCGAGCAGTCGGGATTTTCCATTCTGTATATAGTTCCGTCAATGACCTCGCCAAGATTGTGAGGAGGGACGTTTGTCGCCATACCTACGGCAATACCCACCGAGCCGTTTACGAGGAAGTTCGGAAAACGGGACGGAAGGACGGTAGGCTCGCGAAGTCTGTTATCAAAGTTGGGCTGGAACTCAACTACCTCTTTTTCAAGGTCGCGGGTCATCTCGTCTGCAATCTTGTCAAGTCTTGCCTCGGTATAACGGTAAGCTGCCGGGGGGTCTCCGTCCACGGAACCGAAGTTACCGTGTCCCTCAATAAGGGTATAACGGAGTGAGAAGGGCTGCGCCATTCTTACCATAGTTCCGTAAACCGAGCTGTCACCGTGAGGATGGTATCTACCAAGCACGTTACCGACGGTAGTAGCCGATTTTCTGAACGGCTTGTCGTGTGTGAGGTGGTCCTCGTACATAGCGTAGATGACACGTCTCTGTCCGGGCTTCATGCCGTCACGAACGTCAGGCAGAGCTCTGGACATGATTACAGACATGGAGTACTCAATAAAGGATTTCTTTACCTCCTTCTCCATGTTGATGTCAACTATCTTTTGGTTTTCAAATAAGTACACGTCGCTGTCGTGTGTGTTCTTGTCCATTTTACTATCCTCTCTCTTATAGATGTGATGATATTACTTGTTTTTAAAAGCCTTTTGCAGTATTTTTGATATTCCAAGCACCGTAAAATACGCGATAGGAGCACATAATAAATACGCAAAAAACTCAGGGGTTACCGTGTGGATAAATATATCCACGATATTAAAGCTCTTGGTCTTGAAGGCATAATACGAAAGAGTTATAATTCCGCGCACGCCTCCGACTGCCAGAGAATACACGATAAACGAAGGAAAATTTTTTCTGAAAAAGAATTTGAGAAAATATCCGCAAAAATAGCCTGCGAGCATATAAAGCAGCGGAGAAAACGTAATTTCCGCGCTCCCCAGCATATCGATGAAAAATCCGCCGACTATACCGCATATAGCACCGCTCTGCTCCGAGCATAAAAATCCAATAGCGCACACAAAACACAGCACTATTGCGGGGACCTTTCCGAAAACTCTGAAAAACGAGACCTGAAATAAGGTCGCAATTATCAGCAGCACCGAAAAAATCACGCACTCGCAGATAAGTCTTTTATCTATCCTGCTTTTGTGTGAGCCTCTGCCTGTGTCACTCATTTGCACCGTCCTCCGTTATAACACCGAAGTCCGTGACTATCATTACATAGCTGAGGCTGTCAAAATCCACGGCGCAGGTGACAGTTGCCACCTTTGAGCGTGAATATTCGTCAATTCCCACCGACGAGACCTTGCCGACAAGCAGTCCTCCCGGATAAACGCTTCCCGAGCCGCTGGTGTAGACCGTGTCTCCTATCTGCACGTCCGCTTCAATGTCAAGATACGTGAGCTTGCAGACGCCGTCATCACGGTAGGTAATATCGCCTTCAAGAATGCCTATCTCGCCGCTTCGGGATATGTAACCGCCCGCACCCGAGGTTGCCTGACAAATGACCCGTACGTTTGCCCAGTTTGAGCCGACCTCCGACACGCATCCGACAAGCCCTCCCGCAACGATTACGGGCATATTGACCGCAACTCCGTTGTCCGAGCCTCTGTTTATCTTGATGACGGACATATAATTGTTGCCCTCAGCGCCGATTATAAGCGCCTCCATAAGCTCAAAATCCTCATGCGCCTCCTTGACGGATATGTAGTCGCGCAGGCGACGGTTTTCTTCCTCCGTGAGGCTTGCGTCGTTAAGCTTTTCCTTGAGGCTCGCTATCTCGTCCTTGAGCCGGTTGTTTTCTTCAATGAGTGAGTTCATGTCTGAAAAATACATGGAATATCCCTCAAGTGCCCGTCTTATTTTCCATACTCCCGCCTCAAGCGGTGAGAATATGTCTCCGACTACCGTTTTGACGTAATTATTTACTCCCATGACCGTAAAAACGGCGGAGAAAATACTCAAAACAAGGGCTATACAGAGGACGCTTATGAAAAATTTGTTTTTAAAAAATTTCAAAACAGTCCTCCTTTTTCACTCACTTTTCCACAGGCTTTTTCACAAGCTGTTGAAAAGTTTCATTTAATAATTTTTATTGTTAAAAACGCGTTGTAATTTACAGATTTTTCTTTGTATTTCAAGAAAAATCCTTATAATTATATTTTTTCCGACATTGTAGAAAACGGGATTTTCAATAAAAGTTTTGAATAGGGTTTTTAACATATCGTGAGCGGGAGGAGCAAGCCATTATTTGCAAGCAAATCCCCTCCGCTGCAACCAAATGTTGCAGCCCCTCCCCTACGGGTTATCGGTAACCAATTCTGTCATGGTAAATTTATTATTTGGTCGTAGGGGCTGGCGCCCTCGACAGTCCGCTAAAATTTTTATATATCCAAATTCTCTGCTAATTTCGCATTCTGCTCAATAAACACTCTTCTGGGCTCAACCTTGTCACCCATAAGAAGCGAAAACATCTCGTCACACGCCATAGCGTCCTCAACCGTCACGCGCAAGATAGTACGCGTTGCGGGGTCCATGGTCGTCTCCCAAAGCTGCTCTGCATCCATCTCACCAAGACCCTTATATCTGTCAGCCTCAATAAGATGCTTACCGTTCTCGCCGCCGAGCTCCTCAATATATCTGTCTCTTTCCGCATCCGAGAACGCGTATTTTTCGTTGCCCTGCTTTGCTCCCTTGCGGTAGACCTTATAAAGCGGGGGCTGTGCAAGATATATATGTCCCTCGTCAATAAGATTACGCATATGTCTGAAGAAGAATGTCAGAAGAAGAATTCTGATGTGCGAGCCGTCGACGTCGGCATCCGCCATAATAATTATCTTACCGTAACGGAGCTTTGCTATATCAAATTCCTCACCTATACCGCAGCCGAGTGCCTGAATTATAGGTATGAGCGAGAGATTGGAGTAAACCTTGTCAAGTCTCGTTTTTTCAACGTTAAGCACCTTTCCGCGAAGGGGCAAAATTGCCTGGAACTTTGAGTTTCTTCCCTGCGTTGCGGAGCCTCCTGCGGAGTCTCCCTCAACAAGATAAAGCTCTGTAAGCTCCGCGTTTCTCTCGTTGCAGTCACGAAGCTTTCCGGGAAGCGTGCTGCCCTCAAGAAGTCCTTTGCGTCTGGTTGCCTCGCGTGCCTTTCTCGCCGCCTCACGCGCACGGGATGCCGCTAAGGCCTTGTCAATTATAGCCTTCGCCGTGTTGGGATTTTCCTCAAAATAGTCAGCGAGCTTCTGGCTTACCGTGTTGTCAACGAGCGTTCTTATATCCGAGTTACCAAGCTTTGCCTTGGTCTGGCTCTCAAACTGCGCGTTTTCAAGCTTGACGGAGACGATGGCACAAATTCCCTCACGCACGTCCTCACCCGACAGATTTTTATCACTGTCCTTGAGTATGCCGTTCTTACGCGCGTAATCGTTGATTACTCTCGTAAGTCCCGACTTAAAGCCCGTCTCGTGAGTACCGCCCTCGATGGTGTTCATGTTGTTTGCAAAGGTCATAACACAGTCGTTATAGCCGTCGTTATACTGAAGCGCTACCTCGGCAATACTCGTGTCCTTTTCGCCTCTCATGTAT
>JAFTKY010000058.1 GCA_017453005.1 Clostridia bacterium | reverse complement strand
GCCCTGAAGCACGTGGATCTCAACGGAGGTCTGTCCGTCTGCCGCCGTGGAGTAAATCTGGCTCTTCTTTACGGGGATAGTGGTGTTTCTGTCGATAATTCTGTTGAACACGCCGCCCATGGTCTCGATACCGAGAGAAAGGGGTGTTACGTCAAGAAGGAGAAGATCCTTTACGTCGCCGCCGAGAACACCGCCCTGAATAGCCGCACCGATCGCTACGCACTCGTCGGGGTTGATGCCCTTGAAGGGCTCCTTGCCGAGGAACTTCTTAACTGCGTCCTGAACTGCGGGGATTCTCGTAGAACCGCCAACGAGGAGAACCTTGTCTATCTGCGAAGCGGAAAGTCCGGAGTCGCGGAGAACCTGCTTCGTGGGACCCATTGTTGCTTCAACGAGGTCGGACGTGATTCTGTCAAACTCTGCTCTCGTGAGAGTTGCCTCAAAGTGGAGAGGTCCGTCTGCGGTTGCTGTAATGAAAGGAAGGTTGATGTCTGCCGTGGTCATACCCGAAAGCTCTATCTTTGCCTTCTCTGCTGCGTCCTTAAGTCTCTGAAGAACCATCCTGTCGCGGCGAAGGTCAACGCCGTTTTCCTTCTGGAACTTGTCTGCCATCCAGTCAATTATTCTCTGGTCGAAGTCGTCACCGCCGAGCCTGTTGTTACCTGCCGTAGCAAGAACCTCAAATACGCCGTCGGAGATCTCAAGCAAGGATACGTCGAACGTACCGCCGCCGAGGTCGAATACCATGATCTTCTGGTCGTTGTCCTTATCTACGCCGAAGGCAAGTGCCGCAGCCGTAGGCTCGTTGATAATTCTCTTTACCTCAAGTCCTGCAATTCTGCCCGCGTCCTTGGTTGCCTGTCTCTGTGCGTCCGTGAAGTATGCGGGAACTGTGATAACAGCCTCGGTAACGGTTGCGCCGAGGTAGCTCTCTGCATCAGCCTTGAGCTTCTGAAGTATCATTGCGGATATTTCCTGAGGGGTGTAGGTCTTGCCATCGACGGTGACCTTCTTATCCGTACCCATGTCTCTCTTGATGGAGATTATCGTTCTGTCGGGGTTTGTGATGGACTGTCTCTTTGCGACCTGTCCTACCATTCTCTCGCCTGTCTTTGAGAATGCAACTACCGAGGGTGTCGTTCTTGCTCCTTCGGGATTGGGGATAACGATAGGCTCGCTGCCCTCATATACCGCTACGCAAGAGTTTGTTGTACCTAAGTCTATACCTATGATCTTTCCCATAATAAATTCCTCCTATGGTTGTTTTGTTTTTTTATGTTTTGGTTTGTTTTGTTAACTGAATTTATTGTTTTGTTTTAGTTTGCGACTGTTACCATCGCGTATCTGAGTATCTTGTCGCCCTTGGCGTAGCCCTTCTGGAACACGTCAACTATGACGCCATCCTCGAGGCTCTCGTCCTCAACGTGCATGACTGCGTTGTGGCGGTTGGGGTCAAACTGCTCGCCCTTTGCGCCAAACGACGTAACACCCATTTTGCCCAGCGCGTCGGACGCGCTCTTGAGTATCATTTCAACTCCCTTTGAGACCTTCTCGGCGTCCTTATATTCAGCCGCCTTTTCAAGATTGTCAATAATGGGAAGAATGGACTTGAGTGCATCCGCGTATGCATCTGCGTAAATGCCCTCCTTTTCCTTCGCGCTTCTCTTGCGGAAGTTGTCGTATTCTGCCATCATGCGAAGGTATTTGTCGGTTGTCTCGTCGCATTCCTGCACCTTTTCTTCAAGCGCGCCTTCACACTCCGAAAGCTTTTTTTCAAGCTCCTTGACCTTTTTCTTGTCTGCCTTATCGGGCTTTTTTGTTTCTTCCTCTGTGACCTCAACGGTCTCTGCCGTCTCCTCGGTCTCTGCCGTCTCGTTTATGTCGTTCTCTTTTTCGATGCTCTTGTTTTCCAACTTTAAGTTTCCTCCTTCTTACCTTCCTCGCCCGAGTCAATATGGCTTATCTCCCGCTCAAGCCCCTCGTTGATAACGCTCTCCACGTTATCCGCAAGTCCCTCGATAGTGGCTACCACCTTGGCGTAATCCATTCGTCTGGGACCTATAATTCCTATCGCGCCTATTCGCTTGCCGCCGCGGACGACGGGCTTGAATACCAGCGCGGAATTATTCATGACCTTTACCGAGGATTCCGAGCCTATGACTACGTTTATTCCATCGCTTTCGGGAGTTGAGACAAGGTCAAGTATCTCGTCCTTATTCTCAAGCACTCCGAGAAGCTCGCGAAGCTGTTCCTTGTTGCTGTATTCGGGATATTGGAGAAGTCTGTCCATTCCGCTGACCTTGAGGTCACCGTCGTCAAGCTCTCCCATGCTCTCGTAGATTATCTTCATGATAGGCCCTACGATGTATGACTTATCTCCCATAGCCGCCTCAAGCTCCATGATTATCGGAAGCGTTATCTCGTTTGCGGTAAGCCCCGATATATTATCGTTGAGCGCGTTTGCGAGGTCGCTTGCCGTGAGCTGACTTATCGCGCTCTCAAGCGTTATTCTCTTGGTGCTTATAGCACTGTGATTGCTTATCATGACGAGCAGAAGACTGTGCTTATCTACGTATATAACGTCAAACCTCTTGATGCTGACGCTTGATGCCTTTGGCTTTATCAGAAAGCTCGTATAATTCGTAAGGTTTCCCGCAAGCTTTGAAGCGGTGAGAAGTATCTGGTCAAGCTCGGTCATCTTTGAGATGAGCAGCTTGTTTATCTCGTTTATCTCTCTCGCCGTCATTGAGTAGCTCTCAATAAGCGAGTCAACGTAAAATCTGTACCCAAGCTCACTTGGCACTCTTCCCGCCGAGGTGTGAGGCTGCTCAAGATATCCCATCTCCTCAAGCTCTGCCATTTCGTTACGAATGGTAGCAGACGAACAGGTCAAGTGCTCATTCTGCATGATGTATTTTGAGCCGACGGGCTCGCCCTCAGCGATGTGCGCGTCAACTATCGCCTTGAGTATAAGCTTTTTTCTCTCGCTTAATTCTCCGCTGTTCTTCGATGCCATTCAAAGCACCCTCCCTTTCTTGAGGTTTTTGTAATTTTTAGCACTCAATCAACACAAGTGCTAACCTTACGATAATAATTTACCACTAAAGCGGCAAATTGTCAAGCCTTTTCACCCCATTTTTTATGAACTTTTTGTAAACAGTGCTAATTTTCACGCTTTTTTCAGCTATCCGTCACAAAAACAGGGCTCTCCTGAAATTATTCTTCCAAGAGAGCCCTGTTTTTATCACTGATTATTCAAAATCGTAATCGTAATATATGGAGGTGACCGCGCCGTCTCTTACTACGATATTGAGCGTTGTCTTACCGTTTTTATATATAAGTCCGTCGCCCTTTTCCTCGTAATCCTCGCCGTATGCCGCAATAACGTCATCACGGGACGAGCCTATCGTTATGCCTTCGGGTGTGGATACGGTGTCGTCCCTTATTGTGACTGTGTCAATAAAGTCCTTTGAGTTATCGGGATATGTCTTTATCTGAAAGCCGCCATAGTTGTAGACCTTCGCCATTTCGTTATTTCCGCAGCCTATATCCTCCTCGTCGTAGGAGTTAGCCTCTCCGAGCGCGGAAATGACGGCTGACGAGTCCTCGCCCGGCACTATCTCAACCGAGCCCGACTTGAACACGTATTTTTCAACCTTTCCCTTGTTATCACAAGAGACAAGCATTATTCCCGCGACAAGCAGCGCGAGTATCAAAAGCAATAATCTTTTCATTGACCTCTCTCCATTTCTTCCTTTTGTTTATAATATTGTTCCGTTTTTGTTTTCCATACCGACGATACGCCGACGTCCGACTGCTGGCTCTCAAGTCCGTATTCGGACACAAGCAGCTCACCGAAATGCTTTGTCAGCTTTTCCGCGCCGTAGACGTTGAGGTGAAGTCCGCGGTCGTAGGTGTCGGTCTGCCAATCAATGCCGATAGCCTCGTTCTCAATGAAGTTATAGTAATCAAGACCGTTTTGCTCGGCGTACCCTGCAATTTGTGCGTCCCACTCATCGTACCACCAGTAAGTTGACGAGTTTGTGGGTGTCTTTATGAGTATCAGCTCCGCACCGTTTTGTTTGCAAAGCTCCTTCATTTTGTCAAGATACTCAAACGCCGTCGCGGGCAGGTCGGGATCGTATATCTTATTTATCGCCTCTGCCTCCTGCTCGGCAAAGCTCTTTTCCATGGGACGTATTCCCGTCTGCATGAGGTAGCCGTTGTGCGAGACCGTGTCGCGCTTGAACATAAACTTGAAGTCCTCCGCCGTCAAGTCCTTCCAGCGCGAGTGATAACGAAGTATGGGAAAATAGTACGAGGCTATATTCTCCTCCTTTGTCATTGAGGCGAGTATCGCCTGATGCTTGACCGGAGAATTTCTCATGCCGTCAAGTGTCATGCGGTTGTATTCTTCCTTTTGCGGCTCGCCGTATTTCATGGAAAGCACGTTGAATACCACCACCTTGGGGGATTCGTATCTGAAGGTCTCCTCAAGCAGATAATACGACTGCCAGATAAGCTGCTGCGCGCTGCCGCGGATATATGACGTTATGCCGTATTCCTCCCAAAGCAGGGGCGGGACAAACGATTCGTAAACCTCGCAGTCACCGACGAAAAGAACCTGATGCTGCCGTCCCTTATCCACCTCTCCGTAATACTCGGCTATGAGCGCACCCTCAAGCGGCTGACTCATATATTTGGGGCGTAAAACAAGCGAGCACAGATGCAGCAGCACCGCCACGATTATCAGCGAGACCACAGCAAATATTGTTATTTTTATTTCTTTACGCATTTTTTATCCTTTAAAATTGATTGTATATGAATCCAGACGCATCAAATCCTATGCCATACGAACCGAAAATGATAATCACCACTACAAGCACCGAAAGGCACAAAAACGCAAGTGACGGTCTCTCGGCTATTTTGTGGCGGAGAGATATGCCCTCTGCCCTTTGGAATTTACTGACTATGCAGACGGTCACTATCGCAAGCGCGACAACGATATATTCCCGAGGTCCTACGCCAAGGTCGAACACACCGCCCGCAAAGAACTCACGCCAGCTTGAAAAGTCGTAAAATACCGTACCGACGCTCTTGAACGTCAATGGGACGTCGCGGTAGCAATCAAGCACTCGTATGAGCCCCATCAGAAGAAAGGTTCTCGTGCGGCAGAAAAGCGTGTAGGCGTAACTATCGTTCAGCTTTGGAAATCTGTTGTGGAATTTCGTATAAAGAGGCTGAAGCTCCTGCGAGACGAGTATGACGAGGCAGTTGAGCAGTCCCCAAACAATAAAATTCCAGCTTGCGCCGTGCCACAGACCCGTAACGAACCACGTCACGATAGTTGCAAGATACACGGGTATTCTCTTTCCGAGCGCCGGTCCCATCTTTGCTCTGCTCCATTTTGAGAGCTTCTGCATGGGCTTGCAAATTGACAGCGGATAGAATATGTAATCCTGAAACCACGTGCCCATCGTGATGTGCCAGCGTCTCCAATATTCCTTGGTAGAGGTCGAGGCAAAGGGATGGTCAAAGTTTTCCTTAATTCTGATACCAAGCATCTCACCGATGCCTATAGTGATGTCAATGCCGCCCGTAAAGTCGGCATATATCTGTGCGGAATACGCCAGAATAAGAAACACTACGTACGCGCCGCTGTATCTTTCGGGCGATGACATAATGCTCTTTATGGCTATCATGACCGTGTCTGCGATAACAAGCTTTTTGAAAAAGCCCCACGCCACGCGTATCATACCCGGCGCGATATTTTCCCATTTAGCCGAATGTCCGCAAAACAGCTGCTCGGACAAATCTCCGTGACGCGATATCGGTCCCTGCACAAGCTGTGGGAAGAATGAAACGAAAAGCGCAAGTCTGAACGGGTTTGTCTCCGCCTGCGTCCTCTCACGGTACACGTCGATAAGATATCCCATCGTCTGAAACGTATAGAACGAGATACCCATAGGAAGCAAAAGCTTCGGGAGTGGGAGCGAGACGTTATCCGAGAAGATTCCTATTATAGAATTGATATTATTTACCGTAAAGCCCGTGTATTTGAGCACGGCGAGGATCCCGAAGTTGAGAACAAGTCCCAAAATAAGAATACGGAATCTCTTTTTCTTCTCTGCCGCCTTATACGCCTTGCGCGCGTCCTTGTCAAGGCTGTCGCGATTCTGCTCTATATAAAGCTTTTCCCTCTCGGAATTTTTTCGCATCAGGCGTGCAACAATATAGGACGAGATTATCGTGAAGAGTATATACGGCAAATACCACTCGCCCGCGATAAAGTAAAACGCAAGGCTTGCGGCAAGAAGCAATTTCCATTGATGCTTTTTGGGGAAAACGTAGTATAATACCACGGTCGCCGCAAGAAAGCATATAAAGCCTATTGACGTAAACGACATCTATCCTTATTCCTCGTCAAGCTTTTCAATAAGCGCAAAAAGAGCCTGCACAGAGTTGAAATTTTCGGGAATTATCTCCTCCGCGGGAATAGAGACGTCAAACTTATCGTTTATCTCTGTGATAAGAGTTACTATATCAAGCGAGTCAAGTATGCCGTTGTCGACAAGTCCGTCCTCGGACTCAAAATCAATATCGGGATGAAGGTCGGAGAGTATTTCTATAAGCTTATCCATTTTTCGTTACCACCTGTTAATTTAAATATTCAATGCCTTTGCCTCTTCTCTCATGCCCTTGCGGTCAAGCTTGCCGTTGGGTGTGAGGGGCATTTGGGGGAGTTTAATACAGCGTGCGGGGAGCATGTATTTGGGGAGAAGTCCTCTCATGTATTTGAAAATCTCCGTCTCCTCTGCCTCGCCCGTGTAGAACATGACTATCTTTTTATTTTCATCGTCGTAAACGCAACAGCTCTGGCGAATATCCTCGCACGTCAATGACGCCGCCTCTATCTCGCCAAGCTCAATTCTGTGTCCCATGTGCTTTATCTGTGAGTCCTTGCGGGAGACGAACACAAGCTCGCCGTGAGAATTATATCTGCCAAGGTCGCCCGTTTTATAAACAAGCTCGGGATACGCGTCATTCAAGGGATTCTGCACGAACGCCTCGTCTGTCTTTTCCTTGTTGCGGAAATACCCGAGTGTGACACACGTGCCGCGAATGTAGATCTCGCCAACCTCGCCGTCGGCAACCTGCTTTTTGTCCTCGCCTATGAGCAAAATTTCGGTATTGCGGAAGGGTCTGCCCACGGGTATGGGCTCGCCGTCGGACAGCTCTCTGTCAGCCCTCCAATAGCACGACATTCCCGTCGCCTCGGTAGGTCCGTAGAGATTAAAGAACTCGGCGTTAGGATACGCCTCTCTCCACTTTTTGTACTGCGCCAGCGGAAAGACCTCACTGCCAAAGCATATTTTCGTAAGATATTTCGGGGGCGTTTTTTCAAGCGCGCCGAGTGAGGATATCATAACGAGCGCGGATACTACCCAACAGACAGTATTTATCCTATGCTCGTTGAGATACTCGCAGAGCTTTACGGGAAACATAAACAGCTGCTTTGGTACGAAATACGCCGTCGCGCCGAATTTGAGCGTCGGCATTATTTCCTTTAAGGGCGCGTCGAAATACAGAGGCGTCTGATTTGCAAACACGGTGTTTTCATCAAATCCCACCGCCTCGCAAAGCGTTTCGGTGTAGTCTATCACCGAGCGGTGACAAGCCGCAACGCCCTTGGGTATTCCCGTAGACCCCGACGTAAACACGATATAAATGGGGTCGGTGTCAAGCTGACGCGCGCGGACGCCTGCAAGGGCGTGCGTGTTTTCGGGGTAATTTACTATATCGTCATACAGTACCTTTTCAAAGCTGTCGGGCAGCTTCTCTGCGCGGTGCCGGTTCTTTTTGTCATATATAACCACGCGCGGCTTTATGCTCTCAAAAATAAGCTGTGCGCGGCGCTCGGGCATCTCCGCGTCAAGACAGACGTAAAAGCAACCCGCATATATTGAGCCGAGAAACGTGGCTATCGCGCTCGGGTGCTTGTTCATAAGCACTACGACAGGCTCACGGTAATAGCCCCTCTCACAAAGGAAGCTTCCTATTGCGCGCGATGACGCGTACAGCTCGGAAAAGCTCATATAGTCCACTCCGTCAGAAAACGCGGTCTTATCGGGACATCTCGGCGCGGTGGCTTCAAGATATTCAAGAATATTGGTATAATACATAATTTTCTCCATTAACCCACGGGTGTTATCACGGTCGTTGAAATTTTGGGCAGCCTTGAGGTATCGTAATAATAGAAATAGTAGTCCTCCTCGTTCCCCTTCGTGTCTCCGCGAAGCTTGTTATAGGACTGAAGCTGCGCGTCAGTCATAAGACAGCCCATGTGATACATATCGGGGCTGAGGCGGGTGCAGTCGAAGTGATACCACAAGGGCTTGTCCGACGTGCCGATATTGACAACGCTCCAGAAATGCGTGCCGGAGGTCTTGCCGTCCTTTCGCTGTACCATTTGGTTTTCAATGCCGTAGTATTCAAGAAATGCCTTTGCGACCGCATAATAGGTAAAGCAATCGCCCTTGCCGTCGCGCAGCCCGTAGTACGCCGCCTGCATCCAGTCGGACTTGTCCGAATAGTCAAAATAGTCTATCTCCGCGCGGACGAAGGAATATATCTCTCGGCATTTGTCCTCCGCGCTCATGTTATCCTTTATTATCTTTGCGGCTATGGGGGCTATTTTTTCTTTAAGAATATCCCACGTGACCTTTTCGGCATATACGCGCACTACCACAGTCTGCGTGTTTGAGTTGCCGCGCTTGTCGGTGGCGGTAACGGTAGCGTAATAATCACCCGCGACGTCGGTATTCACCTTTGAGGAATCCACGCTCAAGGCTATTTTTTCGTCAGCTGTGAGGTTATCCGAGATAACAAGCTGGGACTTGAAGGATATTCCCTCGCCAACGTATGCCACAATATAATCGTTATTGTCCTTGATGCTTATGACGGGAGGCGTTTTGTCGGCAACACCCACAACGCCAAAAATTACTGTAATGCCTATAAGCACAACAATAAGCACAGACAGTCCAAGCATTAAAAGCTTGGTCACCCGTATGTGCTTTTCTCTATCTATATTCAGCTTTAATTTATATTTACCTATGTTTACATTCATCGGCGGAAGTCCTTAATTTAACATTATATATAGATTATATCACTATTATAGACGAAAGTCAACAAATAAGGCGGCATTTTGGGGACAAATTTATTAAAAATAAAAATTTTTTAAGAAATCTCAAAAAAACTATTGACAGATAGAAAAAAGAGTGTTATAATCTGTAAAGTAATTTGCTTTACAGTGAAAAGTTGAGGTATATTTTCATGTTTGAAAAGGATCTTCACGTTGCTTTTCTTCTGGATTTTTACGGAGACGTGCTGACCGAGAGGAAAAGAGACGCGCTTGACTTTTATTATAACGACGATATGTCCCTGTCCGAGATTGCCGAGGAGATGAATATATCGCGTCAGGGAGTCAGGGATATAATCAAGAAGGCTGAGGAGGAGCTTTTCTTTTACGAGGAAAAGCTTGGACTTGCAAAGAAGTTCCGAAACGCGCAGAGCCATGCGGCAAAGGCGCTTGAAATATGCGAGCGGGAGTCGGTTCCCGACAGCGTAAGGGACGAGATAAAAAGGCTTCTTGAGAGCGTCACGTAAGGCAAGCACAACGGCTTGAAGGAGGAAAACATAAATGTCAATGTTTGGAAGCTTGAGCGAAAAGCTTGAAAACGCCTTCAAAAAATTCAAAAACAAAGGAAAACTCACAGAGGCCGACGTCAAGGCGGGTATGCGCGAGATAAAGCTTGCGCTTCTCGAGGCAGACGTAAACTTCAAGGTCGTCCGTGATTTTATAAAGACGGTTTCCGAAAGAGCTGTCGGCGTTGAGGTGCTTGAATCCCTTAACCCCGGTCAGCAGGTCATAAAGATAGTTTGCGAGGAGCTGACCGCTCTTATGGGCTCTACTCACGCAAAGCTTGAAATATCCTCAAAACCTCCTACGGTCATTATGATGGTAGGTCTTCAGGGTGCAGGTAAGACGACGCACGCGGGCAAGCTCGCGGGCATGTTCAAAAAGCAGGGCAAAAATCCTCTGCTCGTTGCCTGCGATATTTACCGCCCCGCCGCTATAAAGCAGCTTGAGGTCGTGGGCGAGAAGCTGTCTATTCCCGTTTTCCAGATGGGCGATAAGGTATCCCCCGTAAAAATCGCACAGGAAGGCATTAAATTCGCAAATCAAAAGGGCTACGATATGGTGTTTATAGACACCGCGGGTCGTCTCCAGATAGACGAGCTTCTCATGAAGGAGCTGACGGACATCAAGGAGGCGGTACACCCCACCGAGATCCTTTTGACGGTTGACTCAATGATAGGTCAGGAATCGGTAAACGTTGCCGAGACCTTTAATAATCTGCTCGACATTTCGGGCGTAATACTCACAAAGCTTGACGGTGACACCCGAGGCGGTGCGGCGCTTTCTATCCGCTACGTTACGGGCAAGCCCATAAAGTACGTGGGTATGGGAGAAAAGCTTGACGCCATCGAGCCCTTCCACCCCGACAGAATGGCGCGTAGAATTCTCGGCATGGGCGACGTCTTGACGCTTATAGACAAGGCGCAGGCTCAGTTTGACGAGAAAAAAGCGGCAGAGCTTGAGGAAAAGCTCCGTCAGTCGATATTCACGCTTGACGATTATCTTGACCAGATGCAGCAGCTCAAGGGCATGGGCAGTCTTGACCAGATAGCAGCCATGATGCCCGGCATGAAGCCCGGCGCGCTCAAGGACGCAAAGGTGGACGAGAAAATGCTCGCACATCAGGAGGCTATAATCAAGTCCATGACCAAAAAGGAGCGCGAGCATCCCGAGATACTCAACGCGTCAAGAAAGATAAGAATTGCAAAAGGAAGCGGAACCACCGTTGAGGAGGTCAACAGACTTCTCAAGCAATACGAGCAGATAAAGAAAATGATGAAGCAATTCTCCGACATGGGCAAGTCCCGTCAAGGAAAGAAGGCTTTGGGTAAGATGAAGTTTCCCTTTTAAATCTTCATAAAACACACTAATAAACATCGCTATTAACGCTACACGCGTAATGGATATAAAAAACATTTTTATTTATATTTTGGAGGACAAAAAAATGGTAAAGATCAGATTGAGAAGAATGGGTATGAAGAAGGCTCCCTTCTACAGAGTTGTTGTTGCAGACAGCCGTTACCCCAGAGATGGCCGTTTCATCGAAGAAATCGGTTACTACAACCCCGCAACAGAGCCCGCTGAGATCAAGATCGACGCTGAGAAGGCTACTGAGTGGATCAAGAAGGGTGCACAGCCCACAGACACTGTAAAGTCTCTTCTTAAGAAGTCCGGCATCGTTGACTGATTAAGAGACTTTGGCACACAGAAAAGCGGAATTTCTTTAAATCCAACACAAATTAACCGCATATCAGAACGGAGAAATTTATGGTAGACTTGAAAGAAACTTTACGCAATATTGCAGCTGCTATAGTTGACAATCCTGACGAGGTTGTTGTGATCTGCAACGAGACTGAAAACGCAATCAACCTTACACTCAGTGTTGCTCCCGACGATATGGGCATGGTTATAGGTAAGCATGGCCGTATCGCAAAGGCAATCAGAACTGTGATCAAGGCAGCGTCTGTAAACTGTGGCAAGAGAGTTAACGTTGATATAAGATAACTCCCTTCAATATTGCCCAAACGAAAAGGGTGTGAGCAGTCCTCACACCCTTTTCGTCATTTTTTCAGATTTCTCAAATCAAACAGTCTTGTCAGACAGCTTTGCATGAGCTGCTTTTTTTCTTTTTCAAGCTCTCCGTAGCTCTTGAGCACGAGGGCCGCACTTTTGGCTCTCGCCTCGGAAAGGTCAAGCAGATTTTTCGCGCCCGTGCTGTCAATAATGTTGCAGAAAATATCAACAAATTCCCGTCTTTCATCAAGCGTCATTCCGTTTATGCGGGTATTGAATATCTCATGATTCAGCTCTCCCGATGCGGTAAAGCTCTTGACCGTAACTGCGTGCGTCCCTTTGATCTCCCAGCCAAAAATATCGTGCTGATAAACTCCGCGATAATTGCTTCTGACTATTATTCTTTGCCCTTTGTGTAAAAACATCTGTCCGACGAGAGAGGACTGCGGAACGAAATTTTTGACCTTGCGCTCAATTCTTGCAAATCTTTCGGAGCTGACTATATCGGGCAAAAATCCGGGGCCATCATTGTTATATATCGCGTCAATGCGCTCAAGAACCTCGTCGGTGACACAGACAGAGGAATATTTTGCAAGGTTGCCTCCCTTGGAGTGACCGCCGACGTATATTTTTTTGTCGGGAAATTTTTCGGCTATCTGTAATAGATACTCCGAGGCGCGCTTTTGTGCGGGGATCTCGTTCAGATATGAAAGCCTGAAGTCCTCTTTCCACGCAACAAGCGTCTCGTCCGTTCCTCTGAAGCAGACAAGCATTTCGTCTGCATTCAAATGAAAGGTCATAGCGCAGAACTGCATCTCGCGCTCGTAGTCTATCTCGTTGGTAAAGTCCGAGACCTGTACGGGCGAAAATCTTTGGCTCTTCCCCATCTTGTAAAGCATTTTTCGGATATTTTCCCACGGGATGATGACGCCGAGAGCCTTCAGGCTTTTTTTGTCGTGTGTTTTTACAAATTCCTCTGCGGCGTCCTTGATGCTTATTTTGACATCGGGGTTATAGCTGTCGTATATTCTGTTGAAATCAACGTATGAAAGCATACAGAATATGAAGTTGTCCACCTCGTTGAAGGCGTCCGTCTCAAAGGTCAGATCCCCTCTCCAATCAATATAATCAAGCATATTTGACATAAGTGAAGGCTCTCCTTTCCGTTATTTTATAAATTACTCTACCGTTACACTTTTGGCAAGATTGCGCGGCTTGTCCACGTCATGTCCTCTCGCTACGCTCAAATAGTATGCTAAAAGCTGAAGCGGTATGACCGCAAGGCTCGGCATAAGCATTCGGTCTGTCTTTGGGACATACAGCACCGCGTCCGAGACCTTATCCGCCGCGCGGTCGCCCTCCGCGGCTACGGTTATCACGTACGCACCGCGGCTTTTGACCTCAGTGATATTGTTCACCGTCTTTGGGATAAGCTCGTCCTGCGTCATAAGACAAATAACGAGCGTTCCGTCCTCAATAAGACTGATGCTGCCGTGCTTGAGCTCTCCCGCGGCGTATGCCTCGGAGTGAATATAGGTTATCTCCTTGAGCTTGAGGCTACCCTCAAGAGCAAGCGCATAGTCAAGCCCTCTTCCGATAAAAAACGCGTCCTCAGCTCCCGACAGGCTCTGCGCGAGCCATCTCATTTTATCTTGATTTTCAAGGCATTTACCGATTTTTTCGGGCAAGGACGTAAGCTCGTCTATATACCCGTCGTACACCCGTCTTGAAATTCTTCCGCGCACGGCAGCAAGCCTTATGCAAAGCATATAAACCGCCGCGAGCTGTGCGCTGTACGCCTTGGTCGTAGCTACGGAAACCTCCTGCCCCGCCTGCGTGTATATAACTCCGTCCGCCTCACGGGATATCGTTGAGCCCGCGACGTTTACTATGGCGTAGGCTCGCAGTCCCCTTTGCCTTGAAATACGCAAGGCGGCAAGCGTATCTGCCGTCTCCCCCGACTGGGATATGACTATGACCGCTCCGTTTTTACTCAATTCCCTTTCACGGTAGCGGAATTCCGAGGCTATCTCCGTCTCTACGGGAAGCCCTGCCACTCTCTCAATTTCATATTTTGCGACCTCAGCTACGTGATACGCCGAGCCACAGGCGACTATATATAGTCTGTCAAGCTCACGCATTACGCCGTCCGTAAGTCCCGACTGCGAAAGGTCTATCTCTCCGTTTTTGATATATCGGCTCAGGGTTTCTCTGACCGCTCTCGGCTGCTCGTGTATCTCCTTTAGCATAAAATGCTCGTATTCTCCGCGATGGGCGTACGAATTATCCCACATAATTTCCACGCAGTCTCTTTTTATTTGTTCAAGGTCGCTATTAAAAAATCTCACACTGTCCCGTTTGATTTCCGCTATCTCCATGTTGTCGGGATAGTAAACGAGTCTGGTGTGAGATAAGATAGCGGGCACGTCGGACGCAAGATAATATCCGTCCTCCGCTCTGCCTATTATCAAGGGGCTGTCCCCCCGTGCCGCGTACAGCACCTCGGGACAGTCCTTGAACATAATGCCGAATGCAAACGAGCCGTGTATGCGAAGCATCGTCTCGGAGATTGCGCGAAGCGGCTCTCTGCCGTATTTTTTGTAATAATACGACAGCATGCTTGCCGCGACCTCGGTATCCGTCTCGGAAACAAAGCTATATCCGCGCGCCATGAGCTTTTTCCTTTGCTCGGCGTAGTTTTCAATTATTCCGTTGTGGACGAGAGTTACCTCTCCGTCAGAGCTTTGGTGCGGGTGAGAATTCACCTCTGACGGCTCACCGTGAGTCGCCCACCTTGTGTGCCCCAATCCGCAAAAGCCGTATAACGCTTTCCCGTTATCGGTTATCTCCGCAAGCCTTTTCAGTCTGCCCGTGGACTTTACAACCTGAACCTCTCTGCCGTCCCGTACGGCTAATCCCGACGAATCGTAGCCTCTGTATTCAAGTCTCTCCAGTCCCTCAATAAGTATCGGTGCAGCCTGACACTCTCCGATATAACCGATTATTCCGCACATATAAATTTCTCCGTTCTGCCGAGTGCTCGGCATCAAATATTATTTGAGAAGAAATCCACACGCGGCGATAGCGTCAGTCACTATCTTGATGCACTTGTTACACATATCGGTATCGGATGCCTCTGCCATAACGCGGACGAGGGGCTCCGTGCCCGATTCTCTTACGAGCATTCTTCCGTTACCCTCAAGAAGCGCCTCTGCCTTCTGTACCGCTTCAAGCACGAGGGGCGCGCTCATAACAGCCGCCTTGTCCTTTACTCTTACGTTCTTAAGCACCTGAGGATATATTACTACGGGCTCGCCAAGCTTTGAGAGAGGCAGTCTCTTTGAGAGCATTACCTCCATCATCTTGAGCGACGTCAGAATTCCGTCGCCTGTGGATGCAAACTTCCTGAATATAATATGTCCCGATTGCTCGCCGCCAATACAGTTGTTGTGCGCCGACATATAATCGTTTACGTTCTTGTCGCCAACCGCGGTCTTTGCGTATTCAATGCCTACCTCGTCAAGCGCCTTGAAAAGTCCGATGTTGGACATAACGGTAGCAACAACGGTGTTTCCGTCAAGCTCGCCGCGCTCCTTGAGATACGTCGCGTAAATATAGAGTATCTTATCACCGTCGACCACCTGACCGTTCTCGTCAACGCAGAGACATCTGTCCGCGTCTCCGTCGTATGCAAAGCCAACGTCAAGCTGATTGTCAACTACGAACTTGCAAAGTCCCTCAATGTGAGTGCTTCCCGCGTCTCTGTTTATGTTCGTTCCGTCGGGCTCTGCGTTGATAACGTAGGTCTTTGCACCAAGCGTCTCAAAGATTGACTTCGCCATAGCCCAAGAGCTGCCGTTTGCACAGTCAAGTCCGACCTTCACACCCTTGAAGGAGTGGTTGCAGAGCGAGATAAGATGTCCGATATAACGGTTTCTGCCCGCAGCATAGTCAACCGTGCGGCCTATCTTCTCCCTTTTAGCATAAGGGAGCTCGCCGTG
>JAFTKY010000057.1 GCA_017453005.1 Clostridia bacterium | reverse complement strand
TTTTAGCACACTAATGTATTATATGATTTATTTTACTACAAAAAAACACTTCTGTCAATAGAAAAAACATATTTTTTTGAGATATTTTAAAATATCCTTACAAAAAGAAAATTTTCCATTTAATTATATCACAAACGTACGTAATATACAAGTCTTTTTCGCAATTAAAAAGGCTTTATACCTTTTCATTTTTGCACATAAAATATAAAAAGCACTTGAAAAACGGCGCACTTTGGTGTATAATATATTTTGGAAAATTATGAAAGGAGATAACGTATGCTGAATCAAACGCTTTTTCCCGAAAGCAGCAAAATAAAGCTGTCGGACGGGGCAGATCTTTACTGTCTTCATACGGACGAATATAAAAGGTCCAGGCTTGACATTTTCTTTAGCTTTCCTGCAGATAAATACAAGTCTCCTCTCATGCGTCTGTTACTCTCCGTGCTCTTCAGAGGAAGCAAAAATTTTCCGAGCATTACGGACATGAACAGACACCTTGATTCCATGTACGACTCAACGGTATATTGGAAGGACTACCATATCGGTGCAAATCACTCCTACAGAATAATCTGCACGACACTTGATAAGCAATATCTCCCAAAAAGACACGCAGACCTCGATTTGCTTGGCGAGACCCTTCGGGTAATTGAGGACGTTCTGACGGAGTCCTTGTACGACGCTGACGGACTGATCTCAAAAAAATATTTTGAAAGCGAGAGAGATTTCGCAATAGACAATATAAATGCAAAGCTCAATTCTCCAAAATCATACGCCGCGATAAAGAGCAACGAAATGCTCTTTGGAGACGATCCCACAGGTTATTCTCTTGACGGAACTGAGGAGCTTTTGCGCTCGTATACGCGAGAGGACATAACGTCAATACGCGAATACTTTTTGAAGCATGCTAAAATTACAGCATTTTACGTCGGTACTCACACCGGTGAGGAGGTGTCCCAAAAGCTTGCGCCCTTATTCAAAAAAATAGGCGAGCGACAGCCCGTGGATATAATTCCTCCGTATCCTATCGTGCGTGATGGCTATCGCGAGGCAGAGGAGGAATTTGAGCTCTCTCAGGGAATACTTCGCGTAAACCTTACGTGCAACTCAATACTGACGGACGCCGACAGCTCCGCAAGGTCGCTTTACAACGAGATACTCGGCGGCAGCTCCACGTCAAAGCTCTTTATGAACGTACGTGAAAAAAAGAGCCTGTGCTATTATTGCGGCTCAAGATCGGATAACACCTGCGGAGTGCTGACTGTTGCTTGCGGGATCAAGCCCGAGAATAAACAAGCCGCTCTTGAGGAAATAAAAAAGCAAATACTTGAAATGAAGCTTGGAAACATATCCGACGAAGAGATATTTTCTGCTAAAAAAAGCCTCGTAAACTTTCTCCGACAGACACCCGACGCCTCGGGCTCGCTGGTTGCCTCGGGCTTTAAGGACAGGCTTCTGACGGGTGAAAGTAAGAGCATAACCCAACGCATTAAAATGATAGAAGACGTCAAAAAAGAGGAGATAGTCGAATTTGCCCAAAAGGTAAATATCTGCTCCGTATTTTTCTTGACAAGCAACGGACAAGTGCACGCCTCGGAGGGATATGACGATGAATAAGATAGAAAAATTCCATTCCGATATTCTGCGCGAGGACGCATATCATATCCGTCACGAAAGCGGACTGTTCATTTCATACGTTCCAAAGAAAAAAGCCTCCGCACAGGCGGTGCTTTACGTCAATTTCGGCGGCAGATATCAAAGCTACGTAACGGACGAGGGAGAATTTACGCTCCCCATGGGCTGCGCTCACTTTCTTGAGCACAAAATGTTTGAAAACAGCGACGGCTCCAACGCAGATGCGATAATGAACTTCTACGGTGGCTACTGTAACGCCTTCACGTCAAGCACGAAAACGGCTTATTACTTCAGCACCACTGACAACTTTTACGAGTGTCTGCATGAGCTTGTAAGATTTGTAACCGACCCTTATTTTACTGATGCATCCGTTCATAAGGAGGTCGGCATTATTGCAGAGGAGATACGCGGCTGTCATGACGACCCGTACGACCGCTGTCACATGAATCTTTTGTCGGCTATGTATAAAAGCAACACCGTCAAAAACGATATATGCGGCACGGAGGAGTCAATAAATCAAATATCCCCCGATATCCTTTACAAGTGTTGCCGTGATTTTTATACCCCCGAAAATATGAGCCTTTGTATTTCGGGAGACCTTGACGTTGATAAAATAATAGAAACGGTAGATAAAATACTTCCAACGCCCGTAAAATTCACCGCAAGGGAAGTGATCGTCCCCGAGCCGGACGGAGTAGCGAAAAAATACGTAAGCACGAAAATGCCGCTTGCAAAGCCTATATGCTGTATCGGTCTCAAGATAAACGATATTCCCGCGGATAAAAGAGAACGCTTAAAGCAAAGCGCGGCGCTTGACATATTCTGCCGCATGGTATTTTCGCAATCCGAGGACTTTTATACCGAGCTTCTTGACAAAAAGCTTATATCCCCGGGCTTTGACAGTGGCGCATCAACAACGAAAACCTATTCTTATATAACCTTCTCGGGTGAGAGCGACGACCCAAAGGCGCTCATGAAGGAAATAAAGAAAAAATTACGGCAGGTCAAGGGCTCGTCTCTTAACAAGGAAGCCTTTGAGCGCGAATTAAGATGTGACTATTCAAGCTTCGTCTCGGATTTTGACTCAACGGAGGATATCTCGTTCATGCTTATGTCCTACGCTTCACACAAGGACAGCATGAATCTGTTTGAATATCTTGACATTATACAGAGCATTGACCTTGAGTATATTGAGTCTCTGATAGGCAGAGTGCTCAAAGAAGAAAACATGTCGCTATCCGCGATATATCCCACAAAATAAAGGAGAAATAATATGACGTATATCTCATTTCCCGGTCTCGGGATAGATACCTTCGAGGTAGACCCCGCGGCGTTTAGTATAGGAGAGAACTTTTCCGTATATTGGTACGGAATTATAATAACCTGCGGAATAATGTTCGCTTTTCTCTATACCTTTTTCCGCGCAAAAAACGAGCGGATAGACCAGGACAAGCTTATCGACGTAGGACTTTGGACGGTAATTCTCGGCGTTATCGGCGCAAGACTTTATTACGTTCTCACTTCGCTTGATAAGTTCATCCCCGAGCCCTTTGATTTCGGCGTCTTTATGAAAAACGTCTTTAACCTCCGCGGAGGCGGACTTGCAATCTACGGCGGTATCATCTGCGGCGCGGCAGGTGTTATAATTGCTTCCAAGATTAAGAAAATCAACACCTTCCGTCTGCTTGATGCGGTAGGTCCCGGAGTTGGCATGGCGCAGGCAATAGGCAGATGGGGTAACTTTGTAAACGGCGAGGCTCACGGCGGGGTAGTCAGCGAGGGACATCCTCTTTATTTCCTCCGTATGGGACTTTATCCAAACGAGGACAGTCTGTTTGATATGGTGTATTACCACCCGACCTTCCTTTACGAATCACTTTGGAATATTGCGGGATTTGTGCTTATCAATATTCTTTACAAGAAAAAGAAGTTCAATGGACAGATGGCGTGCATGTATCTTTCGTGGTACGGCTTTGGCAGAATGTTCATTGAGGGGCTCCGCACGGACAGCCTTTACGTCGGCCCGTTCAGAATATCTCAGGTAGTGGGACTTTTGTGCTTTGTCATTTTCGGAGGCTTGCTTGTCTGGGGACTTATTTATTCCAAAAAATTCAATAACCCCGACGCAAAGCTCTCAAAGCTTGACGAGCTTCTCAAGCCCGACGTAGTTCAAAACCCCGACAGATTTTACCATAAGCTTTTCAAAAAGAACACACCCATAGCAGAGGAAAACAGTAATAATGGCACAGATAATTGACGGAAAAAGAATTTCCGCAGAAATAAGAGCAGAAATAAAAGAACAAACCGAGGCATTCAAGGCAAAGCGCGGATACGCTCCGGGACTTGCTGTAATTATCGTAGGCGAGGACCCTGCATCGCAGGTCTACGTGCGCAATAAAAAAAGAGCGTGCGACGAGGTAGGATTTTATTCCGAATCCTACGAGCTTCCCGCAGAGACGACACAGGACGAGCTTCTGTCACTTATTGACAGGCTCAACGCCGACGAAAACATCCACGGAATAATTTGTCAGCTGCCTCTCCCGAGGCACCTTGACGAGACTGCAGTTCTGCTAAAAATCAAGCCCGAAAAGGATGTTGACGCATTCCACCCGTACAACGTAGGCAAGATAATGATAGGGGACTACAATTTTCTGCCTTGCACCCCCGCAGGCGTTATGGCACTTATCAAGCGCAGCGGAATTGAGGTCGCGGGAAAGAATTGCGTAGTTATCGGACGCTCCAATATCGTAGGCAAGCCCATGGCGATGCTGCTCCTTCATGCAAACGGCACGGTCACTATCTGCCACAGCAAAACGCGCGATATCAAGAAGATATGCGCCGAGGCAGATATTCTCGTCGCAGGCGTCGGCAGAGCAAATTTCGTTACTGCCGATATGGTCAAGGAGGGCGCTGTCATAATTGACGTTGGAATCAACAGACTTGATAGCGGTAAGCTCTGCGGAGACGTAGATTTCTGTGAGGTAGAGCCCAAGGCATCGTATATCACACCCGTTCCCGGCGGCGTCGGACCTATGACTATAACGATGCTCATGCAAAACACACTCACAGCCGCAAAAATTCACGGCAAATAATCAAACCGAGAGGTAAATATGAAAATTAAATTTATTGTTGCGATATGTCTCTTGCTTTGTCTTTTGGCAAGTGCCGTCGCTTGCTCGGATACCGACGCTGTAAGCATAATATCCATTGACAAGACTGCGACGAACGGTCTTGTTGATACGTACACCATTTATTATTCCGACGGTACAACAAGCACCTTTGAGGTCACAAACGGAGCAGACGGTGAAAACGGCAAGGACGGTGCTGACGGTAAAGACGGTATCAACGGCAAAGACGGTGAGGACGGCGTTGACGGAAAAGACGGTGTCAACGGCAAAGACGGCGTTAACGGTAAAGACGGAAAAGACGGCGCGGACGGTAAGGACGGAATAAGCACCGCCGTCAGCATAAGCTCCATACAGAAAACGGGAGAGGACGGTCTTGTAGACATATACACCGTTTTCTACACGGACGGAAGCACGAGCACCTTTGAGATAACGAACGGCGCTGACGGCAAGGACGGAGAAAACGGTCAAAACGGTAAGGACGGCGAGAAGGGCGCGGATATAACCGCACTCTCGCTATACGAGGCGTACAAGGAAATATACGGCAGTGAGCTGACCTTTGAGGAATTTTTGTCCTTGTATCTGACCTTTGACGCGACCGCAGAAAAAAAGCATTCAACTGTTGCAAGGATGCTTTCATCAACGGGTAAGGTCTTTTCCACGTTCACAAACGCGAGCACGAGCGAAAACTATTTTGCCTCGGGTGCTTGCGTGATATATCAGATAGACGAGGATTACACGTATTTTATAACGAATTATCACGTTATTTTCGACCATGAGGCAGCCGTCAGCATCGCCCCCCGTATCACGTGTTATCTGTACGGCAGCGAATGGACGCCTTATCTTGAAGAGGATGATGACGGAAACGAGTACATAAATTACGGCGACTGTGAAATAAGCTGCGAATACGTCGGAGGCTCAATAACCTACGATATGGCAATACTCAAGGCAGAAACGAAAACCGTAATGAGCATAAACGAAAATATATCGGCGGTCACGTTTGCAGAGGATTACTACGTTGGCGAGACGGCTATTGCGATAGGCAATCCCAACGGAGAGGGAATAAGCGTAACCGAGGGAATTATCAGCGTGGATAACGAAAATGTCTCCCTCAGCCTTGATCGAGAGACCCGTACGTATCGCTCTATGCGTATAGATACGGCGCTCTATCACGGAAACTCGGGCGGCGGACTGTTCAACTCCATGGGCGAGCTTATCGGTATCACAAACGCAGGCGACGGCACCGACCAGAATATCAATTTTGCAATTCCGTTGCAGCTCATCAAGGCAGTTGCCGACAATATAATGTACTATGAAAAGGACGGAAGCGGACTGACGTACGGAGTGTATAAAACCACGATCGGAGTTACAGTTCAGGCATCGGATAGCCGTTACGTCTACGACACGGAGCTTGGCATCGGCAAAATAGTTGAGAACATCAACGTAATTGAAGTAGTCGAGGGCGGCAAGGCTGAGCAAATGGGACTTGTCGCAGGCGATATAATCACCGCTGTGAAAATTGACGGCCGTGAATATACGCTTGAAAGGTTCTTTGAAATCGGAGATATTATTCTCACCATGAGAAGCGGAATGACCTTCAGCTTTATCTATAAGCAGGCAGAAAGCGAAGAAATAAAGGAATCCGGAAGCTATACGCTGACGGCCGGCGATTTCATTCAAGTAGAATAAAAAATCACCGCATATACGCACAAAGCAGTGGCGTATATGCGGTTTTTTATGCATGAGAGGGAGCATTTTTATGCTTTTCCTGCTTTTTATGCACGTGCTTTTTCTCAAGCTCTGCAACTGTCTTGACGGCGAGCCTTCCGCCCTCTGCGGCAATAGGCAAGCCCCCGGGTATCTGTTGCCACTGCGTAGCTAAGATCACGTTTTCAAGTCCGCGGATTTTGTTGGACTTTCGCATTGGAAGACATCTTGACGGGAGGGCAAAGCTCATAAACGAGCCCATCTCGGAATTGATAAATCTCTTGTACGTCGCAGGGGTCCATACGTCAATGCATTTTAGCTTGTCCTTCATTTCGGGGAATTTATTAACTATAATATCCGCAATTATCCGCGACAGCTCCGCTTTTTCTTTATTGTACGCCGCTCTGTCACGGCGAAGGGCAATAAAGCGCAGAGCGTTTTCCTCGTTACAGAAAATTACGGTCTGCAATATATTTTTTCCGCTCGGCGCAAAGCTCGGCTCGTGTGAAAACTCACGTAGAACAAGATTTTCCGAGCCAAGACGCAGCTTATATTTCGGCGGTATCTCAAAGATAATATCCCCCTCAAACGGTACATTCGATAAGTCAAGCGCAAAAGCGCAATGAATACCCGAAAACCGCATTTTTCTTTTGTCCGAATAATCAGACGTAAGGTATCCCGGCATATCCGCATCGAGCAATCTGCCAAAGACAAGTGCGGGGTCTGTGGTGATTATAACGTAATCCGCGCCTATCTCGTCACCGTCACCAAAGCTTACGGAATAAGCCTTGCCGTTCTTTACGTTCACCTTCACGGCCTCTTTGTTCAATACAAGCCTGCCGCCAAGAGAAATAAACCTTTTCTCCATACGCTGTGCCATACCGCGCGAGCTGCCGCGGGGAATTCCTCCGTTATTGCCGCAGTAGTGCGCAAAAATAAACACAAGCGCAAGCGAGCCGAAATCATTTCCCAAAAATGATACTATAAATTTTCGCAGCAGAGGATGCCGAAATCCTGCCGCAAGCTCTCCCGTTGACAGATTGTAATATTTGTAAAGCTGCGGAAGTGACTTTATCTTTTGAAGCAATGTCAAGCCCTCATTGTGCTTTTCACCCGCAATACCGGACAGTCCCTGAACCGTCCTGACCGCAGAAATAAACTCTCTTATCTCCTTTTCGTCACGCGGAGATACGGCAATCATCTCCCGCTCGGTCCTGTCAAGATCGCAGTAAAGGGAAAGCCTTTTGCCGCCCTCGTCATAGGTATAAAGCGACTTACCCTGCATTATCTCAACGCCGCCCAATGCCCCGAGCGTCTCCCACATTTTGTACGTATCCGTCGCGGGATTTGTGCCCGTCAGCCAATGTATGCAGTTATCTATGTGATATTCGCCTCGCTGCCAGCCCGTAAGGTTGCCGCCAGCCATAGCGCCTCGCTCGCAAATGATCACCTCGTGTCCGTCCATTCGCGCATATATACCTGCGCTCAACCCCGACACACCCCCGCCGATTATCAGTATTTTTGACATACGCTCCTCCTGATGTTAGTTATACATATTGATTATGTATCACGGCAAAAAACTTTAAACGCATTTATTGACT
>JAFTKY010000056.1 GCA_017453005.1 Clostridia bacterium | reverse complement strand
CTTTTCGCTACTAAGACCTGCCCCAACTGTAAGATCGCAGGCGAGTTCCTTGAGAAAGCGGGAATTGATTATGAAAAGCTTTACGCTGACGAGCATCTTGACCTCGTTGCAAAGTACGGAATCAGACAGGCTCCCACGCTTGTAGTAACCGTAGGCGGCGTTGAGACCGAGAAGGCAGTAAACCTTTCTAACATAAGAAAGTTTATTGATACAGCAAGCAACTGATACTAAGGATTAAGGTTGGTATCAAAATGTATGATGTAATAGTTGTAGGCGCAGGCCCCGCGGGACTTACCGCGGCGGTCTACGCTCGCAGAGCGGATAAAAGCGTGCTCGTCATTGAGAGGGCAACCTTTGGCGGACAGATGACCTTTTCTCCCAAAATAGAAAATTACCCCGCATTTTCGCAGATAAGCGGAAACGAGCTTGCGGACAGAATGGTAGAGCAGGCGCTTGGCATGGGTGCGGAGATAGAAATGGCTGAGGTCACGGGAATAGAAAAGCAGAACGGCGTTTTCTACGTTTCGTGTGATGACGGTCAGTATCTCGCTCACACGGTCATTCTCGCGACAGGCTCAAAGCACCGCCACCTCGGACTTGACAGAGAAGAGGAATTTATCGGTAACGGTATCTCCTTCTGTGCGGTATGTGACGGCGCGTTCTATAACGGCAAGACGGTTGCCGTTATTGGCGGCGGTAACTCGGCGCTCGTTGAGGCTATGATGCTTTCCGACGGATGCTCAAAGGTATACGTCGTGCAAAATCTTGACTATATGACGGGCGAGGAGAGACTTGTAGCGTCACTTGAAAAGCGAGATAACGTTGAGTTCATTACGGGAACGGTCGTTGACAGTATTTATGCTGAGGACGAGTTCGGCGGCATAATTATAAAGAACGTAGCAAGCGGAGAAAAGGAAAGACTTGACGTTGACGGAATATTCGTTGCTATCGGTCAGGTGCCCGAGAACGAGCAATACGCAAATCTCGTAGAGCTTTCCGAGCGCGGATACGTCGTGTCTGACGAGAACTGTCTGACCTCGACGGAAGGACTTTTCGTTGCGGGCGACTGCCGCACGAAGAATATAAGACAGATAACCACGGCTTGCGGAGACGGCGCCACCGCCGCACTTGCCGCTTGCAGATATATTGATAATTGTAAAATGTGACTACTTGGGGTATGAAGGAATAGAATATTCTTTCGTACCCCATTGTTTTGTGCGATGATATAAAAAACTACAAAAACTTTGTTATGACATATATAGCCTTGGAGGTAACACAATGAAAAATAGAACTATTATTTTATTGTTCGTATTTGCTATAGTTCTTCTGCTCGTTGCGTGCACACAAGATCCCTCAACATGCGCGCATGAGGACACAGAAAAAGTAAAGAAAGAGGCGACGTGTCTTGATGCAGAAGGATGGGAAGTTACCTGCAACGATTGCGGTTCAAGATGGTTTGACGAAACAGCTCCCAAACTTGAACACAGCCCCGGTGACTGGGAGACCTCTGTAATGCCGACTTGCACAACTGTCGGTGAAGAGGTCAGAATATGTCAGGAATGTAATGAAACCGTTGAAAGAAGAGAACTCGAAGCGACAGGACACAACGAGGAATGGGAGATCACTGTAAAAGCAGACTGCATGAATACGGGCAAGAGGCTCAAGAAGTGTCTTAATTGTCGTATTGTGCTCTCAACCGAAGAAATTCCCGTTACACACGTTCCCGTAACGGTAGAGGCGGTCGCTCCGACCTGCTCGAGCGTAGGATACGTTGAATACGTTAAATGTAGTGAATGTCTCACACCATTGACGGAACGTACACCTATAGAAAAGCTCCCCCATACTCCCACATCTATGAATGGCGTTGATCCAACCTGCTCAAGCGTCGGTTATACCGCAGGAGAACAATGCTCGGTATGTAAGATATGGACATCCGGACACGATCAGATAGAAAAGCTTGCTCACACAACTACGGATACGAGCCGCATAGAGCCTACATGTACTGAATCGGGTATTGAGGCGGGAAGTATATGTACAGTCTGTAATGCAACGGTTTCGGGCAGAGAGTCTATAAGAGCATTGGGACATCACTTCCCGAGCGTTTTATCCAATGTATGCTCGCGCTGTCCCGAAAAGGAATACTACGAGATAAACAGCTATGAGCTTTTTTACAAAGGATATTCGGATAAAAGCGGAGCAATCATATTTCTTAATGAATTTATACTCGATAGTGATACAACTCCTTACGTAATAACACTTGGATCTGAACAGAGTTATCTTCGTTTGGTGGGTGATGCTGACAGAACGTACAGCATCCGTATAGTAATTGATGAAAGAGAGACGAGAATAGATATAGATTTTGTTAATATCAATCTGTCAGGCGACTATTCTATAATTTCCTCCGAATCCGACGCGTACGTAGATCTTGGCTTTTACGGTGAAAAATGTTCTCTCATATGCAACAAGGCTAAAACAGGTGAGCGCGGTGAACGCGGTTCTGACGGTGCGCCCGCTATAAATGTTGTAGGCGACCTCCAGATAAGTCTACATACCTTTGACTGTACGATAAAAGGCGGCGACGGCGGTGAAGGCGGTCAAGGAAAGGACGGTTGGGGCTGGAACGGTGGTGACGGCGGAGATGGCGGTGACGGCGCATCTGCCGCAATTGCCAAGTCAGTTTCCGTGCACCTTTATGACGGTACACTGCGAGAAAACATCATTTTAAGTGCAGGATACGGTGGCAAAGGCGGCGATGGAGGAATTGCATATTCTATAGCAGGCACTGAGGGTAGCCCTATGTATGATGACGGTAACCCCGGAAATGACGGTAAAGACGCTGAGCTTGCTACATCACCACTCCCGAGCTTTCAAATAAACTCAGGAAAATGATAAAATATAACGCCCTCAACGACCGTTGCGGGCGTTATTGATGACAAAAAACAAATAATTTTTATAATAACTATTGATTTAACACGTAGTTTATGATAAAATAATACGATAGATATTACAAACAAAGAAGGTACATTATGCTTGAAATCAAAAATCTGTCCTATACGGTCACAGACCCCGTAACGGGAAAAGAGACGCGTATTCTGGACGATGTCAGCTTAACGATAAATGAAAGATTCGTCGCGGTAACAGGCCCCAACGGTAGCGGAAAGTCTACTTTGGCGAAGCTTATCGCGGGAATAATCAAGCCCGACTGCGGTCAGATAATTCTTGACGGCGTGGATATTACGGATATGAGCATCACCGAGCGCTCGCGCGCGGGAATCAGCTTCGCGTTTCAGCAGCCCGTAAGATTCAAGGGAATAACCGTAAAGGACCTTATCTCTCTTGCGGCAGGCAAGAAAATATCAATTTCCGAGGCTTGCTCGTATCTTGCTGAGGTGGGACTTTGCGCGAAGGAATATATCAACCGTGAGGTCAACGCGTCACTTTCGGGCGGCGAGCTCAAGAGAATTGAGATAGCCATGATAAACGCGCGCGGCACAAGGTTTTCCGTGTTTGACGAGCCTGAGGCGGGAATTGACCTTTGGAGCTTCAACAATCTCATAAAGGTATTTGAAAAGATGCATGAGAGAACGCAGGGAAATATACTTATAATCTCGCATCAGGAAAGAATTCTGGATATTGCGGACAAGGTGGTCGTTATCGCGGGCGGTAAGATAGCCGCGTACGGCACAAAGGAGGAAATACTCCCCGAGCTCTTGGCTTCCAGCGCGGGATGCAGATATACGGCGGGAGGTGACAACTGATGGCACAGAAGACACTCAGTAAAATGGAAAAAGACCTTCTTGAGAACATTGCGGGACTTCACAAGGTGCCTGAGGGTGCGTATTCTCTCCGTGTAAACGGTCAGCTTTTCGGCAAAAATTCCTCTGCTAATATTCAGATCGAAAAGAAAACGGAAAGGCCCGGAATTGAGATATATATCGCGGCAGGAACGAAAAACGAAAGCGTGCACATTCCCGTAATTCTGTCCGAGACGGGAATTACCGAGACGGTATATAATGATTTTTATATTGGTGAGGACGCTGACGTCGTAATCGTTGCGGGCTGCGGAATACACAACTGCGGCACGGAAATGAGCGAGCACAGCGGTATACACGCCTTTTACGTCGGCAAAAATGCAAAGGTAAAGTACGTTGAAAAGCATTACGGCGAGGGTGACGGAAACGGACGAAACGTAATGAATCCCACAACGCAGGTATATCTTGCGGAGGGCGCGTATCTTGAAATGGAGACCACACAGATAAAGGGCGTTGACTCCACCGACAGAAAAACCTATGCAAAGCTTGACAAGGATTCAACACTCGTCGTATATGAGAAGATAATGACTCACGGCGAGCAGTACGCGAGAACCGAATTTGAGGTTGAGCTCAACGGTGAGGGATGCGGCACGCACGTTGTTTCCCGCTCGGTCGCAAAGGACAACTCAAAGCAGATCTTTATCTCCAACATAAAGGGAAATGCACGCTGCAGCGGACACACTGAATGTGACGCGATCATCATGGATAACGCGTCCGTCAAGGCTATCCCCGAAATTGAGGCAAATAACATCGAGGCTTCTCTTATTCACGAGGCGGCTATCGGTAAAATTGCGGGCGAGCAGCTTATAAAGCTCATGACTCTCGGACTTGACGAAAAGGAAGCCGAGGAAGAGATAATCAACGGCTTCCTCAAATAAAAAACACACCGCAAGGGTGCGTAGAGAGGTACAAAATGAAAATAATCGAAAATCCCAACAAGGAAATAGTTGAGACAATAAAGAAGGGTCTTGAAAGAACGGGCGGATATTGCCCATGCAGACGAGACAGACTTGAAGAATACAAATGCATGTGTAAGGAATTCAAGGAGCAGATAAAGGATCCCGATTTTGAGGGATACTGCCATTGTATGCTTTACTACAAGCAAAAATAAAAAGAAAGGACAAGCAATATGGCAATAATAAATTTGACAGTCGACAATTTCAACGAGGTCGCATTGAACAGCGAAAAGCCCGTTCTCATCGACTTTTACGCTACGTGGTGCGGTCCTTGTAAGATGATGGCACCCATAGTTGAAGAAATAGCAAACACAAGAGACGACGTCGTTGTCTGCAAGGTTGACGTAGACGAGGCAGGTGCGATTGCAAACGCATACGATATTCACAGCATTCCCACGCTCGTGCTTCTCAAAGACGGCAAGCTCGCTGACAAGATAGTAGGCTACAGACCTATTGAGGACGTACTCAAAATGCTCAAATAATAAAAAAACGGCACAGAAGTGAATGAAGTTCACTTCAAGTGCCGTTTTCTTTTTATTCTTTCCCACCAAGCTTCATAAGAATCTCCACAAGCTCGTCGGGTGTGTGCGCTATGTACTGCGCGCCGACGCGGCGCAGAGTTTCCTCGTCGCGATATCCCCATGCTACGTCGACTGCAACCATGCCTGCGTTAAGTGCCGTAAGCACGTCAATATCGCTGTCACCAACAAAAGCTATTTCGTCAGGTTCAAGTCCGAAATACTCCGCAAACTCAAAGGGAGCGGCGGTATCGGGTTTCGGGGGAATACCGTCACGGACGCCGTGTGCTATCTCAAAAAGCTCTGGACGGAAGAGCTGATCGACAAGCTTCAATACAAACTCGTCCTGCTTGTTTGATAACATTCCCATGCGGAAATGGGGAGCAAGCCTTTCAAGTGCCTCGGGAATACCGTCGTAGCATTTGTCCGTGTGCATATATGTCAGTGCGTATTTTTGATTGTATATCTCAAGTGCGCGGTCAATGTATTCGTCATCATGCGGTGCATCGGTTGGAAGCGCGCCCTCGACATATCCGCGTGCGCCGAAGTTTACAAATGATAACACATCATCATATCCGATAGGGGAGTAGCCAAGCTCCTCGAGCATAAGGTTTATGCCCTCGTTTATCGCGTAGATTGTATCGGCAACAGTGCCGTCAAGATCAAATATCAAAGCCTTAATCATGAAACGTATTCCTTTACTTTTTAGTATGTAAATTATAACATATTTGCAACACAAGGTCAATATCAAAATAAAACAATGTCAAATTGCACAAACACAAGCCGCGAAAATTGTAAATAATCGTTGTTTTTGTGATTTAATATTGAAAAAAATTATGGTATAATAATGAGTGGAAAATTTTTAGATACAGAGGTTAGTATGATAAGAGAGGATTTAAGAAACGTAGCGATAATAGCGCACGTTGACCACGGTAAAACAACACTCGTTGACGGGCTCTTAAAGCAGGGCGGAATCTACCGCGAAAATCAGGAGACCGTTACCTGCGTTATGGACTCGGGTGACATTGAGCGAGAGAGAGGAATTACGATCCTCGCAAAAAATACGGCGGTTCATTACAAGGACGTAAAGATAAATATAGTAGACACCCCCGGTCACGCGGACTTCGGCGGCGAGGTTGAGCGTGTGCTTAAGATGGTAAACGGCGTAATTCTCTTGGTTGACGCGGCTGAGGGCCCCATGCCCCAGACGAGATTCGTACTCAAGCGCGCTCTTGAGCTTAATCACAGAGTAATCGTTTGCTTTAATAAGATAGACAAGCCCGACGCACGTCTCGGTGAGGTTGAGGACGAGATACTTGAGCTTCTCATAGACCTTGGCGCGTCCGACGATCAGCTTGACTCTCCCATGCTTTATTGCTCGGGAAGAGAGGGAACTGCATCCGAGGATCCCGACGTCCCCGGCGAAAATCTCGTGCCTCTTTTTGAAAAGATACTTGAATATATCCCCGCACCCGAGGGAGATATTGACGGCGATCTTCAGCTTCTCGTCTCCTCCATTGACTACAGCGAGTACGTTGGACGTATCGGTATAGGCAGAATTGAGCGCGGAACGCTGAGAGTTGGTCAGGAGGTTGCAATTTGTAACTTCCACAAGCCCGACCAAAAGCCCGTAAAGAGCAAGGTCGTGTCCCTTTATCAGATAGACGGTCTTGGACGCTTGCCCGTTGAAACTGCAAAAATGGGTGATATAGTTTGCTTCTCGGGAGTAGGAGACATATCAATAGGTGATACGATAACCGCAGTATCTAACCCCGAGCCGCTTGAATTCGTTAAGGTCAGCGAGCCCACGGTTGAGATGACATTCTCTGTAAACGACAGCCCCTTGGCAGGCAAGGAGGGTAAATTCGTTACCTCCCGTCAGCTTCGTGAAAGACTTTACCGCGAGCTGCTCAAGGACGTATCCCTCCGTGTGCGTGACGGTGATACTACCGACGAGTTTATAGTTTCGGGCAGAGGAGAGATGCATCTTTCCATTCTTATTGAGAATATGAGACGCGAGGGCTACGAGCTTACCTGCTCAAACCCCAAGGTAATTATAAAGGAAATTGACGGCGTAAAGTGCGAGCCTATGGAGAGAGTAACTCTTGACGTGCCCACCGAATACGTTGGCTCGGTAATAGAAAAGCTCGGTCAGCGAAAGGGCGACCTTATTGAGATGACCCCCATGGGAAGCAGAATGAGAGTTGAATATCTCATTCCCTCAAGATGTCTTTTCGGCTACCGCTCGGAGTTCCTTTCCGCAACTCACGGCGAGGGCGTGCTCAACACACTCTTTGACGGCTATCAGCCCTACCGCGGCGGTATTATCATGAGATTTACAGGCGCACTTATCGCGTCCGAGGCAGGCGTGACAACGCGTTACGGTCTGTATAATACTCAGGAGAGAGGAAATCTCTTCGTAGGTCCTCAGACACCCGTATACGAGGGAATGATTGTCGGTGAGAACCCGAAGAACGACGATATTGCCGTAAATCCCTGTAAGGAAAAGCACCTCACGGCTATCAGAAGCGCGGGTGCGGACGAAAAGCTCCTGCTCACACCTCCTACGATTTTCAGTCTTGAGGAGGCTATTGAGTTCATTACCGACGACGAGCTTATCGAGGTAACGCCTAAATCCATAAGACTTCGTAAGAAAATACTCAATACAGAGCTTCGTATGAAGGAAATGATGAAGGCAAGAAGAGCCGCACAGGAAAATAAATAAGAAAATTCGAGGCAGCTCGTATGAGCTGCCTCGTTTTAATTTTATGCAACAATGATTTCAGTATATGAAATATACGTCGGGCTTATATAAGCCTCTTGACCGTTGTAAAATATCTTAACGTAAGAATCCGTTATCTCAAGAGCCTCTACCTTTGAGCCTTTTGAGAGCGAGCCGATTATATTATCGGCTGTAAAGTCGGGCGTGCTGCGAATATTGAGCGAGCTTGCCGTGGTCCATATAAACGTTATCTCGGGAGTAGCTTCGGACTGCTCGCCGTAGCCGTTAAGTCCAAGCCCCTTGATTATTGTGGGATAGTCCTTATAGCAGTAATTGAGGTCAACGTGAACATTGGGAATAGAGGAGAGAACACCCGAGCTTGTGTACTGCCACATTCCCGTGCTTGGTGCGTAGGATGTATTCCACTCTCTGTCCTCAGCCTCGCCCCAGATAACCTCGTCGTAATTCTTATATCTGGCATACCAGATATCAAAATTGTTATATACGAACTCTGTGTTCAGTATATTCTGAAGCCAGTTGTTATTGGTATAAAGCGCAACGTAGTATCCGTGGCTCTGGAGTATTTCGTAAAACGTGATGCACATCTGCATCAACGTCTCCTGTCCAAGCTCCTTCTGTGCGGGGTCCTCAAGGTCAAAGTAAATGGGATATTCAAACTGCTTGCCCGACAAAAAATCAAGCAACGCATACGCCTCTTCCTTAATTCCCTCAACGGTGGTCGCGGTAGTGTAGCAATACGCACCGACGGGCATACCCGCCGCCTTTGCGTCGGCGTAGTTCATTTCAAACACGTCGCACTTGCGCGTACTGTATGATGCGCGCAAAATCGCAAATTCAACACCCTCTGCCTTGATAGCGTTCCAATCAAGCGGCAGGTAGACACCGTCAACATTTTGATGCTGCCAGATTGAGACGTCAATTCCGCGCGATAAAATCACCGAGCTGTCTCCCTCAATTACCGTGGTAACGGTATCCTGATAGAAAAGGTAGTCGCCCGTGTACGTGTAGCCGCAGAAGCACGAGTAATCCGTGTATCCCATTTTTGAGATGGTGGGGAAGGTGACCTTCTTTTCAAAGGTATGTCCGAGAGGCTCAACTATATCGCTTCTGTAGGTGCTTTCACATGCGCATACGTAATCCGTATATCCCGCCTCCGTACAGGTCGGAGGGGTAATATTTGCCTTGAAAATATGTCCCAAGGGGGCAACTCGGTCGGATACGTAGCTGTCACCGCACTCGCAAGTGTAGGTCGTATATCCACCCTCCTCGCAGGTCGGTGCTGTTACGGTCGGCGTGTATGTATGTCCCGTAAAGGAAACAAAATCGGAAAGATACGTATCTCCGCATTCGCATATATTTTGGGTATATCCGTTTTCCGTGCAGGTGGGTGCAACTGTTGTTTGAATATACGTATGAGCCAGCGGAATGACGTGATTTGATACGTAAGTGTCCCCACAAGAGCAGGTATACGTGGTATATCCCTCCGCCGTGCAGGAGGGAGGCGTAACCGTATCGATATAAGTGTGTCCGAGAGGCTTTATTATGTCCGACTTATATGTAAATCCGCATTCGCACGTGTACGTGGTATAGCCCTGCGTCTCACACGTGGGGGAGGTTACGGTCTCCTTGTACGTGTGTCCTATTGGGGCAACAACATTTGTCTTGTAGCTATAATCACACGCGGTGCACTCGTGGAGCGCGTAGCCCTCGCGGTCACACGTGGGCTCAATAGACGTTGACATTATATTAGGATGCCGGCACTGTGGCTCGGTTGGCGTTTCCGTTGGTGCTTCGGTAGAATTATCACACGCAGAAAAAGCAAAGCAGCATACAAGCACCAAAACAAGTAATAGAGTAAATTTAATTTTATTCATTGTTTTCTCCGTATATTTCAAGATAAAGCTTGTCTGAAAGACGTGCAAGGTCGGACACGGTCAGCTTTTCGCCGCGAATATCGGGCTTGTGTCCGCACTCTATTATAATCTCCGTCAGTCTTTCCTTTGAAATTTCAGAAAATCCCGTCATAAGAGAGTTAGGGAGCGTTTTTCTTCTTTGCTCAAACGCCGCCTTGACGGTGCGGAAGAACATATCCTCATTTATGGGCTTTATCGGCTTGTCCTTCCAAAGAGTTATCCTTGCCACCGAGGACGTGACCTTCGGGGGAGGCATAAATCTCTCGGCGGGGACGGTAAAGAGAAGCTCTGCATCACCGTAATAGTCAATAGCCGCCGTGATAGCACCGCAATTTTTACCGCCCGCACCCGCGCAAAGCCGTTGCGCGACCTCGGTCTGTACCATGACGGTAATGCTCTCAAAGGGAAGCCTTGATTCGATAAGCTTCATCAGAATAGGCGTAGTTATGTAATAGGGGAGATTGGCACAGACAGCCACCTTTCCTCGCTCAAAATAGGGCGCGAGAATTTCGGACAGGTCTGCCTTCATAACGTCCTCGTTTATTACAGTCACGTTTTTATACCCGTCAAGCGTGTATTTGAGCACGGGAATAAGCCCCGTGTCTATCTCAAGAGCGACTACCTCGCGGTATCTCTCGCACAGGCATCTCGTCATACAACCGATACCGGGGCCGATTTCAAGCACGGTAATATCGCTGTCATCGGGAGAGCAAGCGTCGGCTATGTCCTCAACGGTCATGAGGTCAGTGAGGAAGTTCTGTCCGAATTCCTTTTTGAAATTCAAGCCGAACATGTCCATGACCTGCTTTATTGTTCTGGGATCGCATAAATTAAGCATTATTTATTTTCCTTTTTGAAATCCTTTTTGTAATCTTTTTTGTAGTCCTTATGGGGCTTGCTTTTATCACTGCCCTTGTAGTCTCGCGCGTTGCTTGACATAGAGCCCTTTTTCTGCTCCTGCACCCGCGCTTTGCCATGCTCTGCGGGGTGTGAATACTTGCCGTTGTAGGTTGGCTTTTTGTCAAAGCTCTTGTACGTGAGCGGCTTGCCCTCGTAGGGCTTGAAAAACTGGTAGAAATAGCAGGGTATCATGCCGTTATAAAGCTTCTTGGTTTTATCCGCGGGGCGTCCGTAGAGCTTTTCAAAATGCTCGCAGGAGGTTATAAAGTAGATGTGCCACGGCTCAAAGGACTTAAAGTGCCTGCCGACCTCAAGGTAAAGTTGCTCAACCTCTGCCATCTCGCCCATTCTCTCGCCGTAAGGAGGATTGCAGATTATACTTCCGCGTCTGTCCGACGGCTTCTCAATTTTGCGTGCATCGGCGCAGAAAATGTTGATGTTTTCCTCAACTCCCGCGCGGAGTGCGTTTTCATACGTAGTATCAAGTATATCCTCGTCAATGTCCGACGCCCACGCCTCAAATCGGCAGTCTGCTTTGATTTTAGATTTTGCCTCGTCAACTGCCTCCGCCCAAAGCCTCTGCTCAATACGGGGGAAATTTTGCGCCGCGAACTCGCGATTAAGTCCGGGGGCAATATTCTTTGCGATCATAGCCGCCTCAATGGCAATAGTACCCGAGCCGCAGAAGGGGTCCCAGAAGAGAATATCCTCACTCGGACGGGTGGTAAGAGCTATAGACGCCGCAAGCGTCTCTCGAATGGGAGCCGCACCGTAAACGGGACGGTATCCGCGCTTGTGAAGCGGCGCGCCAGAGGTATCTATCATAAGATACGCCTCGTCCTTTAGAATAAAGAACTCAATTCTGTATTTTACGCCTGTCTCCTCAAACCACGAAATGCCGTACGCGACCTGAAGTCTGTTTACAATAGCCTTTTTGACTATGCTCTGACAGTCGGGAATAGAGGTCAGCTTGCTCTTTATAGAATGTCCCGTGACGGGGAACTCGTCAAGTCTGCCTATCCAGTCCTCCCACGCGATGGAATTTACGCCGTCAAACAGCTCCGAAAAGCTCTCCGCATGAAAGCAACTCATGAGAATAAATACTCTCTCGGCAAGTCTCAGATTTACATTTAATTTCGGTATATCGCTTTCCTCACCCTCAAAAATAATACGTCCGTCAATAGTCTGTATTCTTTTGAGCCCAAGCGCGTCTATTTCCTCGCCAAGCTGTTTTTCAAGCCCGAAAAGGCAGGTTGCCACAAATTGCATCTGATTTGTCCTTTCAAAGGGGTATATATAGTTATTATAATATATTTTGTACTGTTTGTCAATCAAAAAATGTCGCTTTACCATTCATAAAACAATCACAAATTGTTCATTAACTTTTTTAACAAAGTATATACAAAACAACATAATTTAGGGGTATAATAATGTCGGAAAACATAAGGTGGAGGAAAAATATGAAAAACTCCGTTAAAATAATTATACTTGGACTGATACTGACGTCTGCACTGCTTCTTTCTTCGTGCAACAATAAGTCAGACGCAGGAGAGAACGCTCCCACAGTGTCGGGAGATATTGGCGAGATAGAAAGCGGACTTGAAGCCGCCTTTGAGCATGCCGCAAGCTTTCCCACAGAGGCAAAATCGGTGGATTATACCGCAAACGACGGTACGACAACTATAATGCTGTCGGACGGCGGCATCAAAATAAACGGCTCGGGCGCCGGAGCAGAGGGATCAATACTTACAATCACAAGTCAGGGAACGTATCTTTTATCGGGTAAGCTCTCGGACGGGAAAATAGTTATTGATACGCAGGACGGAGAAAAGGTTAAGCTTATACTCAACGGCGTGGATATTAAATCAAACGAGTGCGCGGTATGCGTGTTAAACGCGCCTAAAAAGGTTATTTTCAACTCAGTTTCAGGCTCTGTAAATCTTTTTGAGGACGGCATCAGCTATATCGTAGCGGACGAAGAGCAGGTTGATGGCGAGATATATCCCAACGCTTGCATATATTCCACCGCAGACCTCAAATTCAGCGGCGACGGTGAGATATACGTAAAGTCCAACTCTGGCAAGGGAATAAACACAAAGGATGATATTGAAATTACGTCGGGCAGTCTTACAGTAAGCGCAGTCGACGATGGAATACGCGGTAACGATTCGGTAGAAATACTCGGCGGGAATATTACGGTCACGTCGGGTGCGGACGGAATAAAATCCGCAAATGCCGAGACCGATGGCAAGGGATACATTCTTGTATCGGGCGGTAATATAAATATTGATAGCGCAACCGATGCGTTTCAGGCAGAAACTGCTCTTACAATTTCGGGCGGAACCTTCAATTTACTTTGCGCCGACGGATGTGATACGTCAAATCTGTCAAGCACCGAAAGCTCCACGCCCTCGGGCGGACGCCCGGGTGGTCCGGGAGGTCCCGGAGGTCACGGCGGAATGGGCGGCTTTGGCGGAATGAACGAGGGCAATTCTCAAAAGCCCGACTATTCCTGCAAGGCAATAAAGTCCGCGGGGGATATGCTTATCAGCGGTGGCGAATTTACAATAAGCACACCCGATGATGCAATTCATTCGGATACCGCCTTGAAAATAACGGGTGGCAGCTTCAAGATAGCCGCAGGCGACGACGGACTTCACGCCGAAGACAGCCTCACACTTGACGGTGGCGAGATAAAAATACTCACCAGCTACGAGGGAGTTGAGGCACTTGAAATAACAGTCAACGGTGGCAAGATTTCCGTGATTGCACGAGACGATGGCTTTAACGCATGCGGCGGTACTCCTATGATGGGCGGTCCGGGCGGATTTGGCGGTTGGGGCGACTCAAGTACAAACGATACGGAATTAACCGTGACACCCACATTGACCTTCAACGGCGGTGAGGTAGTAGTTGACGCGTCGGGCGACGGAGTTGACTCAAACGGAAATATTATAATGACCGGTGGCAAGGTAATAGTCTACGGCCCCACGAATGACGGAAACGGCGCGATAGATTACGGCGATGGCAATTATAATATGAATATCTCGGGCGGCACGTTCCTTGCTGTCGGTGCGTCGGGTATGGCAGAGACGGCGCAGGGCGACGGTCAAGGTGTTATCGGTGTCAGAATGGGAAATATCGGTGCGGATAGCGCTGTGAAAATCACAGACGAGAAGGGAAATACAGTAATTGAATTTACCACCCCCAAGTCCATGTCATCCCTCGTTTATTCGTCTCCAAGCATTGTAAGCGGAGATAACTACACAATATCCGTAAACGGTGAAGAACTTGGAACAATAGCGGCAGGATAAGATAGCCTTCCCCAAGCAGGGGAATTGCACAGACTACGCTAGTGCGGACCACGCAGTGGTGGATGAGGATGTTAAAAGCCTTTTCTTGCGAAAAGGCTTTTTCTGTTTAAATTCAATAATCTGAAATTGATTAAAAACGGGAGCAGCAAGCCACTCCCCTACGGTAGAATAATCGTGTCTAAATGACAAAATTGGTGGTTCGATTATTCGTAGGGGGGCTTTCTCCTCCCGAATTTTTTTAAATATTATTTACAATAACATCTCCCATTTCCTTACAGCCGACCTTGGTGCATCCCTCCTGCATAATGTCGCCCGTGCGGTAGCCGTCGTCAAGTGCCTTGTTGACAGCCGCCTCGATAGCGTCCGCCTCGGCAGACATATCAAAGGAGTAGCGGAGCATCATAGCCGCGGAAAGTATCGTGCCTATGGGGTTTGCGAGGTTCATGCCCGCAATATCGGGGGCAGAGCCGTGAATAGGCTCGTACATACCGAGCGTTCCCGACGGAAGAGACGCAGAGGGCATCATTCCGATAGAGCCCGTGAGCATGGAAGCCTCGTCCGAGAGAATGTCGCCAAACATATTCTCTGTAACAATTACGTCAAACTGCGTGGGGTTCTTTATAAGCTGCATAGCCGTGTTGTCAACTAAAATATCGTTGTATTCTACCTCGGGATATTCTTGTGCGAGACGGTGCATGGTCTTTCTCCAGAGGCGGGAGGTGTCAAGCACGTTTGCCTTGTCAACAGAATGAAGCTTTTTGCCGCGCTTCATAGCGGACTCAAACGCAACGCGCCCGATCCTCTCGATCTCATGCTCAGAGTAGGGCATATAGTCGATAGCTACAAGCTCGCCGTCAACCTCCTCGGTCTTGCGCTCGCCAAAGTAAACGCCGCCCGTAAGCTCACGGACTATCATAAGGTCAATTCCGTTGCCCACGATAGACATCTTAAGGGGCGAAGAATCCGCAAGCTGTGAAAAGAGCTTTGTGGGACGGAGATTTGCAAAAAGTCCAAGCTCCTTGCGAACCGCCAGAAGTGCCTTTTCGGGACGGATGGCGGGAGGGCAGTTGTCCCACTTAGGACCGCCGACAGCACCGAGAAGGACACTGTCAGCATCCTTGCATTTCTGCATACCCTCGTCCGTTATCGGCACGCCGAACTTGTCTATCGAGCAACCGCCGATGTCAACGTAGGTGTAATCAAACCTGTGACCGAACTTGACTGCAACCTTGTCAAGTACCTTTATCGCTTCTGCGACTATCTCGGGGCCTATACCGTCGCCCGCGAGGACTGTAATTTTCTTTTCCATGATGAATATTTCCTTTTATTCGTGTAATCTAAGCCTTCCTCCGGGAGGAAGGTGGCACGGCGTAGCCGTGACGGAAGGAGCATGCGCAATCAAAAACAAATAGTTTTTTTACACGTACTCTCCCTCACCCGACTCCGTCGGGAGCGCACTAGCGCAGTCTGTGCAGCCCTCTCGGAGGGAGCCTTTTTATATCACATAATTTATTTGATTGACGCAAGCAATCCGCCCTTAGCGATTATTTCCTGAATAAATGGCGGGATGGGCTGTGCCTTGTACTGTTCAGTCTTTGTGTGGTTGGTTATGATACCCGTATCAAAATCAACTTCAACGTCGTCTCCCGCGTCGATTTTCGCACTTGCCTCGGGACATTCAAGAATAGCAAGACCGATGTTTATAGCGTTTCTGTAAAAAATTCTTGCAAAGGTCTCTGCAATTACAACCGAAATTCCCGATTCCTTGATAGCGATGGGCGCGTGCTCACGCGACGAGCCGCAGCCGAAGTTCGCGCCGCCAACCATAATATCACCGACGTTTACCTTTGACGTAAACTCCTTGTCGATATCCTCCATGCAGTGTGAGGCAAGCTCCTTGTGATTTGCGGTATTGAGGTAACGCGCGGGGATAATTACGTCCGTGTCAACGTTATCTCCGTATTTATGTACTATTCCGTGTGCTATCATTGTACTTACCTCCATTAAAGCTCATTGGGGTCACAAATATAACCCTTTATTGCGGACGCCGCCGCGGTTGCGGGGCTTGAAAGATAAATTTTCGACGTTACGTGTCCCATTCGTCCTACGAAATTACGGTTAGTAGTTGCAATAGCAACCTCGTCAGCCGCGAGAATACCCATGTATCCTCCAAGACAAGGACCGCAGGTGGGTGTGGACACCGCGCAACCCGCGTTTATAAATATCTCGATATATCCGCGCTTGATACATTCCATATAGATGGACTGCGTTGCGGGGATTATAATGCAACGAACACCCTCAGCGATATGCTTTCCGCGTAATATCTTTGCCGCTATCTCCATGTCGGAAAGTCTGCCGTTGGTACACGAGCCGATAACGCACTGGTCAATCTTAATATCGGTCAGCTCGCTTGCGTCCTTGGTATTCTCGGGAAGGTGAGGACAAGCAACGGTAGGTCTTATAGCCGAGAGATCTATATCAATGACCTCGTCGTATTCCGCATCCTCGTCAGCCGCAAAGACGGTGTAGGGATGTGTCATTCTTTCCTCGTAATACTTGATAGTGATATCGTCAACCTCGAATATACCGTTCTTCGCGCCTGCCTCAATAGCCATGTTAGCCATGCAGAGGCGGTCATCCATAGACAGCGTGTGCATACCATCGCCGGTGAACTCCATGGACTTGTAGAGCGCGCCGTCAACACCTATTTTGCCGATTATATAAAGAATAACGTCCTTACCCGAGCAGTTGTCGGACAGCTTGCCCGTAAGATTGAACTTAATAGCGGAGGGGACCTTGAACCAAGCCTCACCCGTTGCCATGCCTGCCGCCATGTCGGTAGAGCCGACACCCGTGGAGAACGCGCCGAGCGCACCGTAGGTGCAGGTGTGGGAGTCCGCACCGATAATTACGTCACCGGGGCCTACAAGTCCTTTTTCGGGAAGGAGCGCGTGCTCGATTCCCATGTCTCCGACGTCAAAGTAGTTCTCAATACCAAAGGTCTTTGCAAACGTGCGGCACTGCTTTGTTTGCTCAGCCGCCTTGATATCCTTGTTAGGCACGAAATGGTCCATAACGAGAGATATTTTGTTTTTGTCAAAGACCTCGGAAAAACCGAATTTCTTAAACTCGTTTATTGCCACGGGCGAGGTAATATCGTTACCGAGCACCATGTCAAGCCTTGCCTTGATAAGCTGACCTGCACAGACGGACTCAAGTCCCGCATGTGCGGCAAGTATCTTTTGTGTCATTGTCATTCCCATTGTGTTGTACCTCCGTTATTTTGATATGCCTCTGTTTATAGCAGAGAAGAGGGCGTTTATTGAGGACGCGATGATATCGTCGTGAATACCCACACCCCAGACCTTTTTACCGTCCTCAAGCGTTATGCTGACGTACGTGACCGCGCGCGAGGACGAGCCGCTTGTGAGCGCGTGCTCCTCATACGTGAGATTTGAATATTTAATTCCAAGATGCTGCTTTATTGCATTGCTTACGGCGTCAAGACGTCCGTTACCGCTTGATACGACGTCTCGCTCCACGCCGTCAACCTTTATCGTCAGCGTAACCTTTATGTCGGGCGTGCGGACGAAATGGTAGTCCACAAGCTCAATGGGTGCATTTATATTGATGTAGCTACTTGTAAAGATATCAAGCACCTCTGAGGGCGAGAGCTCTGCGTGCGCGTGGTCGGAAACGCTCTTGACCATATAGCCGACCTCCTCGCGCATCTTCTGAGGAATAATGTATCCGTAGTTGTGCTCAAGCAAATAACCGATACCGCCCTTGCCCGACTGCGAGTTGATACGGATAACGTCAGTCTCGTACTGACGTCCGACGTCGGTGGGATCAATGGGAAGATAGGGAACGGTCCACGTATCAAGCTCCTTTTCCTCGCGCCACTTCATGCCCTTTGCGATGGCGTCCTGATGTGAGCCCGAGAACGCCGCAAACACAAGCTTGCCCGCATAAGGCTGACGCTCGTAGACGTGCATTCTCGTCACTCTTTCGTAAAGCTCGCATATCTCGGGCATGTTAGAGAGGTCAAGCTCGGGGTCTACGCCCTGCGAGAACATATTGAGCGCCATGGTAACGATATCAACGTTACCCGTTCTCTCGCCGTTGCCGAAAAGCGTTCCCTCAATTCTGTCAGCACCCGCAAGCAGTCCAAGCTCGGAGTCTGCAACCGCGCATCCACGGTCATTATGAGGGTGAAGGGATACCTCAACGCAGTCTCTGTATTTGAGGTTTTCACACATATACTCAACCTGATTTGCATAAACGTGAGGCATTGAAAGCTCAACGGTCACGGGCAGGTTGATTATCGCCTTGCGGTCGGGCGTGGGCTGCCATATATCAAGCACTGCGTTACAGACCTCAAGCGCAAATTCGGGCTCCGTGCCCGTAAAGGACTCGGGAGAATATTCGTATCTGAAACGTTCGCCCGTCTCGTTTTCAATCTTTTTGAAGAGCCTTGCGCCCTCAACGGCGATATTGATTATTTCTTCCTTGGACTTGCGGAACACCTGCTCGCGCTGTGCAAGAGAGGTGGAGTTGTAAAGATGAACTATCGCGTTCTTGCAGCCGTGAAGCGCGTCAAACGTCTTTCTGATAATATGCTCGCGGCTCTGTGTAAGCACCTGAACCGTTACGTCATCGGGTATAAGGTTCTGTTCAATAAGCGTGCGAAGGAAGGTATATTCCGTCTCGCTTGCGGCAGGGAAGCCGACCTCTATCTCCTTAAATCCAACCTTAACGAGCAGCTTGAAGAAATCAAGCTTTTCCTCAAGGCTCATGGGGATAATGAGCGACTGATTTCCGTCACGAAGGTCAACGGAGCACCACGTGGGTGCTTTTTCAATGTAATTTTTCTTCGTCCATTTCATCTCACCCATGGGGGCGGGAAAGAATTGACGGGAGTATTTTGAAGTGTTCTTCATAAAGATACCTCCTGAATTTGGGGATTTAACAAGTTTAAAATTATGTGCGGAAAACAAAAAAGCCCTCGTTCTCCATATAAAAGGAGACGAAAGCAAACCTCCGCGGTACCACTCCGATTGATAATATCCACTCTGGGCGTACGTACATACGCCGTTCTCTGTAACGGGAGAACCCGTTCTTCCTAATAAGCTGACGCTTTTCGGTCGACCGCTCAAGGGAGAGTTCGGATAAGCCAAAGCCATTGTCTCGCACCGTCCGACAATTCTCTGAACGCTTTGTCACGCTTAACCTTTGCCCCTGTCCACGCATTTAAAAACTTATTGATAATATTATAATACATCAATTCTGTTTTGTCAATAGAATTGAAAAATTTTTTGGTGGAAAATTTTAGTTTGCTAAAATGCGGTTGACAAATCCCGTCAAAAAGAGTATAATCCAACTATAACCAACTTAAACGGAGACAAAACATGAACGGCAACATAAAGAAAAAGCTCGGAAGTCTCGTTATCTTCCGCAATATTATAAAGCTACCCGTAATTCAATCACTCATAAGACTTGACGAGACAGACAAGGCAGACGCGACAGCCTTGATATACACTTACGGCGATTTTCTGGCAACGCTTATGCGCGAGGGAACAGACCTTTCAAAATATCTGCTTTGCGCGGTGCTTGAGGACGAAAACATCTACACGGCGTACCGCATATCAAACAAGGGTGAGGACGCGCTGTACGAGGATATGCTTGACCGCGAGCTTGCGATAATCACACAGATATCCAAATATGACGATGCCGACGTGCGAGCCT
>JAFTKY010000055.1 GCA_017453005.1 Clostridia bacterium | reverse complement strand
TAGGTCAGCTGGATAGAGCAACTGCCTTCTAAGCAGTAGGTCGGGGGTTCGAGTCCCTCATGGCACGCCATTATGGTGGGTTTAGATAAGTTGGTTATAGAGCCAGGTTGTGGCCCTGGAGGCCGTGGGTTCGAATCCCATATCTCACCCCATAATGCAGGCGCATCGCAACAGCGATGCGCTTTTTTCTTAAAATTGACTTGCGGAGGTACATTCATGAGCTTCAATGCAAATTACGACAAATACATAGCAATACTGAAGGAGGAGCTCGTTCCCGCCATGGGCTGCACCGAGCCTGCCGCGATAGCGTATGCGGGAGCAAAGGCGCGCGCTATTCTCGGTGACACTCCCACGCGCGCTGAAATTTCGGTCAGCGGAAACATAATAAAGAACGTAAAGAGCGTAGTCGTTCCCCATACGGGCGGCATGCGCGGAATTGAAAACGCGCTGGCGGCAGGCGTTGCGGTGGGAGACGCGGAGCTTGGGCTTCAGGTGCTCTCGTCCATTGAGGCGGAGCAGATACCCGAGATAGCAAAATTCTGCGAGGGCTGTGAGATAACGCTGGAGCACCGTAAGACCTCGTGCGTGTTTGATATTGCGGTTACTCTTTATTCGGCAGAGCACTCTGCATACGTCCGCATAAAGGACAAGCACACCAATATCGTTGAGCTTCGCCGCGACGGTGAGGTTATCTTCAAGAATGAAAACAACGAGATGGAGAGCTGCACCGACCGCTCCTGCCTTTCGGTTGAGGAGATAGTACAGTTTGCGGACTGCGTTGATATCGCGGACGTCAGGGACGTGCTTGACCGCCAGATAGCCTATAACATGGCTATCGCAGAGGAGGGAATCAAAAATAATTGGGGCGCAAATATCGGCAAGGTCTTTCTTGCGGCTTACCCCGACGATATAAAGATAAAAGCAAAGGCTTACGCGGCTGCGGGAAGCGACGCGAGAATGAACGGCTGCGAGCTCCCCGTCGTGATAAATTCGGGAAGCGGAAATCAGGGAATGACCGCGTCAATACCCGTTATCGTGTATGCACGCGAGCTTGGAATAGACGCCGACAGACTTTATCGCGCGCTTTGTGTGTCAAATCTCGTAACGGTTCACCTGAAATCGGGAATAGGCACGCTTTCGGCGTACTGCGGAGTTGTGTCCGCGGGCGCGGGCGCAGGCTGCGGTATCGCGTATCTGCTCGGCGGCGGCTACCGCGAGATAGGTCACACGCTCGTCAACGCCCTTGCCGTTGACTCGGGCGTTATCTGCGACGGCGCAAAGGCGTCGTGCGCCGCAAAGATTGCTATTGCGGTTGAGAGCGGTATTCTCGGATACGAGATGTATAAGGCGGGAAATCAGTTCCACGGCGGCGACGGAATAGTCAAAAAGGGTGTTGAGAACACCATCGACAACGTCTCCCGTCTTGCCCGAGCAGGCATGAAGGAGACGGACAGGGAGATTATCAGCATCATGATAGACGAATAATTTTTCAAAACTTGACTTATTCGTATTTCTGTGTTATAATAGCTTATCTATAAAATTTCAATAAGGAGGACAGACAGATGACGGTTGCATACACATACAGTGTCATATTCGCGCTTTCGCTTTTGCTACCCGTGGGATATTTTACGCTCGTGCGTAAAAAACAAAGCGAGCCGTGGCTTTTCGTTCTGTTCCTCTCGGTATGCGTTGTAAATCTCGGATATCTGCTGCTCTCGCTGTCAAGGACGGTTGAATTCGCGCTCACGGCGAACAAGGTCGCGTACCTGGGGCAGGTATTCGTTCCGCTTTGTATGTTCATGATAATCTCGGGGCTTTGCGGATTTACATATAAAAAATGGGTGTCCTGTACGCTTATCGGTGCGGCGGCGTTGATGTTTTCGCTTGTGCTGACCACGGGACATCTTGATTGGTACTATAAGAGCGTTACGCTCACTGAGGCTGACGGCGCGGCAAAGCTTATCAAGGAATACGGCTTTTTGCACCCCGTAAACCTGCTTTACGTGCTTGCGTTTTTCGTGGCTATGCTCGTCGTGATAGGAATATCGCTGAAAAGAAACAAGGGCAGCTCTCAAAAGCTCGCGGGACTTATGTTTGCCGTGGTTTTGGGCAACGTGGGTATGTGGATAGTTGAAAAGCTCGTGACGTGGAACTTTGAATTTCTTTCGGTCTCCTACCTTATGAGCGAGCTTGTGTTCTTCTTTGCGTATTGGATGCTTCAGGACTATATCCGTCTGAGCGACGTTCCGCCTCCCGTCGTGGTGGAGGAAAGAGCGCCGATAATCGTCGTTGATTCCATGTCGAGGGCAGAGAAGATACAGACAATTATCTCCTCGCTCCCCGAGGATACGGCGCTGTCCGTAAGACAGATGGATATTCTTGAGAGGATACTTGACGGCATGAGCCGAAAGGAAATTGCCGCGGACCTTCACATCTCCGAGAACACGGTAAAGACGCACACGGCTATGCTCTACAAGGCTCTCGGTGTGTCAAGCAGGGACGAAATATACGCAAAATTTAAAAAATAAATTTTTATCAGCGGTGGGCAAATGCCCGCCGTTTTTTTTGTAAGACAAAACCACGCGATAGTCGCGTGGTTCAAAAGAGGTTAACCGGTGAGCGAAAATCCTCCAAATATGTTATAATAGAAAAGACCTGCCAGTCAAG
>JAFTKY010000054.1 GCA_017453005.1 Clostridia bacterium | reverse complement strand
TTGTAGGTTCTGTCACAGGCTCGGTCACGGGCTCGGTCACGGGCTCCGTCGAGGGCTCTGTTGGGGGCTCGGTCACGGGCTCGGTCACGGGCTCGGTTGCGGGCTCGGTTACGGGCTCGGTTACGGGCTCGGTCACGGGCTCGGTCACGGGCTCGGTATTGCTCTCTCCCATTCCACCGTTACTGTCCCGAACAACAGCTTCCATCAAAGCCATGATATCCGACAATCCTTCTCCCTCTACGACAAAATGAACGTTGTCAGCACTATAATGCGTACAAGAGGAGAACGTCAAGCTATATGGGTATTCATACGTGTCACTGAATATATTCATCGAGTATATCCATCCGCACGTACAACCCTCAACATATTGCTTTTCTCTTATTCCTTCCACGGACTTAAGCAAATTATATATATCGATTATTGTCTGTCTATCGGTAACTCCTACGCTCTGCTCTCCCTTCGGAAGAATTTCTATGCAGGATGTATTTTCCGCAGAGGGCAATTCTCTCGGATCTCTCGCTGCCTCTTTATCTCGGTAATCCTTATATATCTTTCCCAGTATTTCATTCAACCGAGCAAGAGAATCATCGTTAACACTGTATATATTTGAATACAGCTTGGAATTTACGTCATATGGGTTTCGGTACGGAATGTAATATCTGTCATTATCTACAATGTAAACATTGTACATTTCGCTTTCTGTGTGGAAGACCAAGCAATATTTGTAGCTATAATATCCTTGTACTCTTTCCACAAACTCACCCTTGATGCCCTTAACAATATCATAAATCTGTGTCATTGTTTCGGTGTCACGCTCATACAGACGCAGTTCTTTTTCATCGCGCATATAAATTTGCTGTATATCTGTAGCAGAATCCGGCAATTCAACAGTTGCCGATATTATATCCTTGACAAGCAATCCGTATTCCAATAGCTTATTAACATTCACCGTTGAATTCTCATATATAACGATATGTAGAACTACGTTTTCTCCAAGATCAATAAGCAGGCTGGCATATTCATCGTCATGCAGATATTCGTCCTTCATCATATAGAAATCACTTTCGCCGTAAAGGTATCCCGACTGATAGTATCTATCACTCACCTCAAACGTACGATACGTACTATATTGTAGCTCCACTCCTTCTCCAATTATTGTATAGTCCTCTTCGTAAACGGAATCGCGCCATTCAAGGCTATCAAAATATCTTTCAAAATGCATCCTTGAAAGCGGGAACAATTCGCGGAGCAGGTCATTGTCCAAAACAGACTTTGCACGATCTGTATCACCACCAAAAAGCCTATCCACAATAAAAATGCTATCATATCCCCGCTCCCCAAGCTTTTCCGTATACTCATCAATCATATCGGACAAGGTAACGTTTTCTTTTTCAAGCATCGGGCCAAGAGGCTCAACGGGCGGAATAACCTTGCTGCAAACGATTACATTGATAGCTACCTTGTCATCTTCAGGCAGGTGCGTATAGCGATCGTTTGTAGAATCGTACACCCATCCGCTCCAGATGTCGTAACATATCTGCTCGTCATTACCCGTAAGAAAAACGTAGTCTCCCACCGTTTGAGCCTCTCCATCCGTCCATTCATTTCGGTTGAGTATCTCAAGCACAGCAGCCTTCTCTTCATCCGACAGCGTAAAATTGATACCGCTCATATTGCTCTGCACAATGGAGTCGTAGTAAATACCGCTGTTTGCAGTCACCATAATGCACCCTGAAAATGATATCAAAGCAATAGCACTTGCAAGCAGCATAACTAATAATTTTCTCATGTTGTCCTCCTTTTACGTTCTTATTAAAAAATGCACGTTTTCTTCTACCATATAACTCAACAAAAATTGATTTTGGTCACAAAAAATCAAGCTATCTACAACAACTATCCACTTTTTATTATCAAATAAAGCGAAAAAAATTACACGGCTTTTCAAATTTCGTATGTTTATACAAACAAGCTCCGCAAAACTTGTTTAAAATCACATAGTCTGTTGTCTTATATAAGGTCGCAAAATCCGATTTATCGCACGAAAAAAACGCGCATAGGTACAACACTTGCCGACCTATGCGCCTTGTCAAGTCAATGACCTCGGCAACGTTGTTGTCGGACTGACTTATATCTTATTCTGTTGTTATTGTAACATATTTTGGTGGGGGTGTCAATAGACGGGCGACCAATAGATTTATTTGCTTCGCAAATCCCCTCCGTCTCGACCAAAGGTCGCGCCACCCTCCCTTTAGGCAAGGGAGGCTAACTCTGCGCTCTATATGTTTCCCCTGAGGCCCTTGGGATAGTGGTTTTTCGCTCTGCCGCCGCTGATCTTAACGCCGCCGAGGGCACATCCGTCAACCATGAGCGCGGCATAGCCGTCGGGTATGTCGGGGTGGTCGGAAATATCTATTTCCATTCCTTTTATATATTCTGCAACTCGAGGATCGTCGCCCGTCAGCTCGACCTTGTTTTTAAAGCTGCTGCCATACGCCGAGAAAAGCTGATGATGCGGAACAAGTCTTCCCTTTACTACCTCGCCCACGCAAGCCCCGTGCATAAGCACGCTATACTCGGGGAGCGGACATTCGGGGCAAAGTCTCACAACCCCGCCGCGATACGCAAGAGCTTTGTCGGGAATTTTCGTCAGATGCTTTTTGAGGAACTCCCGCGCAACCGCCAACGCCTCGCGCTCCTGCGCCGTCTCCATCTGCCGGCTCTGTCCTTGCCTTTGCTGCTTGCGGCTTGCTTTTTCGCAGCTTGCCGCCTCGGAAGGCGACGTCTTTTTCATAAGCGCTATAAACTGCCCTTCTCCTCGGCTTATATGCGGATAAAAGCGTCTGGTGTACGCCATATCATGCTTAGCGCCGTCAAAATTTATGCCGTCGGCGGTGATGCTTCTGATGCTGTCCTTGACGGGGACAAGCTCAAAATTTTCATGCTCGGACAAAAATCTGTCCACGAGCATCTCGTTCTCCTCCGGCGAGTACGTGCAGGTGGAATACAAAAGATGCCCTCCCACCGCGACACATTTTTCTATACTGTCAATAATACTTTTTTGTCTTTCGGCGCACATTCTCACGTTCTCAAGGCTCCACTCACTTATCGCGAGGTCATTCTTGCGGAACATTCCCTCGCCCGAGCAGGGCGCGTCGCACACCACAAGGTCAAAATATTCGTGATACGTGCGGCAAAGCTCACGCGCGTCAAGATTGAGCACGACCGACGATCGGCAACCCATTCTTTCAAGATTGCCCTGAAGTGTGCTTGCGCGCTTGGATACGTACTCGTTCGATACGACAATCCCCTCCTCGCCAACGTACGCGGCAAGCTGCGAGGATTTTCCACCCGGCGCGGCGCAGCAGTCAAGCACCTTCATGCCTCGGCTTATTTCAACCGCGCAGACCGAGGACATAGCCCCCGGGTCCTGCATATATATCATGCCCGAATGGTGCGCGGCGGTATTACCGGGCTTTTCCTCGGACGTATAATATCCGTCGGGTATATGCGGCATCCTCTCCGCGTCAAGCTTATTTACTTTTTCAAAATCCTCAACGGAGATTTTGTTTGTATTCACTCTGAACGAGCGGGCGGTTTCACCGTTTTCAAGCTCGTCAAAGAGCTTTTGCGCCTCGTCGCCGAGCATTTTTTTCATTCTTTCTGTAAATTCTACGGGAAGCATAAGTCCTCTCAATTTTTATTGATTTCGTATATACGTTCAAGCATTTGCGGGATACTGTCCGCAATATGCACGGCACCGTGCTCCATAAGAAAATCCCTGTTCTTAAAGCCCCACGTTACGCTGACACACGGCGCGCCGAAATTTTTCGCGGTCTGTATATCTACCTCGGAGTCCCCGACGTATATAACGCGGTCTGCCGAGAGCTTGTCTCTTACCAGCATCAGCGAGGAGGGGTCAGGCTTTGGCGAAAGATTCCCCGTCTGCCCCTGCACCTCGTCGATAAGTCCGTCAAAGTGTGTTTTGCAAAGTATCTGTGCTGCGGTGTGTATTTTATTGGTAACAACGCCGAGCAGATACCCGTCTTGCCTGAGACGCATCAACGCTTCATTCATGCCCGGATATGCTTTTGTGTGGTCGTTGCAGTGCGCGTCGTAATATTGCTTGAAAAAGCACAGCGCCTTGTCAAACGTATCAACGTCCGTGCCATTGGGGAGCGCCCTTTCCACAAGCCTTGGCACACCGTTGCCCACAAACGAGCGCACCTCTTGGCGCGTGCGGAGGGGAAAGCCAAAGACTTTGAGCATCTCGTTTACGGACAGGTACAAGTCCTCAAGGGTATCGAGTATAGTGCCGTCAAGGTCGAAAATTATCGCAGTTTTCATATATATTTGTAACCTTCTTTTAGTTTCTCACTTAATTTTAAACCATTTGCGGCGGATTGTCAATATAAAAAAAGAACGAAGCTACACCAGCATAACCTCGTTCTTTTTAAAATCCGCCTAATTTGCGCTCCTTGAGATATTCAATAGCTGCGTCAAGCACGCGCTTGTCGTTGTCGTGAGTGAGCGCGTCTCTCGCCTCGCTCAGCGGCACCCACTCAACCTCTGCTATCTCTCCCTCGCGAGCCGCCACGTCTGCCTGCTTTGTGAATGCAAGGAAGTAAATAACCTCTTTGTTTGAGTTGGGGCGGGGCTTGTAATAGACCGCCTCTCTGAATTTCTCACTGATATGTATTCTTACCGAGGTCTCCTCGCGGACCTCGCGCTCTGCCGTCATTCTCTCGGTCTCGCCCTTCTCAACGTGTCCCTTGGGGAACGAGCGATGGCCGCCGTTCGTATGACGTATCATGAGTATGTATGTTTGCTTTTCACCGTCAGCGCTCTTGTGATTTCTCAATACAAGCGCACCGCATGATTTCTCTCGAATCACGGCACTGCCCGTCCTTTCCGTAGAATGTCCCTTCGGGGGATCCCTTACGGCATCCCCCGAAGCAAAATCAATACTTAGATCAGTCTCTCTCGACCTCTTCCATAACAAAGGCCTCAAGTATATCGGATACCTTAATATCGTTGAACTTGTCAAGTCCTATACCGCACTCATAGCCCTGTGCGACCTCCTTGACGTCGTCCTTAAATCTCTTGAGCGAGGATATCTTATCCTCAAAAATTACTATACCGTCACGGACAACTCTTATCTGTGCCGCACGTGTTATCTTACCGTCAAGCACGTACGAGCCCGCAATAGTGCCGACGCCGGGAACGTGGATTGTCTGACGCACCTCTGCGTGACCGAGCAGATTTTCGCGGAAGGTGGGAGCAAGCATACCCTTCATCGCCGCCTCTATCTCCTCAATACACTGGTAGATTACTCTGTACGTTCTTATATCTACGTTCTGTCTCTCCGCAGAGTCAAGCGCCGCCTTATCGGGACGGACGTTAAAACCTACGATGATAGCGTTGGACGCCGCCGCAAACGTTACGTCACCCTCGGTAATTCCGCCTACCGCGGAGTGAAGCACGCGAACCTTGACCTCGTCGTTGGAAAGCTTGAGAAGCGATGCCTTGACCGCCTCAGCCGAGCCGCCAACGTCAGCCTTGATGATAATGTTAAGCTCCTTGACACCATCGGAGATCTGCGCGAACAGGTCGTTGAGGTTTGCTCTCGCATTTGCCTTGAACGCCTCTTCCTTCGCCTGACTTCTTCTCTGGTCGGCAAGCTCTCTTGCCATTCTCTCGTCCGCAACTGCCGCAAACTCGTCGCCTGCGAGCGGAACCTCCGCAAGACCGATTATCTCAACGGGAACGGAAGGACCTGCGCTCTTCTGGGGCTTACCGTTGTGGTCTGTCATCGCTCTTACACGGCCTACCGCCGTACCTGCGATAACGATGTCACCGTTGTGGAGCGTACCGTTCTGAACGAGCACGGTTGCAACGGGGCCGCGTCCCTTATCGAGCTTCGCCTCGATAACGAGACCCTTTGCACGTCTGTTGGGATTAGCTTTAAGCTCCTTGACCTCTGCTACGAGAAGGACGTTTTCAAGAAGCTCGTCGATACCGTCGCCGCGAAGCGCGGATACGGGAACGCATATAACGTCACCGCCCCATTCCTCGGGAACGAGATCGTATTTGGTAAGCTCCTGCTTTACCGCGTCGGGATTTGCAGTGGGCTTATCCATCTTATTTATTGCAACGATAATATCAATGCCTGCAGCCTTTGCATGGTTTATAGCCTCTACCGTCTGGGGCATGATTCCGTCGTCTGCCGCAACCACGAGAATAGCAATATCCGTGGACTGCGCACCTCTTGCTCTCATTGCGGTGAACGCCTCGTGACCGGGGGTGTCAAGGAAGGTGATGTCCTGTCCTTGTGCCTTTACTCTGTAAGCACCGATATGCTGTGTGATACCGCCTGCCTCGCCCGAGGTAACGCTCGTATGCCTTATCGCGTCGAGAAGCGAGGTCTTACCGTGGTCAACGTGTCCCATAACGCACACGACGGGCGCACGGGTGATGAGCTGATCCTCAGTGTCCTCAGTCTCGTCAAAGAGCTTTTCTTCTCTGGTTACTACTACCGCCTTGGATACGTTTGCTCCAAGCTCGTCGGCAACTATTGCCGCTGTATCGTAGTCTATTGTCTGGTTTGCCGTTGCCATCATGCCGAGCATAAAGAGTCTCTTTATGAGGTCACCGACCGTTATCTTGAGCATAGCCGCAAGCTCGCTTACTATGATCTCGTCGGGGATCTGGACGTTGAGCACCTGCTTTACGGGAGCGGGCTTCTGCGCGGGCTTTTGTCCCTTAACCTTTCCCTTCTGCTTAAAGGAGCTTTCCTGTCTCTGCTGATTTTGCTGCTTTTTGAGCTTCTGGCTATTGCCGCCGCGGAGGTCGCGATCGTTCTCCTGAACGAAATTGTCAAGCTTCTCGTCGTACTTGGAAAGGTCTACCGACGAGCCTCTGATATCCACGGTCTTTGCCGCGCCCTTCTTGGAAATATTCTCGCCCTTCTGGCTCTGAGCTCTCGTTATAAGCTGAGGCTGGAACTTCTCCTTGGGAGCGGAGGGAATATAATCGTCCTTGTCCATGCCGGGTCTTCCGCCAAAGCCCTGGGGCTTCTGGGGCTTGCGATCGTCACGCTTTTTGTCGGGACGTCCCTGTGCAAAATCGGGAGCCTTTGCGAAGCGGTCGTTCTGCGCACCCTGAGGCTTCTGGAAGCGATCGTTCTGCGCGCCCTGAGGTCTCTGGGGTCTGTCGCCCTGATATGCAGGTCTGTCTGTCTGCGGTCTCTGGGGTCTCTCTGCCTGCTGCGCGGGCT
>JAFTKY010000053.1 GCA_017453005.1 Clostridia bacterium | reverse complement strand
GTTTGGCCTACCCGACCGGATTAGAACCGTTGACCTTCAGAGTCGGAGTCTGACGCGCTATCCAGCTGTGCCACGGGCAGAAATTTTATTTGGTGTATAAAAAATCTCCGCGCGGAGAAAAATACACATGAGATATTATAGCACAAAAGTCGCAAAAATTCAATCACTTTATGCGTTTTTTTGATATACAAGAAATTTTTTTATTTTTTTGAAAAAAGTTATTGACAAACGAGGAATCTTCTGCTATAATAATGTGGTCGTAAACATTGGGGCATCGCCAAGCGGTAAGGCAACGGACTCTGACTCCGTCACTTCCGGGGTTCGAATCCCTGTGCCCCAGCCAAACACGGAAAGACGCCAATAGGCGTCTTTTTTTGTGTTTGGCTGGGGCACAGAGGGTTCTGAATCTCGCACCACGCTTTGCGTGGTAAGAGTTCAGAATCATACGCAAAGCTGCGCTTTGCTGCCCGCTTTTTGCTATTGCAAAAGAGCACCACGCGAATCCCCTTTCGGGGTGAGCTGTTGATCCATACTCCTTTAAGATATCATGCGCAACAGCGTCGTTTTTTGGCAATTAATAAGTAATATTGAATAGTGAAGAAGTAAGGCAGCTTTTCGCCAAGGCGAAAAGCATTTTTTATTTTACGAACTTGCAATCTTCACGATTTTATGCTATACTAATCTCAGAAAGGCGGTGGGAATATGAAAAAGGATTACAATTATTGGGTTACACGTCAAAACACTCCGCAATTCAAATTGAAGCGGATTTTACATATTCTTTCAAGCACCTGCCTTGTTATAAACTTAATTGTATTCGCTATTTTATTACCCGATATACGACTTTGGACACTCGGTATTGCTTTCGTTTTTATCGCCTATTTGTTTCTTCAACTGTTTGATAAACGAAAAGATCAATGGGCATGGTGGGTTATAATCTTCGGCATCGTTCTTTCAATCGCTGTTTCCGTTTGCTATGTCCTTTTGTTTGACCTTTATCTGTATTTAATTGTTATATCGGCAGAAATTATAATTTCAACGGTCGTCTTTTGCATACTTAAGAGAAAATGATACGTAATTGGAAACCGTTTGGGTTCGAATCCTAGTGACAACCCTTGAAAAATATCTTTTTCGTAGCCTTTATACAGACGCAAAAGGACGCAACAGCGTCCTTTTTTTGCGTCTGGCAGAATACAAGGTGATGATTGATTTGCCCCATCGGTTGACTTTTATACCCACTTATGCTATAATAAACCCAAAATCAACTTTAATATTTAAATTATCTCCCCATACAATCCCGAAAGGAGCAAAAAAATGTTAACAGAGCTTACACTGAAAAAAGATATACGGAGCTTTTCCGTCTCCCCCGAAAACCCGACGGGCGCAAAGGGACAGGGCGGCATGGCGATCCCCGACGGCGGCACCGTCTCCCATCCTGCGCGAGAGCTTGGTCAGGGCTGGAAGGTAAGCCCCTACGTTATTATCCCCGCAGGCGAGACGGTCGTTGTCGCCAACATTCAGGGTGAGGGCGCAATAAAGCACATCTGGTTTACGGACATATCTCAAAGGAGCAGACAGCTTTTGCTCCGCATATATTTTGACGGGCAGAAAAATCCCGCCGTCAATACGCCGCTCTGCGACTTCTTCGCAAACGCGGATTACAACGATTTCCGTCAGATAAGCAGCCTCGCTATATGCTGCAACCCTCTCAAGGGCATGAACTGTTACTTTGAAATGCCGTATTTCAAGGGCTTCAGAATTGAGGTTGAAAACATCGGCACGTCGTCCTCGCACGTCTTTTATCAGATAGACTGTGAGGAGAAAAAGCTCCCCGCGGAGAGCTTGTATTTTCACGCGCAGTTCCGTCGCGTAAACCCTCTGCCCTACAAGCATGAGTATACCATTCTTGACAATATTTCGGGAAATGGTCTTTACGTCGGCACGTATCTGCATTGGGGCGTAAAATCAAACGGCTGGTGGGGAGAAGGAGAGATCAAGTTCTATATAGACGGCGATACCGAATTCCCCAGCATCTGCGGCACGGGCACGGAGGACTACTTCTGCGGCTCGCACAACTTTGACGTGGGCGGCAATTACGCCGAGTTTTCAAACCCCTATACGGGTCTGTCCAAGGTCAGCAAGACCGACGGCACGTATCGCTCGCAAAGATATTTTGATATGTACCGCTGGCATATAACGGATCCCGTCTATTTTAAAAAGGACCTTCGCGTAACCATACAAGCCCTCGGCTGGCGCAGCGAGACGAGATATCTTCCCCTTCAGGACGACATCTCCTCGGTTGCATATTGGTATTCGGATAGCCTCGACGACGTCTATCCTCCCATGCCGACGGCAGATGAGCTTGAATTGATATGAGCGCGGAGTATTTGACAAGAATCGGATTTTGTGGTAAAATAAACGCAGTAAAACGAAAGGAGTGAGCAAGGATGTTTTATATTTTAACCATTCTCGTATCCGTCATTTTAATATCTGTTGGCGTGTTTGTCGGTGACGGCGTGTTTACTCTGCTCGCCTTTGGAAAAATTTTTGGCGCGACCGCTCTCGATGCCGTCGCAGCATTTGCCATTGACGGCATTTTCGCGTTTGTTGCCCGCCGCCTGCCAATGAAATGGTTTCCCCCCGAGGCAAAGCTGTTCATGGTAAGCACGCGCGAGCGCAAAATTTACAGAAGGCTGAAAATAAACTCCTGGAAAAGGTACGTCCCCGAGCTTGGCGGCTTTACGGGCTTTCACAAGGACAAGATGCGTGACCGCTCAAGCAGCGAATATGTGGGCCGCTTTCTCACCGAATCCCATTACGGCGTGCTCGGACACGTGCTGGGCGCACTCCTTGGCTTTCTTGTCATGCTTCTTCCCTTTTTGCGCCCGCTGTCAATGGGACTGCCTATCTCAATAGTAAACTTTATTCTGAGCATGCTTCCCACGATGATTCTGCGCTACAACACCCCCTCGCTTTGCAAGGTATACAGAATGAACCTTACGAGGGAGCAAAGAGAAAAAAACGGCGGCGCGGAAAATGCCCCGAAGCAAAGCCCATAAGTTACAAAGGCGGTACGACAATGCAGCAAGAATTTTTTGACGAAATAAAATCCCTTGTTGAAAAATACAATTTACTTCTTGAGCCAAAGGGCGTAAAATGCTCTGTGTCAAGAAGATATTTTGAGGATGACGTGGTTGCCAACACAAGCCTGACAGGTGGATTTTTAAATCAAATTGACGAAAAGCTGACCAACGAGAAGGAACGGAAATATCTGCATCAGAGAAACAGATATCAATGTATTGTCCTCACTCTCGCACCTATAGAGAAAGGAATTGTAAAAAAAGCAGACCTCAAACAATTTGCGTTTATGCTTCGCAAAATCGAGAGGTCGTTTGAGGGGCAAGTTCCAAGTGCAACGGCATATTCCCGAGAAAAAGTTTTAAACAAGATAGGGCGACGCTTGAACAAAACGCTTGAACGCGCAGACATAGTCTCGCCAAAAAAGCTCTGCAAGGACAACTTCTTTGACGGACTGCGCTATGCCTCCGGTAACAAATACAAAGGCAAAACCGTTCTCGGAATGGACACCCTTGTGTTTGATATCGTTCTTACCGTAGGGGTGTGCCTTATCGCTGTTGCAATTTTGTTTGTCGTATGGTTGCTGACGAGGTAACAGAACATTTAAAAGGAGGTAATGAAGTGAACTCCAAACAGTTCACTTCATTATGCCTCCTTTTTTATTGACAACTCCACCTTGCCGTGCTATAATCATAATAGAGCAAAATTACAATAAAACTTGGAGGTATGCTATGAAGGTACTTATGATAAACGGAAGCCCCAAGGCGAACGGCAACACGGCGCACGCGCTTGCACAAATGAGACAGATATTTGAGGAATACGGCGTTGAGGTTGAATACCTGCACGTCGGAAACAAGGAAATTCGCGGCTGTGTGGGCTGCGGCACGTGCTACAAGGCGGGCAAGTGCTTCATGGACGATATAGTAAACGAGACGGCGCAGAAATTCGAGGAATGCGACGGTATGGTTATCGGCAGCCCCGTATATTACGCGGCGGCAAACGGCACGCTCGTCAGCTTTCTCAACAGACTGTTTTACAGCACCCGCTTTGACAAGCGCATGAAGGTGGGCGCGTCGGTTGCGGTAGCCCGCAGAGGCGGATGCTCTGCGACCTTTGACCAGCTCAACAAGTATTTCACGATTGCGGGAATGCCCGTAGCGTCCTCGCAGTATTGGAACAGCGTTCACGGTGCGAAGCCGGGCGAGGCAGAGGGCGACGAGGAGGGTCTCCAGACCATGAGAACCCTCGCGCACAACATGGTGTTCCTCATGCGAAGCATCGAGCTTGGAAAAGAAAAATACGGCCTTCCCGAAAGAGAAAAGCCCGCAAGAACGAATTTTATAAGATAATTACGGGGACTGCCCCTAAATACAAGGTAAAAAAATGGGATACAATAAAAAGACCTACGCGCTCGGAAGCAAGCGCTCGGTCATAAGAGAAATTTTTGAATACAGCAAGACGCGCGCGGCAGAAATTGGAGCTGAAAACGTATATGATTTCAGCCTCGGCAACCCCAGTGTCCCCGCTCCCGCGGAGGTCAATGACGCCATCCGCGAGCTTCTTGACACCCAAAGCTCGGTGCTTTTGCACGGATACACTTCGGCACAGGGCGATGCGGGCGTGCGCCGCGCCATTTCCGACAGTATAAAGAGCAGGTTCGGCATCGAAAATATAACCCCAAACCACATATACATGACCTGCGGTGCGGCGGCGTCTCTCTCAATCTGCCTCAAGGCAGTCATTGAGGAGGGCGAGGGTGACGAGTGCATAGCTTTCGCGCCCTTCTTTACCGAATACCGCGTATTTGTTGAAAATGCGGGCGCAAAGCTTGTGATAAGTCAGCCAAAGGCAAAGTCCTTCCAGATAGATATGGCAGACTTTGAAAGCAGAATAACGCCACGCACAAAGGCGGTCATAGTCAACTCCCCGAACAACCCCAGCGGAGTAGTATATACCGAGCAGACTATAATCTCGCTTTGCGATATTCTCCGCAAAAAGTCCGAGGAATACGGTCACGTCATTTATCTTATAGCTGACGAGCCGTACAGAGAGCTCGTCTATTCGGGCGTGACTGTTCCCTATCTTATGAGCTATTACAAAAATACGCTGGTCTGTTATTCGTATTCAAAGTCCTTGTCTCTCCCCGGCGAGAGAATAGGATATATTGCGGTCTGTCCCGACATGGACGGATGCGAGGATATATATCTGTCCGTTTGCGGCGCGGGACGCGCGCTCGGATACGTCTGCGCACCAAGTCTGTTTCAGCAGGTAATAGCGCGCTGTATTGACGCGAAGGTCAATATTGAGATATACAAGGAGAACCGCGACCTGCTCTACGACAGTCTCACAAGCTACGGATATGAGTGCGTAAAGCCCGACGGCGCGTTTTACCTTTTCGTCAAGGCACTTGAGGATGACGCGTACAGGTTCTGCGAGAGAGCAAAGGCGCATGAGATATTGGTAGTTCCCTGCGACGATTTCGGTGTTTCGGGATACGTCCGTATAGCTTATTGCACCGACAAGCAAAGAGTTCTCAGTGCGCTCCCCGCGTTCAAGGCGCTTGCCGAGGAATACAAAATTTGAGAGGTTAAAATGAAAAAGGTTTGTATCATATACACGGGCGGCACGATAGGCATGGTAAAAACTCCGAAGGGCTACGCGCCGCGCCGCGGCTATCTTGAAAAAAAGCTGAATGAGACCGAGGACTTTCACAATGAAAGACTGCCCGAGTGGGACCTCGTTGAGCTCTACCCCTTGCTTGATTCGTCGAACATGACGGTGCGCGAGTGGAACGTGATAGCCGAGGAAATAGAAAAAAGATATGACGACTATTGCGGCTTCGTCGTGCTTCACGGCACGGACACTATGGCGTATACCGCCTCCGCTTTGTCATTCATGCTTGAAAATCTGAATAAGCCCGTGATACTGACGGGCTCGCAGATACCTCTGTGCGAGATACGAAGCGACGCGCGCGACAATCTCATCGAGTCGCTCATGATAGCGGCTGACGGTAAGGCGCGAGAGGTGTGTCTGTACTTTGGCGGCAAGCTCTTGCGAGGCAACAGAGCCACGAAATACTCAGCCGACGGGCTTGAAGCCTTCCGCTCCCCCAACTGTCTGTATCTTGCAGAGGCGGGAATAGAAATAAAATACAGTAACGCCCTGCTCCGAGCCCCGAGCGACAAGCCCTTCAAGGTCACGCGGCTGAGCCCCATACCGATTGGCGTTATCAAAATATTCCCCGGTATACAGTTTGAGCTTTTTGAACCCATAATGACGGACAAGCTTCGCGGAATCGTCATTGAGACCTTTGGCGCGGGCAACGTCCCCGGCGGCGAAAACGAGCTTTTGCCGATAATAAAAAAGGCAATAGCAAACGGCACGGTCATCACGGTCTGTACGCAATGTCCAAACGGCAGAGTAACGCTCGGTGCGTATGAGACAAGCATGATGCTCAAGGACGCGGGCGCGGTCTGCGGCTACGACCTCACCACCGAAGCGGCAGTCGCAAAGCTGTATTATTTGTTCAGCCGCGGCTATGACAGCGACAAAATAAAGGAGCTTATGGAGACCGACCTCTGCGGAGAATTGACGTAAAGCCCCACAGACACAAGGAATTTATGCCCGAGAGCTTCAAAAATCTCGGGCATTTTCCACGCTTTAAAGGGCTCAAAAAATTTTTTCAACTTTTTTTGAAAAAGGTATTGATTTTTTCAAAAGTCTGTGATATAATATACAAGTCGCAGACAGCGGCCCATTGGTCAAGCGGTTAAGACGCTAGCCTCTCACGCTGGAAACTCGGGTTCGATTCCCGGATGGGTCACCAAAAAAAGAACAGAGGAGCAATGCTCCTCTGTTCTTTTGTTGGTGACCCCCCCGGGCGCGAGAAATCGTACAACTCAAATTTGCGTGCAAATTTGAGTTGAAGGTTCGATTCCCAGCTTTAATTTTTTGATTACCGTGGAGCTCTTTTTTCGTTCTATGCTGCGCCCCCCTCGGGCGCGAGATAAACCGACATAAAATAAAAGAGGGGCTCTGCCCCTCTTTTCCGTTTTCTCCTTCACGCCTTTTCAAATCCGACGAGCAAGCCGCCCATCTCGGCGTAGAAGGTACAAAGTCCTCTGCAATGATAAAGCTCGACCTTGACCTTTTCAAATTCCTTTTGAATAAGCTCGCGGAGTGTGTTTCCCGACGCCTCGTTACAGCAATGCCCGATCTTGACCTTACCGTCGCGAAGTCCAAGCGCGCGGAGGTGAGAAATTATCGACTCAAACGCCTTTTTCTCTCCTCGGCATTTGTCAAGCATCTCAAGGTCTCCTCTGTCACTCGCCTTACCGACTACGCGTATGCCGAGAATTCCCGCAACCTTGGCGACCACGGGGCTGACGCGCCCGTTATTCGCGAGGTTCTTCATGGACTCAAGCATAAACAAAAGTCCCGTCTTTTTTGAGTAATTCTCCACCGTGTGGCATATCTCATCAAAGTCCTTGCCCTCAAGCACAAGCTCACGTATCTTGTCGATTACAAGTCCCATCTCGGGGCCCGTGGACAGTGAATCAAGCACGAAAACACGCCTGCCCGGATTTTCCTCCATATATGTATCTCTTGCGATACACGCGGTGTTATGGCTGCCCGAGAGCGTACCCGTGATAGTAACGCAGAATACGTCGTCTGCATCTCCGAAGGCCGTAAGCCAATCGTCGACGTTTGGACACGAGGTCGACGAGCGCCCCTTATAGCCTTGAAGGTCGCTTGCCATACCGTATACGTCAAGCTGTGAATCGTCCACGTATTCACGCTCCGACGTGATTATTTTTAGTGGCGCGGACTGAAAATCTACTCCGTCAACACTCAGAATATCGGATGCTGAATCTGTAACTATCTTGATTTTTCTGCTCATATTATCCTCACTTAAACGTTTTAATATATTCAATAAGGTCGGAGAGATCTCCCCTCGGATACACGGAAATATCCTTGCCCTGCTTGTTTATCAGGTCTCTGGTCACAAGAAAGGTCTTCATGCCGAGCTGCTCGGCTATCATGTCCTCGCCAACGTCGTTTCCGACCATCAGACATTCCTCACCAGACAAGCCGATTTTTTCGAGTATGTCTCTGTAATAATCGAGATTGGGCTTGCAGTGACGGGAATTTTCGTACGTGGTGAAAAGCTCGAAGTCACTCGGCGAAAATCCTACCCACGACATTCGGCTCTCGGTCGCTGACGACGGGAAAAGCGGGTTGGTCGCGAGAATTACTCTGTATCCCATGTCTCTTATCTGCTTCACCGCGGGATACGCCTCGGCGTCATACCCGCAGGAGGGACAAACCTCGCGGTCAAAATCATTCTCATAAAACTCGTCGAACAAATGCTTATCCGTGTACGCTCTATCACCGTAATATCCTCGGAACACCTCAAAAAAGGCTTCCTCGTTGAGCTTGTCTCCGTTATTCTTTATCATAGCCGCCGTTCCCTGCCAGATGGCGTCCACAAGGGTTTTTGGGTCATAGCCGTGGGGCGCGAGCGCTCTCACGAGCGCGCCGAAGTATGCCTTTATAAAGGTATCCTGGTCCATGGGGAGCAGCGTTCCGTCGAGGTCAAATAAAACTGCCTTTATTTTCACTTTTATGCCTCCGATTCGTAATTATCGCATATTCTTTGCAAATTTTCACATATAAGACCGAGGCTCTTGTAAAGCGCTGCTCTCTCCTCCTCGGATACTCCGACGCTCGCCTCAAAGAGAATTCTGTCTATCTTATCCGCAATTATCTTGCCTATTTCTCTGCCGCTATCGGTAAGCTCAAGCGGAGATTTATACCTCTTTGCATCCTTCGGTCTTTCAACGATATATCCGCATTCCTCAAGATATTCCGCAGAGCGCGAGATGTTTGCCTTGTCCTCCTCGCAGACGTCGCAAAGCTCCTTTACCGTAAGCGCGCCCTCGCTGTAAAGATAGTATATGCACGAGACGTGAACGCTTTTGAGATTGAACTCCGACATCTCCTCGGTTTTTATTCTGCGTATGCTGCGGTTTATGTTCGCTACAAGCGTAGTAAACAGCTTAAATCTTTTCTCCATTGTTACACTCCAATTACACATTGTTGTAAAAACAACTAAATTATACCACGAAGTTGTTGTTTTGTCAACAAGACAAAGTGTATAATTTAAAAGTTTACAAAAAGAGAACGCGCTACGTGAGTCTGTCATTCCCCATAGCGCGTTTTATTTATTTCTTTTTGAAAATTACTTTGTCGTTTTTATTGCCTTCCATGATTATAAAGAAGGTAACGCCGAGCATTGCGTACGGCGCGGGACAAAACTCCCCGGGGTTTACCTGCGACATCAAAAACAGACCTATATACGAGAGCATGAGCGTGAGAGTGAGATTATTTCTGTTTTTGAAAAAAATAATAATTCTGTCGACAAGCTGATAGCCGTAGGTCAGGACGCCGAGTATTCCAAGTCCTGCGAACACCTGCGCAAACCACATATGATACCAGTTCATGGCTCCCGCCTTGGAGCTCCATATATCCTCGTTGCCTCTGTATCCCATACCAACGCCAAAGAGAGGATTGCTCTTGAAGTTATCCCCCGTTCGCTGAAGCACGCGGAACCTTACCTCGTCCTCACGCACGAGATACCCCTTCAGCTTCTCAATAAGCTCGCTGATATTGAATATCGTCTCGCCCGAGTCGCCCGACACGCCGTTGAGTCTTGCAATAAGAGGAATACAGCACAGCACAGCACAGCCGAATACAACGGACGAAGCTATTGCAATAATTCTCTGCTTTAGGTTGTGCGGATAGAGTATGACGTACGCCAGAAGTATAATAAACAGCTCTACGGTTCCCATCAGAAGTCCGCCGCGAGAGCCCGAGAATATCATGCAGATATACATGACGAGGGTTGAGAGCATATGAAGCGGATTTTTGACCGCAAAGAACACGGGAAACGGCATTGCGAGCATCAAGAACGTAGACAGATTGTTTTTGGACTGAAACCACAAAAATTCTCTTGTGCTTATAAACTCGTCCCAGCCGCGCACGTAAAACATAACAATGCAGAAGCTCGCAAAAAGCCCCATAATATACATGACGCGCAAAAGCTCACAATTCTCGTCCTCGCTCCACTGCGACTTGACGAGAAGATAAAACGCCATCATGCCGACTCCGAGCCCCAGAACGTAAAACAGCGCGCCCGAAAAATAGTCTTCTGCGGGAAGTGTTCCCACGCCGCCGAGAATAAGTGCCACGGATATCCCGCACAATCCCCAGAACGAGCGGCCTATGACGAAGGGCTTTCTGTAATAAACGAAATGGAAAATAACCGCCGCGACGACGGGAACGGCTACCCAGATTATCTGAAAGAGCTGTGCTCTGTATTCGTCGTTGCCGAGCAGATCGTAAAGCTTCGTTACAAATACGGACAAAAGCATTACGGGCAGCATGGCGTCAGTAAGCCTTGAGGATACGACGAGCATCGCCGCCGCAATAAGTACCATAACCGCCGCTCCGTATATCTCCACCTCGCAAACAACTATAAGACACGCCAACAGGCATAGGAGCGGCGTGTATATAAAATTGAATATTTTGTTTTTTATTACATTATCTAACATAGCAACAATCCCAATTTTTTTGCGAGACACCCGTAATACCCTTTTGGTGTATTATTAACACGTGTGTCTCGCAAATATCGTTTGATTTTTAAAATGTCTTATTTGTTTTCGGTCTGGTCTTCAGCCTTGCCCTTTTTGGCATCCTCGTCCTGATTTCCCTTGCGATTGAGAACTACCCAAACGGTCTGGAACATGAGCTTGAGGTCAAGCCAGAGGCTTGCGTTCTTTACGTATTGCGCGTCCATTATAGCCTTGTTCTTATAATAAACGTCGTCTCTGCCGTGCACCTGAGCAAATCCCGATATACCGGGACGCATGGACAGCACGCCGAGCTTCTTTCTCATCTCGTTGCAGTTTTCTTCCTTAGGAATGAGCGGACGGTATCCGATAAAGCTCATCGTACCGACGAAAACGCAAAGCAGCTGGGGAAGCTCGTCAAGAGAATACTTACGCAGCTTTCTTCCAACGCGGGTCTGATACTGCTCGGGATGGTCGAGCAGCGAGGTGGGACATTCGTGAGGAGCATCTGTCCTCATCGTTCTGAATTTATAACACTTGAACTTCTTTCCGTGTCTGCCCACGCGCTCACCGTTAAAGGTTGCGGGGCCCTTGCTGTCACACTTGATAATGATAGCTATGATTGCCATGGGAATAGCCAGAAGAATTATCATAAGCAGCGACATAACTATGTCAAAGGTACGCTTTATGAAGCGATAGAGCACGCGCTTTTTCTTATTGGGCTCGAATTTCGCCATATATTCCTCGTAATACTCGTCGGAATAATTGACCCTGTAATCAAATTCGCCCTCAAAATTCGGCTGCTGTTCTTCCTCGAACATTCTATCTTCTTTGAAATTATCCATTTCGTCCTCCTGAAAGTATGCGCCGCGCCAAATCAAAATTTTTTGGCGGGACGTTCGGTTTGCCGGGACCTGCAACGGGCAAAAATGTTTTCCTCCGTTGCAAATATAAATTAGACGTTTTCTCGATTTTAAATATATTTCGACATATTATAACATAATATTTTGATTTTGTCAACTATGCTTGTGTTTTGAGCGCACCTTTTCTACCCATAAATATATACCAAAGCAGCAAAAGTGTGACAAATCGCAGTATTTTCAAGCAAAAAATACAAAAAAATGCCCGCTTGCGGAAAATTTTTCCAAACCGCAAGCGGACATTTTAATTGAGTTTTAATAAAATGTTCTTATATTCGTCATAAGTACACAAAATTTTTACAGCTTCAAGCAGGGCGTTGGCAGTCATTTTCTTTGGAAGCCCGAGTGCTTCTGCCAGCGCATCTCGCTTCTGAGAGCTACACTCACCGCCCGATAGCCCGTCGCAGAAGAAATCCGTCTTGGTTATCTGTGCGCGCGCTATCTGTCCGTCGGCTTTTTCTCCGTCGCCGGAAAACGGCAAAAGAATTCCGCGAAGGATATCCGCGTCCACTCCCTCAACGCCGAGGTACCCCTCCTTTGAGTCACTCTCCTTGCGCTTTTCCCTGCCCTTTATCTGCGGGATATAGAGCTGGATAAGTCTATCCTTCGGGATTGCGGAGGCTATATGCGAGCGTATGACCTTTCCTCCGCCGTCAGAATCGGTCAGCACTATAACGGGAGTTTTTTCGGCAAGTCTTCTCAGCAGCGCAAGCTTTTCCAAATTTTTAAATAGCGCAAAGCCGTCGGTTGTAATCACCGTGCCCTCAATAAGTGAGGACAGCTTTATTTTGTCGTACCTGCCCTCAACGATTATTGGGTAAATTATACGCAGCTTTTCCATAATATCAGCCCCAGATCGCAAAATAAAGTATCACGAGCACGCCGAGAATTATTCTATACACACCAAAGGGTATAAAGCTGTGCTTTTTAACGAAGTCAACGAGGAATCTTACGACGAGCATGGAAACGGCAAACGAAACTGCCGTTGCGACTATAAGCGCGACTATTGATGTGAGCGGTATGCTGACGTTGTTTTCCATAACGTATCCGACAAAGCCCGCGCCCTTGATAAGAGCCGCACCTGCGATAGCGGGAATACCAAGGAAGAAGGAAAATTCAGCCGCCGCAGGACGGGATACGCCTATCATTCTCGCGCCGAGTATAGTCGAGCCCGAGCGCGACGTTCCCGGTACTATCGAGAGCACCTGAAAGCAACCGATAGCCATCGCCTGACCGACGCTTATATCCTCAACCCTGTCAACTGCCGTTTTGCTCTTATGAAGCTTCTCAACGAGGATAAACAAAATTCCGTAAATTATGAGTGCCGCCGCAACTACCTGCCAGTTGAATATCCAGCCGTCAATGTCACGTCCCGAGAGCTTTTCAAGTATCTTGTCTCCAACGACACCGATAAGCGCCGCGGGGATGCTCGCCAAAGCCACCTTGCCCCAAAGCACCCAGGTTCCCTTTTTCTCGCCCGAGCTTTTGAGACGCGAGAATGGGTTGAGCTTCTGAAAATAAATGACCGCCACGGCAAGTATCGCGCCGAGCTGAATGACTACCTCGAACATACTTGAATATTCCGCGGCAAAGGTCGCGCCAAGCTCGGGTGCGGTATCAAGAGAGAGAAATTCTCCGAGCAATATAAGATGTCCCGTGCTTGATACGGGCAACCACTCGGTTATGCCCTCCACTATTCCGAAAAGCACGGATTTTAAAATTTCAACAAATAACATATCCTTCTCCAAAAATCAGTTTCCCGAGCGCATGATATCGCCCTCGCGCACTTCAAAGGGAACGCGGCACCAGAATATCATGGACGGGTGAGGTGCGGACTCAAGGGGCGTACCGTCGGGGAGATAAAGCTCACTCACGGCAAAGGGCTGTCCTATTTTTGCGGGCGAGATGACCTCTGCCGAGTCACCGACACAGACCTTGTTGCGCTGAATAAATCTATACAGTCTGCCGTTTTCATTCTCATGCAATATTCCCGCCTCCGACAGCTTTTCCACCTCGGTTTCATTATAGTCGGTTGCAGTTGCGAAATATGCCTTTTCACGGATATAGCCGTTTTGCGTTGCAAGCTGATGGTTCTCCATGGGGCTGTCAAGATAATAGCCCGTGCAGTATTCTCTGTGTGAGACGCTGTCAAGCTCACGGTACCAATCGGGGTTATATACGTAATTTTCGGGATCCTCGAAATATTTGTCTATCGCCATTCTGTACGCATTCGTGACGACGGCGGTGTAATACGCGGACTTCATTCTGCCCTCGATTTTGAAGGAGTTTATTCCGCTGCGGATAAGCTCGGGGATATGCTCAATAGTACACATATCCTTTGAGGACATGATGAACGTGCCCAGGGGCGTCTGCTCCACGGGAATGGGCATATCGGGACGCTTTTCCTCGTAAACGACGTAATTCCAACGGCAGGGCTGCGTGCATTTGCCGCGGTTTCCGTCTCTGCCCGTCATCATCTGCGAGAGCATACATCTGCCGCTGTACGACACGCACATAGAGCCGTGAATAAACGCCTCAAGCTCGGTTTCGGGAGAAATTCCAAGTCTTATAGCCTCTATCTCATGAAAGCTCAATTCCCTTGCAAGCACAAGTCTTTTCGCGCCAAGAGACGCGTACGCGCGAGCCGCCTCGGGAGATACTATGCTTGCCTGCGTGGAGATATGTATCTCCATGTGAGGAGCAAGTCTCTGAACCAGCGACATAACGCCAAGGTCTGCCACGATAAACGCATCTATTCCAAAATCCTTTATTTCAAGTATGAATTTTTCAAGCTCTGCGTATTCGTCACCGTGGGGCATGGTGTTGAGCGTGAGATATATTTTTTTGCCTCGCGCATGGGTATATTCCACCGCCTCGCGCAGCTCCTCGACGGTAAAATTGTCTGCCGCCGAGCGCATACCGAAGCTCTGTCCCGCGCAGTAGACCGCGTCCGCTCCGTAAAGCAAAGCCGCCTTCAGCTTTTCAAAGTTGCCTGCGGGTGAGAGCAGCTCGGGTTTTTTTATATTTTTATTAACTGACATTCCGTTTACCTTTCTGTCGCAACATTTTCTCATTTTATTGTAACATAAATATTTTGATATGTCAATTAAAAAATCGGGGACGCGAGCGTCCCCGATAAATTATTTTAATTTAATCCTCTTTTTTTCGGAGGAAAGTGTAGCCTGCAAGGACTATACTTGAGATCATGGCTATGACGCCGAAGCCAAGCGTCGAGCCGCAACGCCTCTTGTGATTTTCCTCTCCGCCGTCAGCGTCGGGGCTGTCCGTGGGTGTATCCTCCGGGGGAGCAGTTGTAGGCGCTTCGGTGGGAGTGTCTGTGGGTGCCTCGGTAGGCTTTTCCGTAGACTGTTCGGTAGGCTTTTCGTTAGGTTTCTCCGAAGGCTCTTCGGTGGGCTTTTCCGTAGGCTCTTCGGTGGGCTTTTCCGTAGGCTCTTCGGTGGGCTTTTCCGTAGGCTTTTCCGTGGGCTTTTCGGTAGGCTTCTCGGTAGGCTTTTCCGTAGGCTTTTCCGTAGGCTTCTCGGTAGGCTCTTCCGTGGGTTCTTCCGTGGGCTTTTCCGTAGGCTTTTCCGTAGGCTTTTCCGTGGGCTTTTCGGTGGGCTTTTCGGTGGGCTTTTCGGTGGCAATCTCTCTTATTTCGCCGCAGCCGTTACATTCCGCGTCGAGGTCATCGTCATACGAATGTCCCGTTGCCGGAATAATTTCCTGTGCCTCAAGCACCTCGGCACAAACCGAGCACTTTCTGCCCGCTGTAATTCCATTTTCGGTGCAGGTCGCGTCTTTTGCCTCTCCTATGCCTATCTCGCTGTGAGGAAGCATTTCAATTTCCGTCTGCGTGAGCGTGATCCTGTTACAAACCAGGCATATTTTGCCGTCCGTTATTCCCTTTTCGGTACACGTTGCAGGCGTGCCGACAAGCGGTATTTCAGTGTGAGGGAGCATATCCGTTTCGGTCTGCTCAAGCAAAATCTTATCGCAAACCGCACATATCTTGCCGTCCGTTATTCCCTTTTCGGTGCAGGTCGCGGGTGCGCCTGCAAGTATTATTTCGGTATGAGGAATTATATCTATCTCGGTCTGCTCAAGAAGGACCTTATCGCAAACCGCACATATCTTGCCGTCCGTTATTCCCTTTTCGGTGCAGGTCGCGGGTGCGCCCGCAAGGACTACTTCGGTATGCGGCTTTATTTCAAGCTTTGTCTGCGCAACAAGTATCGCGTCGCAAACAGAGCATTTTTTACCCTCGGTAAATCCAATGCCGGTGCAGGTTGCCTCAATGCCCGGAAGTATTACCTCGGTATGAGGCTTTGTGGCGGTTTTTGTGGGCTCAACCGTTATTTTTCCGCACGAAACACACTTTTTGCCCTCTGTATATCCGTTTTCGGTACAGGTCGCGGAAACGGCAGGAATTGTCTCCGTCTGCAAATGCTTACAGCCAAATCCGCAAGCACACACGCCGCTTGACGCATCGTGTGCCGTCACGTCGCCCTTGGTCTCCTTACATCTTGCACAAGCCGTCCAATGACTGCTCGCGTCGTAATTATACGCCCATTTGTGACCGAGCGCGTCCGTTGTCTCCTGGGCTACCGTTATCTCGCCGCAATCAGCACACATCTCGCCCTCGGTAAGTCCCGTATCAAGACAGCTCGCAGAAATCGCGGATAGCTTTTTCGTAGTCTTGTGAGGACATCCCACTCCGCACACGCACGCACCGCCGTCGTACGAATGTGGCTCGGTGGCAGAAAGCGCGCCGCAATCCTTACAAACGTGCCAATGATTTCTCGCGTCGTGCTTGTAAGCCTCCGAGAAATCGTGTCCGTCTGAATGCTCGGCGATCACTCCGCATCTGGTACACGCCCAGTCCTCGGTGCAGGTCTTTTCAGGCCACACGTGACCGAGAGCCTCGGCATATACCCTGCCGCACGACAGACACACGAGCGAATCAACGCACGTCAGCTTGTCTCCCTCGCGGCATTCGTGCTCGGGAACGTAGACGTTTGTCACCTCCAGGAAGGGTATCATCTCGCCTCCCTTGGCGGACTGCACCGCAAAGGTCACGCGAGGCAGCGTCATTCCCGCAAAGGGTGACAGCTCTGCCGCCTTATGCTTGAATTTTGAGTTTTCTCTGCAATTAGCCGTATCCGTCAGCTCGCCCCATTCAATAGCCGCGCTGAGAATATTCTCGTAGTTTGACATATTGGGCTCTTCGCCGGGCGTACATTCGTACCAGTTGTAGTTATCCACCGACCAGTAGTGCTTGCCCTGACCGCCGTCAACAAGCATCCAGCCCATTATGCTCAGAAGATGCTCGTCGGTTGCGGGTATCTTATCAATTACGGGAACAAAAGGCTCTATATAGTCAAAGTTATTCTTGCACGCAGTAAGTCCCGTATATGCGTTGCTGTCGCCTCCCGGGCCTATTCCGTTTATATAGTCAACGCTGGCTCTGTAATGACGCGCATCATATACGGGCGAAGCTGATATTGCCGGTGCTCCAAGGTCCACGTCCTTCCATTTATCCGTCACCTCGGGATATACCACGCCCCACGTGGGCGTCTCCGTATCAACGAAGGTGGTGGCGGTATCGTTATTTACACCGTCGATATATTTGATTGCTGACGAGGCGCTGTAGCTCGCGTTCGTTACCGCACCGTCGTAAACTATTGCAAGGCTGGTTCCGACTGCTCTTGGCGAGCCGTCCGACACACCGCAGCGTCTGACGTAAACACCGCTCTCAAGCGTAATGCAGGTGGCAGATCCTCCTCCGTCAAACATAAACGCGTCAACGCATCCAAGCTCCTGACAGAGCTTGGGAAGATTTTTCTTGGGGGTTGAGTAGTAGCTTCCGTCAGACTGCGAGGTGATGTTTATAAGTATCGCGCTTCCGTCCTCACGGATACCGACTATTGAAACGGGATAATGGTTTGAGCTCGTCTCTCCCGTCTTCAGACCGTTTTCAACTAGGGTGAAGAAGCCTCCCATTATCTGCTCTGCTCTGCATACGTACGGAGATTTCGTTGAGCAGTTGACCGTCAGCGTGTCACCTACGGCAAAGCCGCTTGCGGCAAGCTCGGAAATAGTGCTGCCTCGCGCGGAGATGACTACAGTATTCTCGCCAATGGCAGGTCTCTCCTCTATCCAGTCGTTGTTTGCATAGGTCACGTTTTTATTCTTATATACCGCCGTGACCGTGCCCGTGATGGGCTGTCCTACTCTGAATTCGGACGAGTCACATTCTATGTATACCTCGTAGGCATCGGCATATGCTACGGACTGATCATATATGCGCTTGTTGTAAAGAAGCATCAGGTTGGGGGCGGGGGCGCGGTTTATTCCGTCAACCGTAACCGTTGCACCCGTTCTTGCGCTGGATACCGTGATATCTATTGAGGGGGTTGAAGTTATCTTATACGTTCTGTCGTTGAGAACGTAAAAAGCCTTCTGATTTTTTACCTCGTGGGTGGTATAATTACCGTCCATGACGTTTTCCTCGGTAGTCCAGTTGGTATTCCATATCTCTCCGTCTATCATAACGAAGCCCATGGGTATTCCCACTTTGACGCCCTTGACCTGAGGATTGTCGCTGAAATTACCGTCTGCATCGTAGTCGGAGGTCGCGGTCAGCCACGGACAGGTATTTATCGCCGCAAGCACGGTGGCGTTGTGCGTTTTGTTGTACGCGACGGCAGCCGCGCCCACCGTGGTCGTGCTCCAGTTATACGTGCCGTTGTTTATGACCTGAAAGCGCGCAGCACTGCCGCTCTCTATTTCAATAACGTTCAGAACGCCCGCCGACGAGGGCGCGTACGTGGAGTATTTTTTCAGCTTCATCTGGGTATACCTGACACCCGTATCAATTCCGCCGAGATATATGTTTTCGCTGTACGAATTTTCAGCACCCGTAACGGCGGCAACCTCCGCCGACACACTGATACCCGCAAACACGGGAAGCAAGGACAGCAGCATCGTCAGACAAACTGTAAGCGATGTAAGCTTGAGAAGTCTTTTCATAAGGATATCTCCTTTCACCTGTCAAGATGCGCACAAGGAGCTCCCTTGCGGCATTGCACTTGATTTAGTAAGAACATTATATCACATTTAACATATCACAGAAAACGCATTTTTTTGTTTTTACACTGAATAAACATATTTTTAACATTAAATTCACAAAAGCTTGCGCTTTTCTTTGATTTGGTTGGTTTTCCGTGCATCAGAAGCTCGCACAGTGTATTAAAAATCGGGGACGCGAGCGTCCCCGATAAATTATTTTAATTTAGTCCTCTTTTTTTCGGAGGAACGTATAGCCTGCAAGGGCTATACTTGATATCATGGCTATGACGCCAAAGCCGAGCGTCGAGCCGCAGCTTCTCTTGTGATTTTCCTTGCCGCCGTCAGCGTCGGGACCATCCGTGGGGGTATCCGACGGGCTGTCTGTAGGCTGCGAGGGGGTATCCTCCGTAGGAGCGGTTGTGGGAGCTTCCGTGGGAGCGGTTGTGGGTGCTTCCGTGGGAGCGGTTGTGGGTGCTTCCGTAGGAGTGGTTGTGGGCTCTTCCGTAGGAGCGGTCGTGGGTGCTTCCGTAGGAGCGGTCGTGGGTGCTTCCGTAGGAGCTGTTGTAGGTGCTTCCGTAGGAGCGGTTGTAGGTGCTTCCGTAGGAGCGGTTGTGGGTGCCTCTGTGGGCTTTTCGGTGGGCTTTTCCGTGGGCTTTTCCGTGATGATCTCTCTTATTTCTCCGCACACGTTACATTCTGCGTCAAGGTCACCGTCATACGAATGTCCCGTTGCCGCAATCGTCTCCTGAGCCTCAAATACCTGACTGCACATCGAGCACTTAACACCTGCCGTAATACCGTCCTCGGTGCAGGTCGCGTCCTTTGCCTGACCAATAGCTACCTTGTCGTGAGGTATCTTGTCCGTCTCAGTCTGCTCGACAATAACCTTGTCACATACGGAGCACTTTTTACCGTCTGTAAGACCCTTCTCCGTGCAGGTCGCAGCAACGCCGTCAACCTTTACCTCGTTGTGAGGTATCATGTCGGTTTCGGTCTGCTCAAGGGTGATATTACCGCAAACCGAGCACTTCTTGCCGTCCGTAAGTCCCTTTTCGGTACAGGTCGCAGCAACGCCGTTCACAGTAATCTCGTTGTGAGGTATCATATCGGTTTCGGTCTGCTCAACGGTGGTTTTACCGCAGACCGAGCACTTCTTGCCGTCGGTAAGACCCTTTTCAGTACAGGTTGCGGCAATGCCGTCCACCTTTACCTCGCTGTGGGGTATCATATCGGTTTCGGTCTGCTCAACCGTGATTTCTCCGCAGACTTTACATATTCTACCCTCGGTAAGTCCCTTTTCCGTGCAGGTGGCGTCTACCGCGGGGATAATTTCAATCTCCGAATGCTTACATCCGTAGCCGCACTCGCACTGTCCGCCAACTATAACGTGCGCCGCTTTATCCTCGGCTTCATTACATCTTGAGCATGCAAGCCAATGGCTTTCGTCGTCGTATCTTCCCTGCCAATCGTGACCGAGCGCAGGTACAGTCTCCTGCGCCTTTACGACAGCTCCGCACGCAGAGCATACCTCGCCCTCGCTAAGTCCCGTATCCATGCATCCCGCGTTGACTGCGGGAATCTTATCGGTCGTATCGTGCTCACATTCGTATCCGCATATGGTACACACGCTGTCTTCAAACGTATGTGCCTCGTGCTCGGACGCCACGCCGCAATCAAAGCAGGTATGCCAATGCTCGTCTGCGCTGGAGCTGAATGCCGACGAGAAATTGTGTCCATCCTGATATTCCGCTATAAGTCCGCATCTGGTACACGTCCAGTCCTCGGTACAGCTCTTCTCGGGCCAATTATGTCCGAGCGGAGGCAGGTATACCTTGTCGCACTGCGTGCAGGTCTGCGGTTCTGTGCAGGTGGGCTCTGCTCCCGGCGTACATTCGTGCACGGGTACTGAGACGTTATTTATCTGAAGCACCGTCAGCAGCTTGTCACCCGAGCCAACCGCGGCCTTTACTGCGAAATATACCGTTGGTATAGTTCGCCCTGCCCAAGGCGTGAGGTCAGCCGATATATTCTTGAACTTTGAATTTGCCTCACAATTATCCGTGGACGTAAGCTCCGCAAGCTGAGTTGCGGTATCCAGAATACTTGCGTAGTTGGACATATCCACGTATTCACTTGCACTGCATTCGTACCAGTTGCTGCCGTCAACCGACCAATAGTGGCCGCTCTGTCCTCCGTTTACGAGCGCCCAGCCCGTAATACTGAGCGTATGATTTCCCGTAGCGGAAATTCCCGAGACCGTGGGAATACTGAGCGACGACGATTGAGAATTTCTTATCGCGCACAGCCCCGTATACGCCGTCATGCTGCCGTCGGGACCCGTGCCGTTTATATAGTCGATGTTTCCTATGTATTTGTAATTCGTTACCGCGCTTACCTGAATGTCGGGAGCCTCTGTCACGACCTCACCCTCGGGCTCGGTAGGTGTCTCTGTAGGCTCGGTAGGTGCTTCCGTGGGTGCATTCGTTGCCGTTTCGTCAACGAACGTGGTGGGCGTATTATTTGCAACACCGTCGATAAACTTTATTCCCGACGAGCGGGTGTAGGACGTAGTCGTCTTCGTGCCGTCGAATACTATCGCAAGGCTATTTCCTACAACTCTGGGCTGACCGTCCGAGCAGCCGTTTCTTCTTACGTAAACGCCTTCCTCAAGCGTCAGGCAGGTAGCGGAGCCGCCACCGTCAAACATGAACGCGTCAACGCATCCAAGCTCTATACAAAGGTCGGGGAGATATTTTGCGCGAGAGCCCTGATAAGCACCGTCGGACTGCGTGGTGACGTTTATAAGCATTGCGCTTCCGTCTGCCTTTATTCCTACGATAGACGTGGGGTACTGGCTGTTGTTGCTCTGCTCTCCCGTCTCTACTCCGCCCTCAACAAGCGTAAAGAAGCCGCCGATTATCTGCTCCGCCTTCTTTAAAGCAGTATTTCTGCCGCCGTCGCATTTAATAGTTACCGTATGTCCAACCTCGTATTTACCCGCCGCAAGCTCGGCTATAGAGCTGCCTCGCGCGGAGATAACTACGGTGTTCGGACCTATCGCGGGACGGGTCTCCTTCCAGTCGTTATTGGTATAGGTGACGTCCTTACCCTCGTAGACCGCCGTGACTGTTCCCGTGATGGTCTGACCTACTCTGAACTCGGAGGTATCACACTCAAGATACACCTCGTACGCGTCCGCATACGCGAGGGACTCGCTGTATACGCGCTTGTTGTAGAGAAGCATTGAGTTGGGCGCGGGAGTACGGTTGATTGCATCTGCCTTCGCCATTTTGCTCGTGGACGTATTCGTTATGTTTAACGTCACGGTAGGCGTACCCGCTATCTGATAAGTACCGTCGTTAAGCGCGAAAAACGCCTTCTGCCCCGATATGATCCAGTCGGTGTAATACTTATTATCCATCTTGTTCTCGTCGGAGAACCAGCCCGTGTTCCATATTTCTCCGTCTATCATAACGAATCCCATGGGAATACCCGTACCGCCGATCTTGACGGAGGGACCCGTTGCGGAAACGTGGTCAGCATCATAGTCCGACGTGCCCATAAGCCAGGGGCAAGCGTTGGTTGCCGCAAGGACGGTGGAATTGTGGGTATTGTTGTACGTAACCGCAGCCGAACCAACAGTGGCAGAGCTCCAGTTATAAGTGCCGTTGTTTATGACCTGAAATCTTGCGGCGCTGTTGCTTCCTATCTCGATGACGTTGACAACGCCCGCAGACGAGGGCGCGTACATCGTTCCCGCCGTGAGCTTCATCTGCGTATACGTAACGCCCGTATCAACTCCGCCGAGATAAATATTCTCGCTCTTGATGGTGCTCGTTCCCGTTACGGATGCAACGGATGCAGACACGCTTATCCCCGCAAGCGCGGTGAGTGCAGACAGCATCATAGCCGCACAAACAACCAATGAAATCAGTTTGAGATGCTTTTTCATAATTGACTTCCTTTCGTACGAAGGGTTTTGTTTAAGGCATTGCCGTTTTTGGCAATACGTTCCATGGTAATATTATAACACTTTTTTTATATTTTGTAAACTCATTTTCGGCAAAATAAACATATTTCGGTTTGTTTTTTACAATTTGTTTTCCGTTTCAAAAAAAAATATTCAAAAAGAGTTGAACGACGCGTGCTTTTGTGATATAATTACATCATCAAAAAAAATTATCAAGGAGGCTTACTATGTATTGTCCTAAATGTAACGCCGAGCTGACTGAGGGCTCGGTAATATGTAACGTGTGCGGCGAGCACTTTGAGATGGAAAGCCAGAGAGGAAAATTCCTTATGGCAAAGGCAAGAACTCTTTCGCTTTTGTCCGACGTATTCCACTCCACTCGCTTTCTCGTATTCTCCATATTCGTCAGCATTCTGTGCGGAGTGAGCTTTTTGTGTACGGTATCAAGCTTCAGTCTTGACGCGGCTCTTACCCTTGCATTCTCTATCGTAGCGACTATCGCCTGCTGGCAGCTTTACGCGTCCAAGGATGCTCCCGACGCAAAAAAGGTCAAGAAGCTCAGATGGCTTCACAAGGTCTGGCACGTTTTCTCAAATATAATCTACATAACCTTTATCGTTGTTCTCGTTCTTTGCATTATTCTTCTCGCTTTTTTCGGAGCGCTCTGGAACACCATTGAGGAGGAATACAGCGACACGGATATTATGTGGGAGGTAGCAAACGCGCTCTACGAAGAGGATCTTATCTCGTACGAGGATGCGCTTGAGATCGCAAGCTATGACATCGATTCCACCATACTGTTTGCCATAATGGTCGGCATCACCGTTGTATTCGCGCTCTTTATCGCGTTCTTCATTATTTATTCCATAATGCTCAAGAGATCGGAAAAGTATATAACCGCTCTTGAGGACACCTGTAGGACGGGTGAATACAATGCAACCAAGTGCCCCGGTAAATTCATGATCGTAATGGGTGTTCTTTACGCGTTGTTCTACGGCGGCACAAGCTTTACCGCAAGCTTTGGAGATATTGAAATTTCAAGCGGAGCAGCCGGTCTTTTGCCCTTGGCAATAGGCGCATATCTCGTTTGCGCAGGACTTCTGTTCAACACCATTCACACGGCAGAGCTTGAAAACAACAAGTCCATCGTAGCGGAGGAGGCAGCGCTTGCGCACGTGGCACATCTCACGAATGAAGCAGTTCGCGCGGCGGCATACACCGCTCCCGCAGAGGAGGTTTTCGAGGAAGCCCCCGTTGTTGAGGAAACACCCGTTGTTGAGGAAGCCCCCGTTGTTGAGGAAGCCCCCGTTGTTGAGGATGCCCCCGTTGTTGAGGATGCACCCTCCGAGGAAAACAATTCCACGGAAGGCTAAAATATCAAAATTTAAAGAGCAAACGCCTCGGCGTTTGCTCTTTTTTATCATTGATTTCGGGGCTTGACCGCGCCCGTGCGGTAGGCTTCAAGCAAGCCCTTGAGGTCTGCCATGCGCTCGATAAGCTCCTTACCTTCGTCGGTATCGGCAACCATCATTCGTCTGTTCATCATTTCAAAAACCACGTCGGTGGTGGCGAGAATATCCTTGTTCTCCTTTATAGCCGCCGCCTTGCCCTCAAACGCGCCGTGCGACACAAGTCTGAGCCCGCGCGACGAGTATATAAGCGTGTATCCCGCAATGCCCGTGGTGGAGTGGTACGCCTTGCAGAAGCCGCCGTCAATTAGAATATATCTGCCGTTTGCCTTGACGGGATTTTCTCCCGCGCCCGCCTTGACGGGAACGTGTCCGTTTATAACGTGCGAGGTCGCCTCGTCAAGCCCAAACTCGTGCAGGATGCGGCAGATGGCTGAGTAATCGTCAATGAACGAGTAGTAGGGATTTTTCTTTTCCACCCAAGTGTCCCTATCCGAGACAAAGCATCTCTCAAAGGTGGTCATCTTGGCTCTGCCGAAAAGCGGGCTCTGATTTCCGCACCAGAGATAGTACATAAAGTCAAGCGAATTTATATCTCCCGAATAATATGCATGCCGCGCTATGCGGTCACAGCTATCCATATATTCCTTGCCCGACACACTGCGCCCGTCGTAGAGGGTGACAGTCTGAAAGCCTCCGCTCTCGGTCATGGGAATACAGCCGTGGAACAAAAGGTTTTGGTTGTAGACCTTGTAGATGCTTCCCCTCGCGTAAAGGAACTTGACGTGCGCCTGAAGCGTCGCGCTGTGCTTGAACGCGCGGGAAAGCGAGGACATAAGTCCCTCCTCCTCGGCTGAAAGCTCGTATGGGTTTTGGGGGTCTACCGTCGGAAAATCACAGTCGTTGAGGGGATATTCTCTGCCCTCAATATTGACCGTTTTTTTCTCGAAATCTATCTTGTCAAGAAGCAGTCTGTCCTGCATTCCGTACTCGGGGTGACGCAAAATAAGCTGTCCCTCAAGCTTGAAAAGAATTATCGCTATCGCCTTGTGCGCCTTGGAAAGGCTGCTCATATTGTTTTTGATGTAGTCCTTGTCTTCTGCCGAGCGAGGGAGAAAGCCCGAGCTGTCTCCGTACGTCTCCTGCGCAAAGCCTATAAGGTCGCGAAGGCTTATTCCGTAAGAGTTTTCAACAAGGGCAAGCGTGTTGTACTGAACGGCGAGATTGAGCACCGAGGCAATACAGGCGCGGCTTCCCGCGGCGGCACCCATCCAGACTATATCGTGGTTTCCCCACTGAACGTCTACGTTGTGGTGAGCCATAAGCATATCAAGTATCTTGTCGGCACGCTGACCTCTGTCGTAAATGTCACCGACCACGTGCAAGCAGTCCACCGCCATGCGCTTGATAAGTGAGCACAACGCCTCGACGAAGGCGGGTGCCTGACCTATCTCGATTATGGTGGAGATAATGTTTCTGTAATATTCCTGCTTGTTGTGCTCCTCGCCCGAGGTGTGAAGCAACTCGTCGATTATCTTCTTGTACGCGTCGGGCAGAGCGTCACGCACCTTGGTTCGCGTGTATTTTGACGCGACCGAGCGCGCAAGGTCAACGAGGCGGTAAAGAGTGAGGTCGTACCATTCGGGCGTATCCTCTCCCTTGGCATGAAGCTCCTCTATCTTTTCCGCGGGGTAGTAGATAAGCGTGCAAAGCTCACGCCTCTCACTCTCGGAGACGAAGCGGTAAAACAGATTGTCAACCTTCTCGCGAATGACGCCCGAGCAGTTGTTGAGAATATGCTTGAACGCCTCCGCCTCGCCGTGAAGGTCGCTCAGGAAATGCTCCGTTCCCTTGGGGAGATTGAGTATCGCCTTGAGATTTACCACCGCAGAGCCCGCCGTCTGAATAGACGGATATTGTTTTGACAGCAGATTAAACATTTTAATTTGTTCGGGGGTGTATGCCATTTTATTCATATCATGCTCCCTTTTATCTTTTTTGACGAAAAATGCGCTGTTGGACATTCTATATATTATTTTACAACCTTTTTTAGAAAATGTAAATACCTTTTTTGAAATTGGCTCAAAAAGTGCTCGCCCACATTCGCGATAAGTCACCAAAAAAGTGGTTTTTATTTTGCTCTCAGGCTATTGACATTTTCCCGTCGGTTATGATATAATATCAAGGTACAAATATTGGGGTGTCGCCAAGCGGTAAGGCACAGGACTTTGACTCCTGCATTCGTCAGTTCAAATCTGGCCACCCCAGCCAACAGATAAGGCTCGCCAATCGGCGAGCCTTATCTGTTGGCTGGGCTAGCCGATTTGAAATGACACACATAAATCGCTACGCGATTTATGTAAAAGTTCAAATCTGGCTTCTTCACCCTACGTACAGACCTCATTGGCTATGCGTGCCCTTGGTGTTGGCTAGGCTAGCCGATTTGAACCAGCGAAAGCCTTCCTCCGGGAGGTAGCGAAGCGGCGCGAGGGTAGTGAATGACACCACGGTGTTGTGTCATAGCCCGAGCGTGACCGAGCCGAAGCGAGACGGGGGTCCGCGATAGCGGTGGAAGGAGCCTGCGCGACTTTGAAATCTGATTAAACTTTATTGTAACGCGCTCTCCCTCAGTCGCCTACGGCGGGAGCGCACTAGCGCAGTCTGTGCAACCCTCCCGGAGGGAGCCTATTTATGCGAAACGGTTGAAATGTTTACAAAATTGTGGTATAATGAATAAACAGGGGCATCCCCCATCAACACAGCAAAGGAGGGCACAAAATGATATTATACATAGAATCAGTATACGGTGATGTGTTATTACATGGGAAAAGAATGGAAGAAGCTGAATTGCGCCAAAAAGCCAATGAACTATTGAAGATTGTCGGCTCAAAAGATTTTCTTTCCGCTTTTTGTATGCGTTATGATTACGAAGTGCTTCCTTTTGACCCGCACACGAAAGCCGACTACGTTGTCGATTTAGATACAAATTGGGTTTACAAGCCAATATAATAAACCCAAGAAAGGCAGACTTATCTCCATCAACACGGCAAAGGAGGGTATAAAATGAACAACACGAAATGGGCTGAAATTGGTCGCAAGTTTTGGAATATGGAGTGCAACGAGGATATCCTTGTTGAGTGGGATATTAAGTTTATTAACTACGACTACGTGGAAAACTACGAATGTACTTGGTCGCATTTTGGCTCCGATATGGTTGACCACAAACAAATCGAATGGCTCAAAATTCGATTGACACCCGAAAACAGAACGAGGGTAATCGAAGTTTTGAGAGCTGTTCATGTTCCCGGTGAAGTGACCGAGGATGCAGTGTTTGTGTATGGCTATCGCACGGATGTGGATTACATAAAATAACATACATAGACTTCATTTTCAAACATAGCATAGCTCCCGGAAGATAGCGGTCAAGTGCAGCTCCCATCATCGCCAAGGGAGCACTGTAGCCGGATTGGAGCCGGCGAAACGGTTGAACTCCTGACAAACTTATGGTATGTATAATGGTAAAAAAGAAAGGTGGTATAGTTATGAGCGCATGGGGACCAGGTATAAAACAAAGCGATGAATTTATGGATGTGTACGACGAGTTCTTTGAACTGTATAAGGACGATGCTGTTGCCATAGATATATATCAAACAATTTTAACTGAATATCAAGCAGAATTTTCTGACGAAGAATATTCTCCGATGCTCTATACGGTGTACTATGCGTTGGCACACTGTCTGT
>JAFTKY010000052.1 GCA_017453005.1 Clostridia bacterium | reverse complement strand
ATAAATGCTTTTCTTGCCGGGTCATATTACGGCGCAAAATTCTTGCAACATTTAATAATTTATTGTTTTTCTTTAATGGTTTTTGCTCCATTTTGCCCTCTCCGTCGGCTTCGCCGCCACCTCTCCCAAAGGGAGAGGCTTCTCGTTAGTTCCATTATACCACAAAACGGCAGAGAAAACAAGTTCTCTGCCGTTTTTTTGTGTCCGCAAACTCTCCGTTAAGGGCAACGGAGAAAATGTTCTTGCGCTTTTTTTCGTAGTTGTTTAACCTTATTATTTCAAGCTGATTGCCTTCTTTGCCTTTTCCAGAATATTTTTGGGGGTGAGGCCGTACATTTCAAGAAGGGGCGGGACCTTGCCCGAGCGTCCGAAGCTGTCGTTTACACCGACCTTGACTACGGGCACGGGACATTCCTCGCATATTACCTCGCTGACCGCCGCGCCGAGACCGCCGATTATATTATGCTCCTCTGCGGTCACTATAGCGCCCGTCTCGGACGCCGCCTTGACGAGTATCTCTCGGTCAATGGGCTTTATGGTGTGAATATTTATAACGCGCGCGTCAATTCCTTCTGCCGCAAGTGCTTCTGCCGCTTCAAGAGCCATGCTTACCATAATGCCCGTGGCAACTATGGTCACGTCCTTGCCGTCGCGGAGAAGAACGCCCTTTCCAAGCTCAAACTTGTAGTCGGGATTGTCGTTTATTACCGGAACTGCCGCTCTGCCAAATCTCATGTAGAAGGGGCCGTATGTGGTAATAGCCGCCTCGACTGCCGCGCGAGCCTCTACCGCATCCGCAGGGTTTACGACCGTCATGCCGGGAATTGTTCGCATAAGTGCGATGTCCTCAAGACACTGATGCGTTGCGCCGTCCTCACCGACGGTTATTCCCGCGTGAGTTGCGCCTATTTTTACGTTAAGGTGAGGATATCCCACCGAGTTTCTTACCTGCTCAAACGCGCGTCCTGCCGCAAACATTGCAAAGGAGGATGCAAACGCCACCTTGCCTGCCGCCGCAAGTCCCGCAGCCACGGTTATCATGTTGCCCTCAGCGATACCGCAGTCGAAAAAGCGGTCGGGACAAGCCTTTTTGAACATTACGGTCTTTGTCGCCTCCGCCAGGTCCGCGTCAAGAACGACGTAATCGTATTTATCGGCAAACTCAACGAGAGCCTTGCCGTATGCTTCTCTTGTAGCTATCTTATCTGCCATTTTGACGTCCTCCTATCAGCCTATAGATTTGAGCGTAGCGTTAAGCTCTGCCATTGCCTGCTCGTACTGGTCGTCCTTGGGGGCGCTGCCGTGCCAGTTCACCTTGTTTTCCATGAAGGACACGCCCTTGCCCTTGACGGTGTTTGCTATAATTGCCGTGGGCTTGTCCGTGCAAGCACGGGCTGCCTTGAACGCCGCGTCTATCTCGTCAAAATTATGTCCGTCGATAGTAATGACGTTAAAGCCAAACGCCTCAAACTTAGGCTCGAAGGGAGCGGGACCGATTATATCTGCAACGGGGCCGTCTATCTGAAGACCGTTGTAGTCAACTATAACGCAGAGGTTGGAGAGCTTATAGTGAGCCGCGAACATTGCCGCCTCCCACACTTGCCCTTCCTCGCTCTCGCCATCGCCGAGAATAGTGTAAACTCTGTAATTTTTGCCGTCTATCTTGCCCGCAAGCGCCATACCGCAAGCCGCAGAGATACCAAGACCGAGAGAGCCCGTGGTCATATCGACGCCGGGTGTTCCCTTCATGTCGGGATGTCCCTGCAAAAAGCTGTCTGCCTGACGGAGAGTTCTCAACGCGTCGCCGTCGAAAAAGCCCTTGAGTGCCAAGGTGGAATAAAGCGCAGGCGCGGTGTGTCCCTTTGACAGTACAAGTCTGTCGCGCGTGTCCATTTTCGGGTTATTTACATCAACATTCATCTCCTCAAAATACAGATAAGCCAGAATATCCGAAATCGAGAGTGAGCCGCCGGGGTGTCCCGACGCCGCCGCGTGGGTTGCTTCAATTATTCCCATGCGGATCTTCGTAGCCATGCGAGAAAGCTCGCAAAGTCTTGTCTTTTCCATAAGAGTTACCTCTCCTTTGCCAAGTCATATATAATAATTATACTATATCAAAAAATTCTTGTCAATAGCACGAATATAAATCATTTTCTCGGTTTTTTCGTAATTATTGGCAAAATTGATTTAATTCCGACTGCAACAAGAGGTCCTGCAATCATCCCGGCAAAGCCGAATATCTCCGCGCCGACGTAAACGGACATAAGCACCGCGAGGGGGTGAAGCCCCATTTTCTTTCCGAGAAGTCTCGGCTCTGCAACCTGCCGCGCGACCGTCACGATCACCCAGATAATTATCAGCGCGACGCCCACCGCCACGTCCCCGCCGAGAAAGCAGACAAGGCTCCACGGAAGCAAAATTATCCCCGCGCCCAGCAAGGGGAGCGCGTCGATTATCGCTATGACGAGCGATAGCAAAATTGCGTATCTGCACCCGATACACAAAAGTCCGCAAAGGACGACAAAGAGCGTTATGCCGCAAAGGGATATTGTCGCTAAGAGATATCCCGTGAGCACGCCCTTTATCTGTGAGCTCCACCGCAATATGCGAGTGCGCGAGCCTTCCGACAAAAGGGACGCAAAAAAGCCCGAAATCCTTCCCTCGTCACAGCAAAAATAAAAGCAGGACAGAAAAAAGGTCAGACAGAACAATAAAGCCGACGGCAATTTTGCCGCAAGGCTCACCGCCCCTCCCGAGAGCTTTTCGCCAAGGCTTATTATGAGACTTGCCACCGTGTCCGAGACCGCCTCCTCAATACCGCCCGCCAACCCCGACAGCTCTTCATTCTTCAGAAGTTTTTCAAAAAAAGAAAATATTCCACCCGCGCCCGTCATTTTATCTCCAACGCCGCGAAAAAAATCAAGTATCAGCTCGGGATTTTGCGACAGACTTGAATACAGGTCAAGTATCTCACCGCAAAGCGCACGGATGCCGAGCCAGAGCAAGCCGCCAACACTCACAAAGCAGAGCACAAGACAGCACGCCGCCGCTACCCCAAACGGAATTTTCGTCTTTTCCGACACGCGTCCGGCAACCCCTCGCACGGGTAAGGATATAAGCCACGAGAGGGCGAACGGAAGCATCGGCACCCACAAAAAGCGCAGCAAAAGCCCGACAAGGAGAATTACTCCACCGAAAAATATCATTTTATGCGCCCTCTCAGTGTATCCCAAGCCTTCCATCTCCGCCTCCGTTTTTGATACATTCTATGCAAATGCGCACCTATTTTATATCACTAAAAAATAAGCCTTGACTTTATGAGAAAAAAGTGATACAATAAATTGATATGTAAATTACGAAAAACTTCAGGAAGGTTTATTATGGCAAAAAAGGATATTCTTACAGACGAAAAAAAGATCTCTGCCAGAAAAAAGGCAAAGCAGAAGAAGCTCAGAGAAACTATACTTATAATCGTTATAGTTACTATTCTCGTGCTTATTGACGCCGCTCTCGTTGTTGCGGTGCTCAAGTACAACGAAGAGCACGACCATGACCACGAGGAACAGGCAACAGAATTTGAATACCCCGAGTATTCCGAGGACGACAAGCTTGCCACCGAGGGCATTTATTACGATATCACGAAGACAGGCATCGGCCTTGACGTTGATATGGACAAGGTAGCAAAGGAGATCGACGCTTACGACTACGATGATTTCGTAGCTACGAATAGAGAATCCGACTTCGTCACCATCAGAGTTGAGGGCTACGGCGATATTATCGTCGCGCTCAGAAGCGACATAGCTCCCAAGACGGTTGCTAACTTCAAAAAGCTCGTTGCAAGCGATTTCTATAAGGATACCGTCTTCCACAGAGTCAGAAAGGACTTCATGATCCAGGGCGGCGGCGTTACAAAGTCGGGCAGCGACAAGAAGACGGACGCAATTTACGGTGAGTTCACCGAGAACGGTCACGTAAACAACCTCCTCCACGAAAGAGGGATCATCTCCATGGCGCGCACCACCGACCGCGACTCCGCGACCAGCCAGTTCTTTATAATGCACGCGGACTCGGCTGACCTCAACAAGCTCTACGCATCCTTCGGATACGTGCTTGCGGGTATGGACGTCGTTGACGCCATAGCAAAGGTAGAGGTAACCAAGAACGCAACAACGGGCGAGCAGTCCTCCCCCAAAACGCAGATAGTTATCAAGGACGTATTCTTCGTTGAGCCCAAGAAGGACACGGGTATCGGCGTTGCCGAGCAGCCCACGACCAAGGCAGAAAACTACAAAATAAAGGTAGTTGATGCGGACGGAAAAGCCGTCGCAGGTGTCACCTTCAAGATGACAGACGAAAAGACGGGCAAGTGCCCCGTATACTCGCTCACAAACGCGCAGGGCGAGGCAGGCTTTGCTATTGAGCCCTCCGATTACCTCCTTCAGATCGTGCAGGCAACGGGATATAAGTTTGACGCAAAGGGATACAAGCTCCCCGAAGGCACGACCGAGCTTACGATAACCGTTGAAAAGCTCCCCGAAACAGAGGAATAATAAATGAGTATCAGGGAAATTTTTCCCGAGCTTTTATGCAGGAGCGTGGATCTGAATGATCTGCGCTTTTGCTTTAAGGCAAGGGAGCAGAGGACAAATAAGGGCGACTACGGCAACGTTTTGTGTATTTGCGGCAGCTATCCCGAGACCGAAAGCCTCGGACTTGCAATGTGCGGTGCGGCGGCATTGTCCGCAAAGGCGGCGCTGAGAACGGGCGCAGGGCTTGTGCGCGTGTTTACGCATAAGGAAAATTTCTCGCCCGTGGCGGCTGTTGTCCCCGAGGCGGTGATGCTTCTGTACGGAGACAAATTCGACGCAGAATTGCTCAAGAGCGAGGTCACGCGCGCGGACGCGGTGCTTGTCGGCTGTGGGCTCGGAAAGAGTGATACATCCGGGAAAATACTTGAAATCACACTTAAAAACGCAAATTGTCCGCTTATTATCGACGCGGACGGATTAAATCTTCTCGCGGAGAATATGCATCTGTGGGAGAATTTGTCGGCAGAGCAGAGAAGACGGACGGTAATTACGCCGCACATGAAGGAGCTTTCGCGTCTTTGCGGCAAGACGGTTGCAGAGCTGCTTGACAGCCCCGTGAACGGCGCGATGGAATTTTCGCAAAAATACGGCGTGATAACTCTGCTCAAAGACCACGAGACAGTCATCACGGACGGAAAGACGGTTTATATAAATAAGAGCGGAAACGCGGGTATGGCAACGGCAGGCTCGGGCGACGTGCTCGCGGGAATACTTGCAAGTATGCTTGGGAACAAGGCGCTTGAAGCAAGGTCGCTTTTGCACAAGGTCGCTATTGGGGCGTATTTGCATGGACTTGCAGGGGATTTTGCGGCGGAGCTATACGGAGAGCATTGTCTTATCGCGTCGGACATTACAGAAAGCATCTGCGATACATTGGCAATATAATCTTTTCGGTAGACGACGCCTCAATAGACAAGCTTGCTTGCACGCCTGAATAGCCGGCAAAAAAACAAAATATCCGTCTTAACCGCTATAAACAGCAATCGAGCAGGCGTTTGTGTGGGAGAGATTCAAAAGAGAGGGAGGAATCGCAACCTCCCTCTCTTTTGCGGCGTTTTTTGGTCACTTTTTGCCGCTGTTGGCAAAAAGCGACGAAAATAAAATAAAAAATTTTCAAAAAATTCAAAAAACCTCTTGCAATTTCAAAAAAGTTGTGGTATGATATATTACTGTATGAGCGGCTGTCCCGATGTACCCTCTCAGACTGAGGGCGTCCGTACATCATATGTAAAAATTACATGGAGGTAGAGAAATGCCGAATATTAAGTCAGCTAAGAAGCGCGTAAAGGTCACAGCTACAAAGACACTTCAGAACAAGATGTTCAAGTCCGCTATGAAGACAGACATCAAGAAGTACAACGCAGCTATCGCTTCCGGTGATATGGAAGCAGCTCAGGCAGCATACAAGGTTGCTGTTAAGAGAATTGACGTTGCCGCATCCAAGGGCATTATTCACAAGAATGCCGCTGCTCATAAGAAGAGCCAGTTCACAAAGGCACTCAACGGATTGAACAAGTAATTTAAGTTACTCGTAAATTCACTTAATCATATAAAAACAGCGGAGCTTGAAGTTTCTCACCCTTCAGTCTCCGCCGTTTTTATGAAAAATTCCACCGAAAAAACACGTATATTATAAAATAATTGAGGGAAAATCAAAAAAATTTCAAAAAATCCTTGACAAAACCCTCCTCGTTGTTGTATAATATACGATGTCATTGTATAAAAGCGTAAAACAGCCCATAGTGCTGTATGCCAAACGCTTCCGAAAAAATTCAAGGAGGTGCATCAGATGCTCAGAACATACCAGCCCAAAAAGCGTCAGAGAAAAAAGGAACACGGCTTCAGAAAGAGAATGAAGACATCCGACGGCAGAAACGTTCTTAAGAGACGTCGTGCAAAAGGCAGAAAGAGACTGACCTACTAATACCGCCTGCGGTACCGTAATTTACGGAAACATAAGTTAGAAAAACTCTATCAACATAAAACACCGATGACCTATCATAACAGTGACGCCAAATGCGCGCATTATATGTACGGCATCGGGGTTTTTTGCTCTGGGGACCCACAGAGAAAAAAGGGTCAAATGACACAAAACAAACGGAAGATTGGCGGAAATACAAGGAGAGATGCGAAATGAAATATCCAGCAATTAAAGAGCATCATCTTTATAACAAGGCATACCGCGCCGGAAAGCACTTTTTCGGCAGATACGTCTGCGTATACGTGTTGCGGGATCTCCATGCAAAAAGACTTCGCAAGGAACACCCTCAAAAGATATACGTAAACAGACTTGGTTTGTCCGTTACAAAGAAGGTAGGCGGCGCAGTAAAGCGCAGTCGCGCCAAAAGAATCATTCGCGCGGGATATTCATGCGTACAAAAGGACTTAAAAACGGGATTTCTTATCGTGATAAGCGCTCGCCCCGAGATTTTGGGACAAAAGAGCACTGCTGTCGCAAAAGAGCTCAGGTACGCCTTTTCAAAGCTCGACATGTTTGAAGAAAAAGAAATGGAGCGCAAAAATATCGGCTCCGCACAAGGCAAGGACAAATGAAATATATTTGCCTGTGGCTGATACGCTTTTACAGAAAATTTTTATCTCCCTTAAAGAGTAAGCCCACCTGCAGATTTTACCCGACCTGCTCGTCATACGCCATGCAGGCGTTCTCGCGCCGCGGTTTTTTTATCGGAATGATACTTACCACCGCGCGCATATTCAGGTGTCAGCCGTTATGCCCCGGAGGGTATGACCCCGTTCCGCTGCGAGGGCTCTCTCATCCAAAAAACGCATTGGGAGAAAAGATTTTTTATACTATTCCCGAAAACAACCGATTTGTTTTCAATTACTACCTACCACTTGACAATGACAACTAAGTCCAAAAAAACAAAAACGAGAGGACTGTTTAAATGTTAAAGAGAAAAAACATCGCAAAAATTCTTTTACTCGTTCTGACGTTGACGCTTCTGCTCGGTCTTATGACGGGTTGCACGGGCAACACAGTTATTGACACGACCAAGGAGCTCTCCGATTGGAAGGAAGTCGAGATCACCTTTGAGGAGGAGCGCGGCTTCTTTGACACTATCCTTTTCTGGATAGGTACGTTCATCAGCTGGATAACGAAAATAATGCCCGCGCACAGCTATATCCTCGCGCTCTTTATCTTCGCTATCGTAATTGAAATACTCATGCTTCCTTTCTCGATTATGCAGCAGAAAAACTCGAGAAAGCAGGCAAAGCTTCGTCCCAAGGAAATGGCTATCCGCAAAAAGTACGCGGGACGCAACGACCAGGCAACTCAGCAGAAGGTCACGCAGGAGATCCAGGAGCTTTATCAGAAGGAGCAGTTCAACCCCATGAGCGGTTGCTTGCCTCTGCTTATTCAGCTTCCTATCATTATGGCGCTTTACAGCATAGTTATCCACCCCTTGAAGTACGTTATCGGCATGGGAGGAAACTTTGTAAACTTCGTCTCTACCTATATGAAGGCGGAGCTTGGCGTTGAGGTCGCAAAGAGCGGAACTATCGGCTTTATCTCCGATTTCAAGGAGGTAGTAGCAAGCAAGGGCGTTGAAGCCTTTGAGGGCATCAAGGACTACTGTGCAAACGGCGACGCCGTTTATGAAAAGATCGGAGAGCTTGCAGAGATAACCGAGGGAATAAACCTCAATATCGGTCCTATAAACATGGGATATATCCCCCCGCACACAGTCGTTGACGATCCTATGCTTTACTGGCTTCTCATCATACCCGTGCTCACGTTCCTCGTATACTTCTTCAGCTCAAAGATCACCCGTAAGTTCACGTATCAGCCCACGCAAAGTGAGGCAAACAATCCTCAGGCAGGCTGCTCGAACAAGACGATGGACTGGGTGATGCCTCTGATGAGCGTATGGATGACGTTTATCGTTCCCGCCGCTGTCGGTATCTACTGGATGTTCAAGAGTATTATCAGCATGCTCAAGCAGATAATCATAAGCAAGGCTATGCCTCTCCCCGTATTCACCGAGGAGGACTACAAGGCGGCTGAGCGCGAGTATGCAGGCAAGCAGCCCAAGCGCGTACAGAAGTCCGAGAACGCAGGCAAGGTACGTTCGCTCCACCATATCGACGACGAGGACTACGACGAAAAGGGTAACTACTGCCCCAAGACCGAAGAGGACTATATCGAGGTGACCCCCGAGCAGACCTCCGAGCCCGAATCACTCCCCGAAAATAACATGACCGAGGGTGCAAGCCTTAAGGACGAGTCCGACAAGGGCAACAAAAAGGACAGAAAGAAGTCCAAGAAAAACAAAGAAGAAAAATAATCTAATTGACAAGTTGGAGTTAAATCGTGAAAAAGGAAATAATCGTAACAGGAAAAACTATTGACGAGGCACTCGCAAACGCCGCAGAGCAGCTTGGCGTCAAGGCTGAGGACGTAAAGTACGAGGTCATCGACGAGCCCAAGAAGGGTCTCTTCGGAATAGGTGCAGTTCCCGCAAAGATTCAGGCGACCTACACGCTCAAGGGCGAGGAGATCGCGCTTGAATTCGTAAAGAAGCTTGTGTCCGATATGCAGCTTGACGTTACCGTTGAAATGTCCTATTCTGCCGAGAGAGAAGGCATGCTTATCGACATTCAGGGTGAGGGCGCAGGCGTGCTTATAGGTCACCACGGCGACACTCTTGATTCCATTCAGTATCTTGCTAACCTCGCGGCTAACAAGAAGATAGACGGAGAAAAGAGAGCACACGTAAAGATTACGGTCGACGCTGAAAATTACAGAGCAAAGAGAGAGGAAACCCTCCGCGCGCTCGCAAGAAGAATGGCGGACAAGGTACTCAAGTACAAGAAGAGCGTAATGCTCGAGCCCATGAACCCCTACGAGAGAAGAATAATTCATTCCGAAATTCAGGGTATTGAGGGCGTTTCCACCAATTCTATCGGCTCGGAAAACAACCGTAAGATCGTCGTTTACCTTGAGGACCAGAAGGTCGCGGCTCAGAAGGTATATGACGAGGACGACGAATATTGATTTCGTTCTATATGATAAAAGCCCGTTGTGAAGCACAACGGGCTTTTTGATGCTTAAAAATTCTCGCCACGCTCAAATATGTCATCAAAAACACTATTGAGCGAAGCGCTGTTTTCATCAAACGAATAATCCACGGTTATCACACTTTCTCTGTTTTTATCCGCCTCAATATTCATTTCAGTTGCAAAGAAGGATATACGGTGTAACAGAGAAAGCTCGTTTATTCCAAAATAAAATATAGGTGAAGCAATAAATATGCTAACGCTGTTATCATCGGGATATAGCGTAGCATCTACCGTGGCATTCGTAAACGCCGCCAATCTGTTGCATACAATAAAAAGCTTTGCAAATGCATCGACCTTGTCGGCGGGCTTGTTTTTAAAAAATACTTCCTTGTCCAGCGCCTGCACAACGTCTTCATAGCATTGAGTGCAGCAGTTATCATAATCCTCTTTTGTTGCTATGACTTTATCATTGTAGTCCTTGGTATAAATGCAACGATGGGCTAAAAACATTTCGGGAGTTTTCTCTTTTTCAAATTCCTCGGTCTTGATATAAGCTGCCATAAAAATCCTCCAAAAAATCATAACCACCCGTCAAACGGGTGGTTTGCACAAGGGCTAAAAGCCCAAAGCTACCGGCCAGCGACTCAAGTCGCTGGCTTTCACTTTGTTCAAGCCTATTGCCTTTGCCGCTTTTGCCGCCCTTGAAAGGGCGTTCGT
>JAFTKY010000004.1 GCA_017453005.1 Clostridia bacterium | reverse complement strand
GCGTTGGCGCGATAGTGTTCTACTATCTCTCCAACAACAGAATAAAGGATATAAACTTCAACCTCGAAGAAGCGCTTTCCTTTGACGGAAACACGGGTCCCTACGTTCAGTACACCTACGCGCGTACCTGCTCGGTGCTTGAAAAGGCGGGAGACGTCACCTGCGGCAAGGTAGAGATAACCGCGCCCGAGGAAGCGGCACTTCTTAAAACTCTTTGTCAGTACGAGGAAAAGGTAAACAACGCGATAAGAGACTACGAGCCCAGCGTTATCACGAGATTTATACTTGATATCGCGGTAGCGTTCAATAAGTTCTATCACGAATGTAAGATACTCGGCGCCGACGACGAAAACGTAAAGGCAACAAGAATAATGCTCACCGAGGCAACAAAGCACGTGCTCGGCAGCGCATTCTCGCTCATTTGTTTGAAGAAAACGGAGCGCATTTAACAGTTTAAAATTTGAAAGGAATATAAGAAAATGTCAGGACATAGCAAATGGGCGAATATTAAGCACAAGAAGGAAAAGACCGACGCGCAGAGAGCGAAGGTATTTACAAAGATAGGTAAGGAAATCACTATTGCCGTTAAGGAAGGCGGCGGAGACCCCAACTCCAACGCAAAGCTCCGCGACCTTATCCAGAAGGCAAAGGCAAACAACGTACCCAACGACAACATCGAGAGAACCATAAAGAAGGCTCTCGGCGGCACGGGTGAAAACTACGAGGAGGTAGTTTACGAGGGATACGGTCCTGCGGGAATTGCGGTCATCGTTGAGGCTACGACCGACAACAGAAACAGAACCGCGGGTAACGTGCGCTCCTATTTCTCCAAGTACCACGGAAACATGGGACAGTCGGGCTGCGTGGGTTTTATGTTTGAGGACAAGGGCGTTATCGTTATTGCAGACGAGGACGGCGAGATAGACGAGGACAAGCTTATGGAGGTTGCTCTTGAGTCGGGCGCGTCCGACTTCTCGGGCGAGGACGGAATTTTTGAGATATACACCGAGCCCGACGACGTTTACGCCGTTGCAGAGTCTCTCAAGGAGGCAGGCTATACGTTTGAATCCGCAGAAAAGACAAAGGTCCCCACGACAAGCGTGGTGCTTGACAACGAGGACGATATTAAGTTCATGAATCTTCTTATCGAGAAGCTCGAAGAGGATGATGATGTAATGGAAGTATATCACAACTGGGAAAATTGCGACTGACACGTCTAAAAATTGTGTAAGACGGCGTTGTTCCTCGAAAGCAACTCGACTTACGTAAGTAAGTCTTCGTTTTGCTTTCTCTGGTACGATACGCAAGCGGAGCTTGCTGCCCACTTTTGCTAGCGCAAAAGCGCTTTATCTTACACAATTTTTATCGGTCTGTTCTGAAAAATTAGCCTTCCTTGAAATGGGGAGGCTATATTCAACACTAAAATAAAAGGAGGCATGAAAATTGGTTAAAAACAAATACACGCGGCTGTTTTCAAACACGGCTATCTTCACGGTAGGTAAGTTTATATCAAAGCTTATCGTCATATTCATGCTTCCGTTTTATACGGCTTGTCTGTCAAGTGCGGAGTACAGCACGGCGGACCTCATCACAAACCTTTGCAACCTCATAATTCCGCTCGCGGGACTGGGTGTGAGCGAGGGCATATTCAGAGGCGCGGCAGAGAAGGGCGAGGACAAGGAGGCGTTCTTTACCAACGGCATTATTATAATGCTCATAGGAAGCGCAATATTCCTTGCGTTGTCTCCGCTTATTACTCTGTTTGACTACTTTACGCCGTATATTCTTCTCATAATTACGTACGTATTGGCGTCGAATATTCACTCGGTCTGCTCGCAGTACGTCTGCGCGATAGGGCGCACCAAGCTTTTTGCGGGACAGGGAATACTCAACACGGCGTTGACCGTTATTCTTAATATCATATTCCTCGCGGGATTTGATATGGGTATTGAGGGCTACGTGCTCTCCATAATTCTTGCGGACACACTCACGACGGTATTTCTTTTCTTTGTTGCAAAGCTTTACCGTGCGTTTATCCCAAAGAAGATAAGCGGAGCGCTGATGCGGGAAATGATAAAATTCTGCCTGCCGCTCGTTCCGGCAACCGTCTTTTGGTGGATAACCAGCGTGTCGGACAGATATATGGTCTCCTACATTTGCTCGGACGCGGAAAACGGTCTTTACGCGGCAGCATACAAAATTCCTACGCTTTTAACGTACGTTGTCACCATATTCAACGACGCGTGGAAGCTCTCGGCAGTCTCCGAGGGTGAGAGCCTTGAAGAAAAGACGGGCTTTTATTCCAAGACCTTTAAGTATTATATAGCAATTATGTTCATGGGCGGCGGAATACTTGCCGTCAGCGCACAGCTCTCCTCGGGCATTCTGTTTGCCTCGTCGTACGAAACTGCGTGGATATTCATTCCCATTCTGTCGGCTGCAACGGTATTTACGGCGCTCAACACATTCATGGGAAGCGCGTATTTTACGGTAAAGAGGACGGGAATGTCGCTTTGGACGGCTCTTGTCGGAGCGGTTCTGAATATAATTCTCAATGTCATTATGATACCGCGCTGGGGGGCGATGGGTGCGTCTGTTGCTACGTTTATCAGCTATTTCGTTGTGTTCGTAATACGCGCCGTTACAATGAAAAGCTTCATCCCGTTCAAACTTTATCCCGTAAAGCTCGTTCTCAATACTGCCATGATAGTGGCAATTTCGGTTATAATGAGCCTGTGGGGGGCGAGATGGCAGGGACTTGCCGCGTCTATAGCGATCCTCTGTGTGAGCCTCGTATATAACGGCAAGGATATTATCCTCGGTTTCCGCGATGCGCTTGTGGCTATCAAATCCAAAAGGGAATAAATATTTACAATTTCTTCATATTTTTTTGAAAACAAATATTGACAAAAATACATGCTTGTGTTATAATGTTCAAGTATGTGAAAACATAGAAATAGGGTGGTCCGCTGCAATGCTCGCATGAACATCCGTAATATTAAGGAGGGCTTTATGGATCTTATTAAGGCTTTTACAAACGAGCAGCTCAAAGAGGAAGTACCCCAGTTTAACATTGGTGACACCGTTCGTGTTCACAACAAGATCGTAGAGGG
>JAFTKY010000051.1 GCA_017453005.1 Clostridia bacterium | reverse complement strand
TTATGCAATGGCCCTGCCAGATAAAGCTCGTTCCCGTAAACGCCCCGTATTTTGACAACGCCGATCTTCTCATCGCAGCCGATTGCACCGCGTATGCCTACGCAAACTTTCACGAGGAGTTCATCCGCAACCATATAACGCTCATCGGATGCCCCAAGCTCGACGACGGAGATTACGCGGAAAAGCTTACAGCGATAATCAAAAACAACAATATCAGAAGCGTAAAGATAGTCCGAATGGAGGTCCCCTGCTGCGGCGGCATCGAAAACGCTGCAAAGCGCGCTTTGATGTCAAGCGGAAAGTTCATCCCTTGGCAGGTCGTGACGATTTCAACAGACGGAAGAATACTCGACAAATAGGATACATAAAAAGTCCGCTTCGCGCAAGCGGGCTTTTTTGATGATCGACCGCGCTCTCGGTGTTCATAAATTATCGGTAAATCCACTTCTGAAATCTTAAAAATAATTAAATAGACCGCACAGACTTGATTTTTCGCATCTTGTATGCTATAATCAACCGTAGATTATAAAAGCACGGAGCGTCAGGTCTGTGCTTTATTTGTGAAAAAAGGAGGGATAAATATGGGAGTATTTGCCGTCTGGCGCGAAAAATTCGGCTTTATACGTTTTCTTGTCGACGCGCAGAAAACGCCGTGGTACCCTGCCCTCTTTGCCGCGCTTTGTGTCATCGCGGGAACGAATAATCACACCGTGTATATTCCGATCCTTTGCATCTTGGCGTGCTTCGTGCTGTTTTCGGTCTTCTTTGCCGATGACAATAAGGTCTTTCTCACCCCTCTGCTTATGATATTCTGTTCGTTGGGCTCGGATGCCGAGACCGATGCCTTCCTCGATTCCAATGGCGATATGCTCGCCTTTATGGACGAGAGCGCCTTTCCAAAGGTCATCGCGCTCTGCGTGATATGCGTCGGCTCGTTCGTTATTCGCCTTATCATCGACGGATCCGTGGCTGCAGCCTTTAAACGCCGCAGACTTTTCACCTGGGGTATAATCGCTGCCGACGTCGTCTTTTTGGCTAACGGACTATTCAGCAGTGTGTACGACATCAAGAACCTCGGCTACGGTGCTTTTTTAGCAATGGGCTTTACCGTGGTCTATTTCATCGTCTCGGGCATGATCGAAAAAAGCGACGATCCCGTGACCTACGTCTGCTACGCTATGCTCGGTACAGCATACGTCGCGTTTTTGCAGCTTGGAGTAGTGGTCGCTGAAAAATATATAAGCGGAGACCTCTTCATAAAATACAATCCCGAGGTCTTCGGTACGGGTATCATCAGGATCGACAAAAATGTACTCACTCTCGGCTGGGGAATATCTACCGTTATATGCGCGGTCTTTACACTTGGAATCCCCGCCGCGTTCTATCTTGCCAAAAACCGTAAAGGCAGCGCATTCACCTATTTTTCCGCCGTTCTCTTTATTCTCGGCGCCATCCTTACGAGCGGACGCGCCGCATTCGCCGTCGGAACGATCACGTTTATTATTTGCGCTGTCGTATGCTGCATAAAGGGCAAAAACAGAATTTATATCCGTATATATACCGGAATACTTGCAATAATGCTCGTCGCCGCGGGAATATACGTTCATTTCGAGGTCATGCCGGTAAGCGCATTTATTGATAAGCTCGCAGACATCCTCCGCATCGGAAATCTCAGTAACGTGGTCGAGGCAGGACGGCAATCGCTTTGGATGGACGGAATTGAAGATTTCCTTTCCTCTCCCGTATTCGGAGTTGGATTTAACGACGGAGGATATCCCGAAGCCCTCCGCAACAACAATTTCTTCATTAATATGTATCATTGCATACTTATAGAGATTCCTGCCGCGATGGGAATATGCGGTTGTCTTGCTTTCCTCCTCCACGGCTATGACCTTGTTCGAGTATTTTTCAAAAAATTCTCGGTCGACAAAATGCTCGTTATGATGGTGCCTCTGTCAATTCTGGGGCTTTCTCTGGTAGATAATTTCTTCTTTTATCTCCATTTTCAGATCTACTACGGAGCATTCCTCGCGGTCGCCGAGTACGAGCTTTCGCGTAACGAAAGCAGTAAAAGTGCCCTTCAGTTACCGTAAAACCTATGAAAGAGGCCCGCATATAGGCGGGTCTCTTCTTTGTTTTACGCCTTTAGGCAGGTTGAGCGCGAAGCGCGAAACAGACAACCACCCGCTATGCGGGTGGGCAACAAAGGTTATACCAAAAAATCTCCAAACATGGTAGAATAAGATGTCAAGCCTATTGCTACAATGAAAGGAGATTTTATGGCAAACCAGACAAGCAGTTTGGCACATACGAAATGGATGTGCAAGTACCACATAGTGTTCATTCCGAAATACAGAAGGAAGGTCATATACAATCAGTATCGATCAGACTTGCAAGAAATAATCCGAACTCTGTGCAAGTACAAAGGAGTAGAGATACTTGAAGGACATATGATGCCGGACCATGTGCACCTACTATTAAGTATACCACCAAAAATGAGCGTGTCAAGTTTTATGGGATATTTAAAAGGAAAAAGTGCACTAATGATGTTCGATAAGCATGCAAATTTGAAATACAAATTTGGCAATAGACACTTCTGGGCAGAAGGATATTACGTATCCACAGTAGGACTAAATGAGGCTACAATAAGGAAGTATATCGAAGATCAAGAGAAGCACGATATTGCGTTAGATAAATTATCAGTAAAAGAATACGAAGACCCTTTTAAGGGTAGCAAGTAATACGAACGCCCTTTCAAGGGCGGCAAAAGCGGCAAAGGCAATAGGCTTGAACAAAGTGAAAGCCAGCGACTTGAGTCGCTGGCCGGTAGCTTTGGGCTTTTAGCCCTTGTGCAAACCACCCGTTTGACGGGTGGTTATGATAAAATAATTAAATATAATTTTCAAGCTCTGCCACAAGCGCATCGTATGACATAGCACCGTACTGCGAGAAAACTATCACGCCGTCGCGGTCAAGAATTATCGTACGGGGGTAATTACCCGTGCCGCCAAGCACGTCGTAATAAGTATATGCGCCGCGGAGCGCGTCCTTTGCAAATATCATTTTCGTTCCCGCATAATTGTCGGCGGCGTATTTAAGACCGTCCTCTATTCCCGATAAGGAATGTATCGCTATGATAGAGACACTGTCGGCGTACTCGCTTGCAACCTTGTTAAAATCGGGCAGCTCGTAAAGACACCACGGACACCACTCGCCCCAGAAGTTTATTACCGTGACCTTGCCGCGCGTGTCCTCAATACTTATGCTTCCGCCGTCAAAGGTTTCAAGCTCTGCCGTAAAGCACAAATTGCCCACTTGATTTCCGTATGTGGCGACAGAGCCGTCGGGGCTCGCGGTTTGAGCTTCCGTGTTGCCGCCGTCTCCGTTATCCTCGCAAGAGGTAAAGCAGAGAAGCGTTGCCGTAACGAGAGTTACGGCAACAGCTGTGCATATTACTTTTACAAATACGTTTTTCATATATTATTCCTTGTCGATCACCGCAATGCTGAGGTCCTCAAGAGCCTTGGGGTCAGCGGGTGCGGGACAGCCCGACATAAGCTCGCTTGCGTTCTGCACCTTGGGGAAGGCGAGGACGTCACGGAGGCTGTCAGCGCCGCTCATGACCATTGCGAGACGGTCAAGTCCCATGCCCGAGCCGCCGTGCGGAGGTGCGCCGTACTTGTACGCTTCAACGAGGAAGCCGAATTTCGCTTCAATTTCCTCGGGGGTAAGACCGAGAGACTTGAACATTCTCTCCTGAAGCTGCCAGTCGGTGATACGGATAGAGCCCGAAAGAAGCTCCGTGCCGTTGAGAACCATGTCGTAGCACTTTGCTCTGACGCTGCCGGGGTTAGTCTCAAGGTCGTCAAGACATTCTTCAAGAGGCATGGTGAAGGGGTGGTGCATAGCGTCCCAATGCTGTGTCTCCTCGTTCCACTCAAAGAAGGGGAATTCGGTGATCCAGAGGAAGTTGAACTTGCCCTCGGGTATCATGTCGAGCTTGCGCGCAACTATCTGACGGAGCGCGCCGAGCGTGGGAAGAACTACCTTGTCCTTGTCTGCGCAGATGAGCATGACGTCGCCCTGCTCAAGACCGACGGTCGTGTATATAGCCTCAAGCTCCTCGGGGGTCATGAACTTAGCAAAGCTGCAGGTGGGAGCCTCGTCGACCCAACGGACGTATGCAAGGCCCTTAGCGCCGATACCCTTTGCGTGCTCGGTGAGCTTGTCTATTTCTTTTCTTGTGAGCGTCTGTGCGCCGCCCTTTGCGACTATCGCGCGAACGCTGCCGCCGCACTCAAGCGCAGACTTGAATACGACGAATTCGGAATTCTCTACACACTCGGAAATGTTCTGAATTTCAAGACCGTATCTCGTATCGGGCTTGTCCGAGCCGTACTTTTCCATGGCCTCGGCGAAGGTAAGACGCTTCATGGGAGTTTCAATGTCAATATTCATGACCTCCTTGAACACGCGCTTGATAAAGCCTTCGTTCATTGCCATGATGTCCTCCTGCGTTGCAAAGGACATTTCAAGGTCTATCTGTGTAAACTCAGGCTGACGGTCAGCGCGAAGGTCCTCGTCGCGGAAGCAACGTGCGAGCTGAATGTAGCGGTCAAAGCCCGAAAGCATCAAAAGCTGCTTGTATATCTGGGGGGACTGGGGGAGAGCGTAGAAGCTGCCCTTGTGGATACGGGAGGGAACGAGGTAGTCGCGCGCACCCTCGGGCGTTGCCTTTATCATCATGGGAGTTTCTATCTCGTAGAAGCCGTTTTCGTAGTAGTATTCACGCGCAACGCGAGCTATGTCGTGACGCATCTTGATGTTTCTCTGAAGCTCGGGACGGCGAAGGTCAACGTAACGGAATTTGAGAGCCGTTTCGTCCTTGACCTTTTTGTTGTCGTTGACCTCAAAGGGAGGTGTCTGCGCTGCGGAGAGCACCTTCATGCTCTCAACGTAGATCTCAATGTTACCCGTGGGGAGATTGGGGTTCTTTGCGCCCTCTCCTCTCGATCTTACCGTGCCGTGAACGCAGAGAACGTACTCCGCGCGGCAGGAAAACGCCTTGTCGAATACCTCGCGGTCGGTCTTGTCGTCAAACGCGAGCTGAACTACGCCCGTACGGTCACGCAGGTCAATGAATATGAGTGCGCCGAGGTCACGCTGTCTCTGGACCCAGCCCATAACGCAGACCTTGTTGCCTATCTCACTCTCGGGCACCTGTCCGCAATAATAGCTTCTTTTGTCTTCGGATGTTAAAAATTCTGCCATTTTATTTCTCCTTTTTTTTATTAGCCTTCTCCTGCGGAGAAGGGGGACCGCTTTAGCGGTGGATGAGGAGAGCCCCATCCTTGATTATGTTCTTTGATGTGATTTTATATCTCGGCTTCCGCCTTTATGGTGTACTCACTCGCAAGTGCTTCCTCAACGAGTGCGTCAAAATCAAGCTTTTGCTCCTGAACGAGAACCTTTGATAGCTCGGGCTTCGTGCGAGGATGACGGGGAGTGAATACCGTACAGCAATCCTCGTAGGGCTCGATAGACTTCTCAAACGTGTTTATCCTTCGCGCTATCGTGACTATCTCCTCCTTGTCCATGCCGATGCAGGGACGGAGAATGGGGAGCGACGCCGCGTTTTCTGTGACGGTTATAGCTTCAAGCGTCTGCGATGCTACCTGACCGAGGCTCTCGCCCGTAATGAGACAGCGGCACTTGTGCTTTTCTGCCACACGGGACGCAATAGTCATCATATATCTGCGGAGCAGAAGGGTGAAATAATCCTCCTCGCAATGCTTTGCTATTTCCTCCTGAATGTGCGTCAGGGAGATGACGTGAACGTACATCTCGCCCGAGTACGCCGCGACCTTGCGTGCAAGGTCAATGACCTTTTCGCGTGCAAGCTCGCTTGTGTAGGGGAAGGACTCAAAGTGAACGGCTTCAACGTGAAGACCGCGCTTTGCCATCATGTACGCCGCAACGGGGGAGTCGATACCTCCCGAGAGGAGCACGAGTCCGTTACCCGCGCTTCCTACGGGCATACCGCCCGCGCCCTTGAACTGTCCCGCGTGCAGATATGCTGCGGTCTCGCGTATCTCTATTTTTACCACGACGTCGGGGTTGTGGACGTTTACCTTTATTTTTCCGTCCATAGCCGAGAGTATCTCACCGCCGACTATCTGAGAGAGGTCCATGGAGTTGTAGGGGAACTTCTTGTCGCTTCGCTTGCCCTCAACCTTGAAGGTCTTGCAGTCCGAGAGAAATTCGGGGATATATTCTCTTGCGACGCGCTTTATGTCGTCGATGTTTTTCTCGCACACAGCCGCACGGCTGACCGCCGCGATACCAAAGGTGTGCATGGCGGATTCAAACATTCCGTCAAGGTCGCAGTCCCCATCGAGCGGCTTTATATATATCGTGCTTTGCGCACGGGTTATTTCAAAATGACCGTGCTTTTTTGCTCTGTCCTTGAGCTGACGGCAGAGCATATCCTCAAAAAAGCGCTTGTTTGCGCCCTTGAGAACTATCTCACCGTATTTGCACAAAATAATTTCGTTCATAATGGTAAATCCTTCTTTTTTGTCATGCCGACCGTAGTGGAGGCATCTCTGCTCTTTTACAGGCAAAATCTCGGAGATGTCTCGGCAGTTGCCTTCGGCAACGCTCGACATGACAGGTTTATTCAGTATAATAATTCGGGAACAATGCCTCCCAGACCTTCATGCAGGCGATGGTGTCTGCTATTGAGGAGTGGGGAATACCGTCCCACGCGATGCCGAGACATTCCATGGCGTCGGTAAGGGACGCGTGAATGAGGTCGGGGTGATGCTCGTGGATATAACGGACGTATTCGTTGGCACAGCAGCGTGTCTTTTCGCGAAGAGCCTCTCGCTCCGCCTCCGTGTCATATATGTACTTTATATGACTGTAATCGGTGGATACGCCGTAGGCAATTATATTGTCCGCGTTTGCGAAAATTTCCTTTATTTCGGGAATGAGCTCGTCAAGCATAGGGGAATTTTCGACCATGTCGGGCGTGATGCCGTGAATTTTTTCGGTCTGCTTCCACTTTTTCTTGTGAGCGGGCTTTACGAAGGTGTCCATGATGATTTTTCCTTCGGCGTCAACGATTGAGATGGAGATTATCTCGTCGTGGGTATACACGCCCGTCAGCTCAAGGTCGAAAAAGAGAACTCTTTTTCTGTCCATGCCGAAATGCTGGCTTCTGTAAATATCTCCCTCTGCGCGACGGATGGCGAGGTCCTCCTCAAAGCATGCGCGACAGAGCTTGCGTCTGTAGCGCACGTCACGTCCGCATTTGACGCAGTTGAGCGGCAGGCGGACAGCCGTCTTTTTATCGTAAAAATAAAGGGTTGAGCCGTCGCCCTTGACTGTGAACGCTACGGGCTCCTCAGAGACCTCGTAGTGCATCTGCTCAAGGCGTTCTTTTGTGTAGAAGCCGCAGAGAGCCGCACGCTTTATGCTCATGCGCTCGATCTGTGTGCCGCTTTCCAGTGACTTGACTTCCTTTTTTGCTCTGGGGTAGTACCACTGCTCGGGGGGAGCTTCGGTTACTCGCTCGGGGTCAAAATAATATATAACGCTGCCGTCCTCGGCTCTGTCAAATGCGACGGGGTCTCCCGAGGGGACGAGGTGCATCTGTGCGAGCACGGCTCTTGTGAGATAATTCTTCTCGCGCGCTTTTTCGGGCGTGATTTTTCTGATGGTTGCGCCCGAGCGCAAGGTAAGTGTGTTTTCTGTATTTTCCAAAGCAAATTTACCGTCCGTTAAAAATCAATATTCATTATATTATAACATATATCAAAAGTATTTACAATAGATTTTGAGAAAATTTGTATGGTTTTTTGCGATACTTTCTGCCAATAGCTGCATGAAAGATGCTTTCGCTTTGCTTCAGCCCGCATTTCTGCGAAATGCTTAACCAAAGAACGCCACAAAAGGAAAGGGAGGTTGCGATTCCTCCCTTTCCTTTTGACTCCAATCCTACACAAACGCCTACTCGGGCGGCGGTTATATCGGTTAAGACGGATACTCCTTGAACGGCGCTCTTTGTTTACGGCATTTCAAAGAAATGCGGGCTGAAGCGTAGCGGAAGCAGTTGTCCCTGTTGACAAACTAACAAGAGACAAATAACAAAAAACTATTGCAAACTTTATTTTTTTGTGTTATAATATTATGATTACAATGGAAAAATGTGCGCAAATTAAAGCGGGAGGTGATTTTGTGGTAAAAATTCAGTCAGTAGACAAAAAAAGCCGCGCCGAGCGCGCAGGTATCAGTGCAGGCGATATACTCATATCAATAAACGGCAGAGAAATAAATGACGTTCTTGATTACAGATTTCACCTGACGAACAGCAAAATTATCCTCAAATGCCGTCGGAACGGCGAGGACTATTCCGTTGAGATAAGAAAGCAGCAATACGACGATATCGGGCTTGAATTTGAAACGCCCCTGATGGACAAAAAGCATTCGTGCGAGAACAAATGCATCTTCTGCTTTATCGACCAGCTTCCGAAGGGAATGAGAAAGACCTTGTATTTTAAGGACGATGACTCTCGCCTTTCCTTCCTCCACGGAAACTATATCACCCTTACAAACCTCCATGACAGAGACATAGACCGTATAATCGAGATGCATATTTCCCCCGTGAACATCTCGGTGCATACGACAAATCCCGAGCTCCGCGTCAAGATGATGCACAACAAGCGCGCGGGCGAGGTGCTGTCTTACATGAAGCGTCTTGCCGACGCGGGCATATCTCTTTGCGGACAGATAGTGCTCTGCAAGGGAATAAACGACGGCGAAGAATTGCTCCGTTCAATGAGAGAGCTCTCCGAGCTTTTCCCTGCGATGCAGAGCGTTTCCATAGTCCCCGCGGGACTGACGCGATACCGCGAAAAGCTGTTCCCACTTGAGGCGTATACCAAGGATGAGGCGGCTGCAGTCATTGACGCGGTGGACGAATTTGCCGCAGAATGTAAGGAAAAATACGGCGCGAGAATATTCTTCTGCGCGGACGAGCTTTACCTCCGCGCCGAGAGAGAGCTGCCCGACGAGGACTACTACGAGGGCTACTCGCAGATAGAAAACGGCGTGGGCATGATAACCTCGCTACTTACTGAATTTAACGAGGAAATGAATTTTATCGACGAGTATCTTGAGGGCTACTCCGCTCCGAGAAAAATATCTATCGCTACGGGTGTTGCGTCATACGACACCATAAAAAGCATGGCGGTAAGACTTGAGGCGGCAGTTGAGGGCCTTGAGATAAACGTATATAAGATAATCAACCGCTTTTTTGGAGAAAGCATCACGGTTGCGGGACTTCTCACGGGCAAGGATATGTCCGAGCAGCTAAAGGGACAAGACCTTGGTGAGCTGCTTATATTCCCGTCAAATACTCTGCGCGCGGGTGAGGATATTTTCCTTGACGATATGACACCCACGCAGCTCTCCGAAATTATCGGAGTTCCCGTTGCTCCCTCGGGCGAGACGGGTGCGGAGTTTATTTCGCAGATGCTTGGATAGCCACAAAACGTAGGGACCGGCCTCCTGGACGGTCCGCATAATAAAATTATCCTTAACGAAAGGACAAAATTAAGATGTCAAAACCTATTATAGCTATCGTCGGACGTCCCAACGTCGGCAAAAGCACACTTTTCAACAAGCTCATAGGCGAGCGCCGTTCCATAGTTGAGGACACCCCCGGCGTTACGCGTGACCGTATCTACGGCGAGACCGAATGGTGCGGAAAGAAATTTATAGTAATAGACACGGGCGGAATTGAGCCCAAGAGTGACGACGTCATTCTCTCGCAGATGAAATTTCAGGCGCAGGTCGCGATTGAGGACGCAGACGTTATCGTGTTTATGTGCGACGTCCGTACGGGACTGACCGCAAACGACCGCGACATTGCGATAATGCTCAAAAAGAGCGGAAAGCCCATCGTCCCCTGTATCAACAAGTGCGACAGCGTCGGACACCTGCCCTACGAGTTTTACGAGTTCTACGAGCTTGGCTTTGAGACCGAGCCCGTTGCCGTCTCGTCGGTTCACGGCTCGGGCACGGGCGACCTTCTTGACGCGTGCGTGGAAGCTATCGGCGAGTGGGACTACACCGAGGAGGAGGACGATTCCGTCAAGGTCGCGGTCATAGGCAAGCCCAACGCGGGTAAATCGTCTATCATCAACAAGATGCTTGGCGAGCAGAGACTTATCGTGTCCAATATCGCGGGTACTACGCGCGACGCGGTAGACACAAGGCTTGAAAACACCTACGGAAAGTTCACCATGATAGATACTGCAGGCATACGCCGTCAGTCCAAAATAAACGATAATATTGAAAAATACAGCGTACTCCGTGCGCACTTGGCAGTAGAGCGCGCTGACGTATGCCTTATCATGATAGACGCGGGCACGGGAATTACCGAGCAGGACGAAAAGATTGCGGGTATCGCGCACGAGTCGGGCAAGGCGTCAATTATCGTCGTCAACAAATGGGATTCCGTTGAGAAGGATAACTCCACCGTAAACGAGTTTACCAAAAAGATAAGAGAGTCGTTGGCGTACATGACCTACGCGCCCATAATCTTCGTCTCGGCAAAGACGGGACAGAGAATAGGCGACCTCTTTGAGAGAATACTCTACGTGCAGAATCAGACCAACACCCGTATCTCCACGGGTATGCTCAATGACGTGCTCGGCGAGGCTACCATGAGAACTCAGCCTCCCACGGACAAGGGACGCAGACTCAAGATATACTACATGACGCAGATAAGCGTCGCACCCCCCACCTTCGTTATTTTCTGCAACAACGCGGAGCTTTTCCATTATTCGTACCAGAGATATATAGAAAATTGTCTGCGCGAGACGTTTGGCTTTGTCGGAACACCTATAAAGCTGATAATAAGAGAGCGCGGAGAGGATAACAAAAAATAAGGCAGGATTATGAGCAATAACAACAAAATATCCCCCGAGGCAAAAATGGTGCGTATAGCATCGGTGCTGATTGCGTTGGCAATCATAGCGATATGCTTTGGTATAGCAAGAGTTGAGGATACTGCAACGAAAATAATCGTGTTTGCGGCAGCAGCGGGACTTCTGTTTATTGGTGCAATTTTTGTAATTGTGGTAGTGTATGCGAAATATGCGCAAACACATAAAAGAAATTATTTTCTCTACGACAAAAAGAAAAAGGGCGACAGGCCGTCAAGCGAGTTGAACTTTGAGTTTATTAGAGGCAAGGTAGTTGATTATATGGCAATGTTCAAGCGCGGCAAGAAGCTTTACGTTGGCGAGATATTCATGGATACTCCGTGGAGCATAAAGGCAATGAAGCCCTTGATGTGCTACGAGCTTTTGTACGAGCTGTCGGCCGATGGGCTTGACGCTTGCCGTACCTTTCTCGGCTACGGCATGGAGTGCTCAAGAATGTTCTCGGAGCAGCTGATGCAGAGTGGAGATGCGTCAATGGCGGCAGACATCGCGAATTTTTTCTCTGATTATGCAAGGGACAAGGGTGTGGCAAAGGAATTTTTGCAGTACGTGTCCTCAAAAAAGGAGCATATAGAGAAAAGGGTAGTTGAGTACACGAAAAACAATATAGACAAATTTGTGCTGTAAGGCAAATAACGTACACCGAAAGGAGTGATGTTATGTTTATAGATAGTATAAAGATTTATCTGAAGGCGGGTGACGGCGGAAACGGTGCCGTTTCCTTCAGACGCGAAAAATACGTTGCGGCGGGAGGCCCCGACGGCGGCGACGGCGGAAACGGAGGAAACATAATCTTCCGCGTGGACCCCGGCTCAAACACACTGCTCGCGTTCAGATACCACAGAAAGTTCATCGCACAGAACGGCGAGAACGGAAAGGGCGGAAAGTTCCACGGAAAGACCGCCGACGATATTTACATCATGGTGCCTCGCGGAACGCTTATAAAGGACCCCGAGACGCATAAGATAATCCACGATATGTCGCAGGATGACGGCGCGGACTTCGTCTGCTGTAAGGGCGGACGCGGCGGCTGGGGAAACAGACATTTTGCCACCCCCACCCGTCAGGTGCCTATGTTTGCAAAGAGTGGAATGAAGGGACAGGAGAGGGAGGTTCTCCTGGAGCTTAAAATGCTTGCGGACGTTGGACTTATCGGTATGCCAAGCGTTGGCAAATCCTCGCTTTTGTCGGTCATATCCTCTGCAAAGCCCAAGATTGCGGACTATCACTTTACAACCCTCTCTCCCAACCTCGGAGTTGTCTCTACGGGAGGCGAGACGGGATTTGTTGCGGCGGATATTCCCGGACTTATCGAGGGCGCGGCGGACGGCGCGGGACTTGGTCACGCATTTCTCCGTCACGTTGACAGATGCAGACTTTTGCTCCACGTAGTCGATATATCCTGCTTTGAGGGCAGAAATCCCATTGACGATATAAAGGCGATAAATTACGAGCTTGAGAGATATTCTCCCGAGCTTGCGACACGTCCCCAACTTATCGTGGCAAACAAGGTCGACTCGCTTGACGAGAGCGTGGTCGATATCAAGGCGTTTGAGGACTTCGTTGACGAAAACGGCTGGGAAATGATGTATATTTCAGCATACACGGGCGAGAACGTAGACGAGCTTGTAGAGCGCGTCGCAGACAGACTCAAGCTCCTGCCTCCCATGATAGTCTACGAATCCGAATACGACGATTCCGACGCATACGTCGGCGGCGGTAAGGACACCGAGATAAGACGCGAGGGAGCGAAGTTTATCGTAGAGGGCGAATGGCTCTTTAACCTTGTCGGACAGGTCAACTTTGAAAATTACGAGTCGCTTGAATTCTTCCAGAAGGTGCTCAAGAAGAGCGGCGTGTTCGACGAGCTTGAGGCCCGCGGCTGCCGTGACGGTGATACGGTAGTCATCTATGACTTTGAGTTTGACTATGTAAAATAAGGAGGAAAAAATGAATATCTGGCACGATATAAACCCCAAGTTTATAACACCTACCGATTTTACGGCAGTAATTGAGATATCGAAGGGAAGCAACTGCAAGTACGAGCTTGACAAGGAGATAGGTATGCTCCGCCTTGACCGTATTCTTTATACGGCAACGCACTACCCCGCAAACTACGGCTTTATCCCCCGCACCTACGCGGATGACGGAGACCCGCTTGACGTGCTTGTGCTTTGCTCCGAGCCCATCGTCCCCATGACGCTCGTTCAGGTATATCCCATAGGCGCTATGCGAATGATAGACGGCGGCAAGCTTGACGATAAGATATTTGCCATTCCCGTGTCCGACCCCACCTATCACGGAATCAAGTCCATAGACGAATTGCCCTCGCACATATTTGCGGAAATTCAGCACTTCTTTACCGTGTATAAGCAGCTTGAGCACAAGGAAACGGCAGTCAAGGAATTTTTCAATTACGACGAAGCACAGCAAATGATCGCCGAAGCGATGGAATCATACGAAAAATTGTACGGCAACAAATAAAAAAATTACTCCCCTTCAAGGCGTCAGCCTGAAGGGGAGTTTTTTGTAGCTTGTTATGAACCATTAGGGAGTAGGGTCCGTTATATCGCTGTAGTACACATCCTTACACTTGCTGCACGTGTGTGTTGTGTATCCAATGCTGTCCTTCGTAGGGGCGGTTACAACGGACGTGTAGCTATGTCCCGCTGCCTGTGTGAAATCAGTCTTGTAGTACGCGTCGCATTTCGTGCATTCGTGGAGGGTGTATCCTCTTTCGGTACAGGTTGCCGGAACTACAGAAGAGCTGTAGTTATGTGATACTGTTCCGGTAGAATAATTGGTTTTGTATTCAAGGGAACAGCCCGTGCAGGAAAGGAGTGTATAGCCTCTTGACGTACACGTTGCCGCAACGGTAGAGGTGTTGTAATTGTGTCCCTTTGCGGAAACGTAGGTGTCTCTGTAACTCATACCGCAGGTACACACATGCACTGTGTATCCTCTTGAGGTACACGTGGGAGGTATTACCGTGTCCGTGTACTTATGACCGCCTGCCGAAACGTAATCCGTAATATAAGAATCGTTACAGCCCTCTCTTCTGCAGGTGTGCTTTTTATAGCTTCCCGATACGCAGGTTGCACTGATATTCTGCGTTGCGTAATCATGACCGGTGGACGCTACAAAATCGGACTGATAGGAGTTCGTGCAACCGTCGTTCTGGCAGGTGTAGAGCGTGTATCCTCTGGTGGTACACGTTGCCGTGACCGTTTCGCTGACCCTGTAGCTGTGATACAGAGGTCGTATAGTGGCTTGAGCAACGATTATTTTGTTGCAGGCGGAGCATATTTGACCTTCCGTAAGACCGCTGCTTGTACAGGTTGCGGGTCTGCTTTCAAGCACCTGAACGACGTGCTCTGCGGGAACTCTGGTCTCTCCGCAAATATTACAGTCGGCGTCACATGCGTTGTAATATTCATGCTGACATCCAACGTTACGCTCGTATCCGCATACGTTACATACGGTATCGTTCTCGTCGTCGTACGTGTGACCGAGAGCGGGAATTTCTATACGGGGAATAATGGTTATCTTACATCTGTTACATACTCTTCCGGCAGAAAGACCCGTTGTAGTACAAGTGGGAGCCACTGCGGGAATGTCGTTCTCGTCATGTCCGTATGCGGCAACGACGATGTCTCCACATACCATACAGTACTGGTTGGTGGTACACGTAGCTTCTGCGCCGCCCGTGTGTCCGAGTGCGGGGTATATTTCGGGTTCTACGAAGATTTCTCCGCAAACGTCGCATCTTTCACCCGCGCTGTTTCCTTCTTCGGTACAGGTCGGGTTCTTTGCGGCGATTTCCTTTCGCTGGTGTCCGAGGGCGTCTCCCTCCGTTAAGCCGCAGTTTTCACAGGTCTGCGGAGCGGTACACGTTGCATCCAGCCACTTGTGTCCCGTAGCAATGATGGTCTCCTGAGCCTGAATAATCTTGTGGCATACCGTACACTCGATCATGTCGGTCACACCGTTCTGTGTACAGGTCGCAGGGGTTCCCTTGGTAACCTTTTCCGTGTGACCGAACTGCTCCACAAGAACGGTATTACATACCGTACAGATCTGGTCCGTGGTACAGGTCGCTTCGTCTCCGGGGGTGTGTGCCTTCTGGGCAACCAGCACGGTAGTACATCTTGTACATATCTGAGGAGCTTTACATGTTGCCTCCGGGCCGGGGGAGTGACCGTAAGCTTCTTGGATTACTGCCTTACAAACCGTACATGTCTGGGACGTAGTACACGTTGCGGCAGGACCGCCAGTATGTCCGAGAGAGGGAAGTATTTCCTGAGGAATGGTTATAACACCACAGACGGAGCACTTCTGTCCTTCTCCAAGACCCGCTTCGGTGCACGTGGGTGCTTTGCCGGGCAGAGTGACCAGGATGTGATCCTTTGCGGCGCTTATAAGCGCGCCGCACACTGTACAGAGACTGTCCTCGGTACAGGTAGCATCGCCGGCAGGAGTATGACCTGTTTTGGGTGTCAATATAGTTTGACAAGTAGTACACTTCTGATCGGCGGTACATGTTGCCTCAGGACCGGGAGTATGTCCCGTTGCCGTTGCAAATATATAGTCGCATCTGATACATGTCTGATTAGTTGTACATGTTGCTGACGCTCCGGGGGTGTGTCCTGTTGCCTGCGCAAGAATTTCGCCGCACGTCGTGCAGATCTGATTGGTCGTACACGTTGCCGCCGCGCCGGCGGTGTGTCCGGTTTTAGCATTGAGAACCGTGCCGCAGGTGGTACATACCTGGTCCGTGGTACACGTTGCTGCATTACCCGCCTTGTGTCCGGTGTGAGCAACGAGAACTATACCACAGTTTTTACACGTCTGGTCTGTGGTACACGTAGCAGCATCGCCGGGCTTGTGTCCGAGAGCGTACGCCATGGTCGCACCGCAGGTGTCGCATATTTTGGGATCTGTACAGGTCGCCTCGTTTACGCTCTGACAAACGTGAGCGGGGACGGAAACGTTTTCTATTGTAATAAAGTGGCAAGGTTGCTTGGAAGTGGTGTATGCCTCTGCTGCTGATATTGCTCCGAAATGTACAGAGACTGTTTGTCCCTGCCAATGGGTCAAATCTGCTTTGAGGTTTTGGAAACGAACATTTGTGGGGCTATATCCGTTGACCTTGTATGGATCTGCGGTTGCGAAAGCGGAGATGTTTGTGTTGTCATCTCCTGTTGCGGTGCTTAGGGTTCCGCTACAGAGATACCATTTGGTGTTCTCATCAACCGTGTCATCAACGGCATACACGTAATTGTATACACCTGCAGCCACGGCCGCCCAACCCTTTATGTAAATAGAGTTGTCGGATTGAGTTTTGATTATAGAGGGGTTGTTAACTATTGCCGGGGTTACTCTATCCAATCCTGATTTGTTATCAATGTCACACCAACCCAAAGCTCCCCACGAATTTGTGGGGTTTGCCGCTACACCATCGTTGCCCAGCTCGTTTATGTAGTCAACGTTTGCTACATATCTTAGACCGTATGCGGGGGTACCTGTGTAAATAGCTGTCGGCTCTGGGAAGGGATCTGTCGTATCGGATTGTGATTCCCCGGGAACAGAGACGTTGTTTATTGTCAGGAAAGGAATCGTCTCGCCCCACGAGGAGGTTCTTCCAAACGTGACGTTCCCTGTCATACCGGCGTATGCCGAAAGGTTTGCACAAGCACTGAGGAAGGTCGCATTTGTTACAACGGGGTTGGGCATACCTGCCATGGCAGATGCCGCCGCTACGTGATCGTCTGTACCGTCTAACCACGAGGTTACGGAGCAGGTTGCTACCCACGTTGTGCCGCCGTCCACAGAGAATTTTATCTCATTGGTCTGACCGTTGTTGGTCATACACCAACCTGTGATGTAGATAAAGGGTTCAGTGAGCGATTTGGGAAGGGTAGCTGTGGCTACGTTGGCGTGCGTAGAAATGAGCTCTGTTGAATAATTCGTATTTGCCGTTCCGTCTGGGCCGACGCCGTTAATGTTGTTTATAACCGCAGCCATTGCCTTGTCGCTCGTTGCCACTGAGCCGCCGCCACCGCTGCTTGAGCCTCCGGGAACTTCAACGCCTATAATGGTAATACAAGGATAGATACCTCCGTCTGCGCCCTTAACGCCGAGCGTTACGTTGACGGTTTGTCCCTCTTTGCCTGCAAGGTTTACCTGCGCTCCCATAAATCTGGCGTTTGTAATTGAAAGATTGGAAATGGCATGTGTAGCAGAGATTTCATTAACCCTACTAATCTCTTCGTTTGAAAACGAGTAGTACACACCGCCCGCACACTGTTCCCAGGACGCGCCGTAGTCAAACGAATAATGCATGCTGTTTGCGGGCTGACCGCCCGAGACTATTGCCCAGCCCGAAATCGTCATAGTTGTTGAGGTGGGCTGAGCAATGGGCATAAGAGGATGGGAATGACCGCCTATCGTCGAGCCGGCAACCTCTACACCTGGAGTGAGTTCGTTGATGGTGTCGATAAACATTGACGCGTTGATTCCTGGAGTTGTAGTGCTTGCTACAGAGCCGGTAGTTTGTGTTATCTGGACTATTCTGTCATTGTTGTTGCTTATGTAATACGTGCCGCCGTTGTATGTACACTTAAGCACGGACTGAGATACCACCTCTGTTACTGCGAACATAGAGAACTGTGGCATAAGAAGATCGTACGTATTTGAGCCTACGTTTGCGACATCTTTGTAAAGATATTTGTTAGATGTTGCCGCAACGTAAACACCGGGCGTGGGATTTGCGCCGGAATAGTCTATGTTGGATGCATCTGTGTTATATGGCATAGCACCGTATCCATATATATAGGTACTGTCAAGAGCGTAACTTTTATAGTAAACGCCGCCGCCGTTTCCGTCAAGACCGTCAGCAGAACTAGTGTTTCCCTCAACCGTGTACACCTTGGCTCCGTCGGTATAAACCACAAAGCCAACGTGGGTAGACTTTGTTCCGCTGTTTGAGAAAAATATGATATCCGCACTCTTTGGTACATAGCTTCCGCCTCGGGCTGCGGATGCCTGTGCATAGCCAAATCGCTCAAGCTGAGCATACCATTCGTTACAGCTGATTTCACACCAGATGCAACTTGAATTTGTAGTGTTGTTTCTCGCTGCATTACTTATGCCGGTGCCCATAGTGTTGATACCAGCCTGACGGAATACCCAAGTTGCAAAGCATGCACACCAAGGGTAGTCTGCTCCGCCGTAGCCAACACCCCAGTTTCCAAAGTTGTAGTTGTATTCTGTGAAGTTGCCGGAGCCTCCGCTCGTGCCTGCGAAGTCGCCGTCGGTATCACTCTCCGTGTATCCGATCTGTGACATAGCTACAGCTATTACATTGGTGCGCGCGTTAGAAGTCGCGGGAATCTGTGAGAGCTGCGCATAATATTTTCCCGCTTTGTAGGAGGCTGAGACGGGGTTTGAACCCGTGACATATCTTGCAGCGGAAATTGTAAATGTTGCGCATGACATAACGAACATTGCCACGAGCAACAAAGCGATTGATTTCATGATAAATTTTTTCATATAAATCGCTCCTTTCAAGTTCTATATAATGGCATAAATAGGGCTATATGTAATATTATTATACCATAAATTAACAACAAAGTAAATATTATATGTGCAATTTAACGGAATGTTTTCATTTTGACATAGGCGGAGCACGAGTGTAAAAACTGCACAAAAATTCCACTGCCCGAGGCGACGTCAAACCAGGATTTTTGGTGAAAATAAAATTTGGGTTGTTATTTTTTACAAATTCTGCGCCGAGTCAAATTTACAAATTATTTACAAACGCGTTTCCAATGCAATAGCATTTTTGACGTGTAATTTGCAATTTCAAGCAAAAAAGGCGCTGCCTCCCGTTTGGGAGGCAACGCTCGTTTGATTATTTTATTAGTTCTGAACCTCGTCGTGAGACTCCTCAACTATTCCGTTGTCGGAACCGTCGGAGCTGTCGGAGTTATTTTCGCTCTCCGCTTCTATTGCGGCGAGTCTTTCCTTTTCCGCGAGGTTTGCCTCGGCGCTCTTGCGCTTCTTTTCTGCGACAATTTCCTCTATCTGTTCAATAGTGGGAGCGTCGCTTTCCATTACTGCCTTGAACTGATCGCCGTCCATGAGCTCGTTTTTGACGAGGTACTCTGCGATAAAGTCAAGCTTGTCTCTGTGCTCTGCGAGAAGCTTCTTGGCAAGCTCGTACGCACCCGAGATGATGCTGTGGATCTCGTTGTCTATCTTTGCCGCGGTCTCGTCGGAGTAATCCTGCGAGGACGAGAAATCGCGTCCGAGGAAGACCTCGCTCTGATTGTTGCCGAAGCAACGCGTACCGAGGGCGTCGGACATACCGAGGCGCATGACCATCTTTTTTGCGGTCGCGGTTGCGCGCTCAATGTCGTTTGACGCGCCGCCCGAGACGTCGCCGTAGACTATCTCCTCTGCGGCTCTGCCGCCGAGAAGCATGGAAATGTTCTTGTTAAGCTCGCTCTTGTACTCGCTGTACTTATCCTCAACGGGAGGATTGAGCGTGTATCCGAGGGCTCTGCCGCTCGGTATAATGGATATTTGCTGAACGGGGTCGAGGTCAAGATAGTACGCGATCATCGCGTGACCTGCCTCGTGGTAAGCCGTGTGCTTCTTTTCGGACTCCTTCATAGCGCGCGCCTTCTTCTTGGGGCCTGCTATGACCTTGATGAACGCGTCCTCAATGTCCTCCATTCCGATAAGGCTCTTTCCGCGTCTCGTCGCGAGGAGTGCCGCCTCGTTGAGAAGGTTGGCAAGGTCAGCTCCCGTAAAGCCTACGGTCATCTTGGAGACGTCGCGAAGGTCAACGGAGGGTTCAAGGGGCTTGTTACGGGAATGAACCTTGAGTATCTCGGTTCTGCCGTTTATGTCGGGGTAATTTACGGTTATTTGTCTGTCAAAGCGTCCGGGACGGAGAAGCGCAGGGTCAAGTATATCGGGGCGGTTTGTCGCTGCAATAACTATAATACCCTCGTGCGAGCCAAAGCCGTCCATTTCAACGAGAAGCTGGTTGAGTGTCTGCTCTCTTTCGTCATGTCCGCCGCCGAGACCTGCGCCTCTGTGGCGTCCGACAGCGTCAATCTCATCTATAAAGATTATAGCCGCGGGGGCTTTTCTTGCGTTATCAAAGAGGTCACGGACACGGGACGCGCCGACGCCGACGTACATCTCCACGAAATCCGAGCCCGAAATAGAGAAGAAGGGAACTCCTGCCTCGCCCGCTACTGCCTTTGCGAGCAACGTCTTACCCGTACCGGGAGGGCCCATGAGGAGCACGCCGTGAGGGATCTTTGCGCCGAGCTTTGCGAAAGCCGCGGGATTTTTGAGAAATTCAACGATCTCCTCAAGCTCTTCCTTTTCCTCGTCCGCTCCCGCGACGTCGTTGAAGGTGACCTTGTGCTTATCGTCGGGCATAGCCATTTTTGCGCGAGCCTTTGAGAAATTGCCCATTTTGCCTGCGCCGCCCGAGCCTGAAAGCTGGCGTGTCATTATGACGTACATAACGATAAGCGCAACTACTATCAGTATCATGGGAAGATACGACAGCCAAGCGGGATACTGCTTCTGGGGAATATACTCGACCTCTGTGAGTATTCCCTCGTTTATCTGTGATTTTATCTCTTCGTCAAGGTCGTTGTAGAAAATGCTTATATCGGCAATGCGATATTCTATCTTCTTTCCGTCCTTGAGCTCGAGCGTCAGGTCATTGTTATAATCCAGTGAGAATTTTACGACCTGCTCCTCGGTAAAGTATCTTACGATGTCGTCGTAGGTCGTGACGTCCTTGCTTGAGGGTTGCCTGAATATCAGCACGCACACACCGATGAGTACGGCTATCAGGACAAAGTAAAAGAGAATGTGCTTTAGGTTTTTCTTCATTCATGTCCTCCGAATGCCTCGTCTGCTGAGGCGAATTTACGTATTTATTATAATGGTACAATATTAAGCGTACGTTAAGGTAAATTTTATGTGACGGTTTTGCGAAAATTTTTCAAAAATTAAAAAATTACGAATACACCTTAGGGTCAAGAACGCCTATGTAGGGAAGATTTCTGTACTTTTCCGCGTAGTCAAGACCGTAGCCGACCACGAATTCGTCGGGGATCTCTCGTCCGCAATAATCGGGTACGAATTCCACCTCGCGGCGGGAGGGCTTGTCAAGAAGCGTGCAGGTCTTGACGCTTTCGGCGCATCTGCCTCTGAGAAGCTGTGTCAGGCGAGCAAGCGTGCGTCCGCTGTCGACGATGTCCTCGATTATAAGGATATCGTAGTCCTTGAGGTTGTCGGTGTGAAGGTCAAGCTGGACCTTTATCTCACCCGACTGCTTTGTTCCCGCGCCGTAGGACGATACCTTCATAAATTCAATGGACAGAGGCAGGGGTATTTTTCTCATGAGGTCGCTCGCGAAGTTTATCGAGCCTTTGAGAATAATAACCATGATGAGAGGCTTATCCGAATTTTTATAGTCCTCTGTGATCTGATTTGCAAGCTTTGTTGTGATGGCGTCAATTTCTTCTTCCGTTACGAGGATTTTAGATACGTCCTTATTCATTTTTCCGTCCATTCCTTTGTAAAATTGTGATTTTATGTGTTTTGGCGCTTGTAGATTGAAATAACAAGCGAAAAGCTTTTCTTTGCAAGATTTTCGTCGCGCACGGCGCAACGGGGGATATATATTATTTCGCCATCGCAGGTTATTATCGGCAGACTGTCTCGCTCGCGCAGAGGGATCCTTTTGTCGCAAAGCAGCTTTTTGACCTTTTTGGTCATGCCGCCTGTGCGGATGGTGTCGCCCTCACGTCGCGTGCGCGCGAACAACGATAATATTGTAGCATTTTTCAGGCGCGCAAATGTATCTAATTTGTAAATTTGCCCGTCAATTTTCAACACCTCGTCGGTCTGTTCGTTTTCTGCTACGAGTATGGCAAAATCCGTGTCCGGAATTGCGTTGAGACCCATGGAAAGCCCTATGCAGTAATCGGTGCTGACGGTTTTTTTATCCTTTTCAAATAATATGAAGCCGTCCTCGACTGATGCCGTTGTTCTGTCGGGGAGGGAGATTGACGAGTGCGGGACTGCCTTTTGCGCAAGCTCAACGAGAGCATTTATATGCACGGCCTCAAGGCTTGCCGAGGAGACGCTGTCGTACGTCATCTGCAAAGCCTGCGGCGCAGAGAAATATGCAGTCCGTTAAGTTCAGCCAGAGGAATTTTGCCCCCGTGCAGCTCAAAAATTTTTTGTGCTTCGCTGAGAATATAATCGCTGTCCTCGGCGGCGGACTGTGAAAGTCTTGCCGACGCCGCACACGGATTGCCGAAAATTTCATCCAGCTCGGGAATGATTTTTGAGCGAATACGGTTGCGCGTGTATTCGTCCTCAAAATTGGTGCTGTCGGTGACGTATTCCACGCCGTTTTCTTGACAGTAACCGTATATTTCCGATTTTGTCATATTAAGCAGGGGGCGGAAGATTTTGCCGTCAGCCTCGGGGAAATCACGGGTCTGCGGTATTCCAACCATTCCCTGAACTCCGCAGCCTCTGCACAGATTGAATATCTGCGTTTCGAGGTTATCGTTTGCGTTGTGCGCCGTGAGAAGAATTTTTATGCCGTGCTCACGCATGATTTGAGCGAAGAAATTGTATCGCACCTCGCGCGCAACGGTCTCGGTGCTCCCGCCGCGTTGCTCTGCAAGCTTTGGAATATCCGCGTCAAGCACGAACAGCTCCACGCCTAGGCGCTGACACGTCTCTTTACAGAAGCTTTCGTCGCGCAAAGCTTCATTATTATATTTATCGGTGCGTATGTTGTGATTGATATGCGCCGCATACAGCCGAAAATTCAAGCTATCCCGACAGACGCACATCATGTGAAGTAATGCCGCTGAATCCGCGCCGCCCGACAATGCAACAAGCACGGGCGAGGAATTATCAACGCCAAGAGCTCTGTGCGGCTCGCGGAAGCCTTTTGGTAAATTATTCATTTGTACGTCCTTGGAAAATAGAATGTTTTAATATATACGGACAATTTTTTGATTTCAGAGAATTACTGAGGCGTATAATCGCTTGCAAGCTCGCGGAAGCGGGTATAGCGACCCGTCCAGCCTACCTTGACGGTCTCGGTAGAGCCGTGGCGGTTCTTTGCAACTATGACCTCCGCCACGTTCTGCTCGGACTCTGAGGGGACGTTGTCCTTGCCCTCGGCGTCCTTGTAATATTCATCTCTGTAAAGGAAGATAACTACGTCAGCGTCCTGCTCGATAGAGCCCGAGTCACGAAGCTCGGAGAGCATGGGCTTTTTGGTCTGACGGCTGTCTGCCGCACGGTTGAGCTGTGCGCAGCATATAACGGGTACGCCAAGCTCCTTTGCCATTATCTTCATAGCACGGGAAATTTCGCCGACCTCCTGCGCACGATTTTCAATGCGGCGGTCAGATTGCATAAGCTGAAGATAGTCTATGACCACGAGCCCGAGGTTTTCAACACGGCGAAGCTTTGCCTTCATAGCCGTGATGCCGATGCCGGGGGTGTCGTCGATAAGAATGTTACAGCCCGCAAGCTGTCCCGTACACTCCGCGATATGGTCCCAGTCCTGATTGCTGAGCTCACCCGTACGGAGGGAATGGCTGTCTATAAGTGCCTCGCTGGAGATAACGCGGTTTACAAGCTGCTCCGCGGACATTTCAAGCGAGAAGATACATACCGTTTTCTTGGTCTGCTTTGCCACGTTTGTCGCGATATTGAGACAGAAGGAGGTCTTACCCATACCGGGACGCGCGCCGACGATGATAAGGTCGGACTTGCCCATGCCTGCAAGCACGCGGTCAAGGGACTTAAAGCCCGTTGACGTGCCCTTGGCGGAGTCGGGATTGTGCGTGAGGTCGTGAAGATGAGCGTAAACGTCAGTTATGACCTCGCGGATATGACGGAAATTCTTGGTCTCCTTGCCCTGCGTTATCGCGTAAAGTCTGTTCTGCGCCTCCTCAAGAACGTAGGAGACCTCGTCCTGCTCGGAATACGCCGCGTCGGAGACCTCGGCGCACATGTCAATAAGCTGACGGAGTATGGATTTATCCTTTACAATTTTTGCATAGTCCTTGACGTTGAGTGCGTTGGGGACGGTCTGCGCTATTACCTTGATATAGTCCTCGCCGCCCGATTTTGAGTAGATGCCCTTCTTTACAAGCGTGTCGATAAGGGTTACTACGTCGATCTGACTGTTGGTGAGGAAAAGCTCGTGCATCGCCAGATATATCTGCTTGTGCTCCTCGATGTAGAAATCGTCGGCGGATATCATGTCCGCAACGAGGTTGAGGGAGGCGGGGTCGGTCAGCACCGAGCCGAGAAGCGACTGCTCCGCTATTGCCGAGAACGGCAATTTTCTTATGATGTCGTCTGCCATGATCGTACCTTTCTTACGGCGTTTATTATGCCTCTGTTACCTTTATTTTAAGGGTTGCACTGACCTCGGTGTAGAGCTTTATGTCTGCCTCGTAATCACCGTAGGACTTTATCTGCTCCTTGAGGGAGAGCTTTCTCTTGTCTATCTCAATGCCGTACTGCTTTGCGAGAGCTTCGGCAACGTCCTTGGACGTGATAGAGCCGTAAAGACGGCCGTCACTGCCCGACGCCTTGATAACGAGAAGAAGGGCTTCGATTCTTTCGGCGAGTGCCTTTGCCGCCTTCTTTTCCTCCTGGATCTTGAACGCCTTTGCCTCCTCCTTTGCCTTTGCATCTCCTATTGCCTTTGCGTCTGCAGCAACGCCGAGCTTGCGGGGAATGAGAAAGTTGCGCGCATATCCGTCGGATACCTCTATTATCTGATCCTTTTTGCCCTGACCCTTAACGTCAGCGAGAAGTAATACTTTCATTTTCTTGTCCTTTCTGTGTATGTAATTATTCGTTATCCGTCTTTTTGAAGTCGTAGCGGTAGTAGTCGTCAATAGCGCCGAGGAGCATTTCCTTTGCGGCTGTGATGGTGGAGTTGCTTATCTGCGCTCCCGCCATATTGAAGTGTCCGCCGCCCTTGAGCCTCTCAAGTATGAGCTGGACGTTTATATTGCCCTTGGAGCGTCCCGAGATCACTATATCGTCCCCGATACGCACGAGCGCGAACGCCGCGTCGATACCCTTTGCGGAGAGCAGCTTGTCTGCTACCTTGGATACTATTATTCTGTCGGACTGCTTGCCGACTCTGTCGTCTGCCATCCAGCTTATGGCGATATTTTTGTCCTCGCCGTAAAGCCTTGCCGTTGATTCAAACTCACCCGTGAGAAGTATCTCCTCAAGGTCGTCCTCAAACATTTCCTTTGCAACCTCGGTGTGCGCGCCTCTGGTGTAGAGGTAGTGCGTGAGAGCAAACGTCTGCGCACCGGTGTTTCGGGTGAAGTTCTGGGTGTCCAGCATGATGCCCGAGAGAAGCAGAGTGGCCTCCTCCTTTGCAAGCGTGTCGGCAAACTGGCTCTGCTGGAGTATTTCGGAGACTATCTCGCTCGCTGACGAGCGGGTGGTCTCTACGTACTGTAAGAATGGGGTAAATTCAAGCTTGTCCGCAAGCCTGTGGTGGTCGATGATTGCGATATCCCGCACCGTACGAGCAAGGTCGGGACATTCATATATTCTTATGTTGTTTACGTCGGTTATAATAAGGAGCGTGTCGGGGGTGACGAGCTCAAGAGAGGCGTCCTTTCCGATAAATACGCCGTCATAACATGCCATTCCGTCAAGAGCCTCGTAGCAAAGCCTGAATTCCTCGCTGTGCTTGTTGACCACGATATGTACGGGAGGCTTGCTTTGCGGGTCGGTGATATTTGCGTCTATTGCGGAAAAGCAGAATCTCGCAAGACCGACGCAGGAGGCGATAGAGTCAAAGTCGGGATTGCAGTGTCCCATGATGAGCACGTTGGAGGCGCTTATAATGCGCTGACGGAGAAGGTCTCCGCTTACTCTGGATACGACCGAGGTGTTGTTCTCCATGGTCTTGTGCGTGCCGCCGAAGAATCTGTAGCTTTCATCGTTCTTTACTGCGACCTGGTTTCCGCCTCTGCCGATAGCCATTGAGAGCGCCGCCATGGCAAATCCTTCCTTTTCGGCGAGCGTTTCGCCCTGCGCGGAAATTCCCATTGAAATAGTGACGGGGAAGGTGTTGTCTCCGATTTTAAGAGACATTATTTTTTGCTGAATAGAGAAATCGTCGGCGATCTGTGCGTCAAGCTCCTTTTTTGGGAATATCGCGACGTACTTGTTTCTCTCGTATTCTCTCATAAAGCCGTGCATACCCTCTACCCATTCCTCAAGAAGAAGCTCTACCTGAGAGGACGCGGAGCGGTAGTCCGCACGGATATACTGCGTCAATTCCTGAAGGTTGTCTATGGTTATATACGCTATGACGGTGGACTCACGCTCGGTATGCTCGTAAAGCTCGAGCAGAGTGTTTACGTCTTTGAAAAGCACGAAGTAAAATTCCTTTTCCCGGATCTTCATGGCGTAGCTGTGTACCGAGTATCTCTTGTCGTCCGCAAGGCGGACTACGGGAGTTTTGTCAAGCGGGGTCTCCTCGGGAAGGTCAAGAATAGGGGAGGAGTGGTAGACCTGACGGTTTTCGCTTCTCGCCGCCATGCTCTTGATGTGAAGAGGACATATTTCAGAAAAGTCCATTCCGCTGACGGCACTCTTCTGACCGAGAATATCACAGAGCGCGCCGTTCATTACCTTGACCTTTCCGTCCGAGCCAACGAGCGCGTAGGGAATGTCGATGAAGTATCTGAACACGTCGTATATCTCGGTGTCGGCAAGGTCTGCCTCGTGACGTGCCTGCTTCAGCTTTTTATATTTGAGCGAATAGAATATACAGATGCTTCCCGCCGAGCAGGCGTAGAACACCAATATGAGGATCGTGGTATAAAGACGCACGCTGTTGCTCTTTATACCCGGCACGAGATAAAGTCCCATGCACAGAGCAAGCAGGGCTATGCCCTCAAGCACGCAGAAGATAAACTGCAAGCGCAGGTCAAGGTCGTATCTGCCCGCGCGTCTGCCCTGAGCGGACTGCGAGGACTGATGCCTGCTTTTTGTGACGGAGTTGTTTTGCTTCATAGTATGATCATCACCTTTCCGTAAAAATAGGATAGAGGTCGGAATTATCAGAAGTTCTTTTTGGAATAGTGCTTTTGCGCCCACTCGTCTATTGCGGTTACGATTATATATACCGCACCTATCGCCGCGAGTATGAGCACGATATAGTCCGATAGCGTAAATATTGCCACGAATAAAAACAGAAGCACGAAAAAGCCAAGTCCTCTGAGCTTGCGGAGTATTGCCGAGAGAGACCCAAGCCCCACGATCAGCAGTCCCGGGGTCAGCATAAGGCGGAGATTTCCCGCAACGACGGACAATATATCGGGGTTGCCTGCCGTGTCTGTCGACAGCGACAGAATAAACGCCAGAATAAATAAGCCCGCTGCGTAGACGCTCATGCTTATCCTTGAGGTCTTTTGCGTGACCATAAGGTCAAAATCCGCGCTTTTGTATGTCTCAAGCTGTATTGAGTGCGAGAAATATATAAGTGTAAAGACGGTCACTACGGCAAATCCTGGGAGAAGATTAAACGCCTGAGATACGAATGCGTTGACGTATTCTGCTTCAAACGCGGGTATCATTTCTCCCTTCATCTCAAACGAGAGCCCCTTCATGTATTCTGCAAGTGCGTGCTGAGCGTTTGCCATAGACGACGTGATAAAGGAAATATGCAGACGTCCCGTAAGATACAGCGCGAGCACGCCGATGCACGAGAGCATGGCGATGAGCAGAGCGGAGGAGACGAGAATTATCGTCTTGCGCTCGGAATTCTTTTTCTGGAGCACTCCCTGCGCGACTATGGAGGGGAAGGGTGCTATCGCTATAAGTGAAAGCAACCAATTACCCGTGAGCGCATACGCGCCGAGATACGAGAATATGGGAATGAGAGCGAGGAGCACGTATGTTTTTTTATTGCACATGGAGGAGAGAAATCCGCCAAGAGCGAATATGATCACCGCGGACACCGCTATTGCCGGGATTATGGGAGACTGCGTATACGAGTACATAAAGAACAGCAATATAGCAGAGCATACCGACATAAAGAAGCGCTTTACGATAAGAAACATAAAGGCTATGCCCGCGCCCAGAAGGAGAAATGCGGGCAGGGTGATATACGCGGGAACCTTTTCAAGTCCGAGCGCTAAAATGCCTGCGGGCAGATACGCACCCGACAGCACGGTCAAAAAAGCAAAGATTATTATCTTTCTTACGGGGAATAATTCGTCCGTATTTCTGATTTCGTCAACGGACGGGTCCTGCGAGTAGGTTCCGCTCATACAAGTCTCCTTTCGTGATTTTTATATAAAAACATTTTCACATTATATCATTATATCATATATTTGTGTTTTTGTAAACAGAAATTGTGATGTTTTTTTGAAAAGAATATTAAATTTCGGAGAATTTGTCACAAAAAACGACGAAATGCGAGCCGCCTTGTTCGTCATATATTAAAAAAGTGAAGAAATTTCAAAAAAAGTATTGCAATCGTGAAAAAAGTGTGTTATAATTGCACATGGTAATAACAGGTATGTTGGAGTGGGTGCGAAATCCACTCTAAAGTTTTATTTGGAGAAAGTTGAATTTTATGAAACCGACAGGCAACAAAAATATCGCGTCGACCGTGCGTGAGCTCGTAACTCCCATAGCCGAAGAGATGGGCTATTTTATCTGGGACGTTGAGTTCGTAAAGGAGGGCGCGGATAAGTATCTTCGCATAACCATTGACAACGAGGAAGGCATCAACATCGAGGACTGTGAAAAGCTACACAGAGCAATAGATCCCGTGCTTGACGAGGCAGACCCCATAGCAGAGGCGTATATCCTTGAGGTGTCGTCTCCCGGAATTGAGCGCGAGCTTAAGTGCGACGACCATATCTTTGCGTGCGTGGATTGGGACGTTGAGGTTAAGCTCTACGCACCCAAAAACGGCACCAAGATCTATCGCGGCGTGCTGCTTGGAATGGACGAGAGCCTTGAGAGCGTCGTCATTTCTCAAAACGGAGAGGAGCTTGCCTTCAAAAAGAGCGAGATAGCAAAGCTTTCAACCTATTTTGACTTCGGAAATCTTAAATAATACGAAAAAAATTCAAAAAAATTATATACTGTCATCAAGATGACTTTGAAAGGATCATGAAATGAATACAGAATTTTTTAACGCAATCGAGCTTCTCGAAAAGGAAAAGGGAATACCCCAGGCGTATATGTTTGAAAAGATAGAGGCGGCGCTGTCCTCGGCTCTCAAAAAGGAGTTCGGCGGAAACACCCTCGTAAGAGTGCATATCGACCCCGCAAAGCGTGACCTTCGCGTATATCAGCAGAAGGAGGTCGTTGAGGAGGTTGAGGATCCCACCACGCAGATATCCCTTGCAGACGCAAAGGCAATAAGCAAAAGACACAAGCTCGGCGGCATGGTTGAGTTTGAGATAAAGACTAAGCTCCTCCGCCGTCTTTCCGCAGGCGCGGCAAAGTCGGTCATCATCCAGGGCATACGCGAGGGTGAGCACAGAGCTATGCAGGAGGCTTACGAGTCCAAGAGAGGCGAGATCATCACGGCTACCGTGCTCAAGGTGGACAACGAGACCGGCAACGTCATAGTTGACACCGGAACGGGCAGAGCGGTGCTTCTCAAGGGTGAGCAGATACCCGGCGAGGTATTTGAGGTAGGAGAGAAGATAAAGGTATTCATTCAGGAGGTAAACAAGGAGATCAGAGGTCCTCTCGTTACGCTTTCCAGAATTCACCCCGGCTTCATCCGCAGAATGTTTGAGCTTGAGATCCCCGAGATAACCGAGGGCGTCGTTATTATAAAGAACGTTGCAAGAGAAGCGGGCTCCAGAACGAAGATATCCGTATACTCCCGTGACGAGAGCGTTGACGCGGTCGGTGCCTGCATCGGTAACCGCGGAATGAGAATTGACAGCATCCTCGACGAGCTTGACGGCGAAAAGATAGATATTATAAGATACAGTGAAATTCCCGAGGATTACGTTGCAGAGGCTCTCTCGCCCGCAACTGTTATCAGCGCTGAGATGGACGGCGAAAGATTTTGCAGAGTTGTAGTCCCCGCAGATCAGCTCTCGCTTGCTATCGGTAAGGAGGGACAGAACGTCCGTCTTGCCGCACGCCTTACGGGACTGAAGATCGACATCAACGCCGAGGGCTACGAAAAGAGAGCCGACTGATAAGCAGGCGGTGAATTATGGAACAGAAGGTAAGAAAAATACCCATGCGCCAGTGTCTTGGATGCAACGAGCATAAGCCAAAGCGCGAAATGCTCCGTGTGCTGAGAACTCCCGAGGGTGAAATTTTGCTTGATCTGACGGGCAAAAAGTCGGGCAGAGGCGCGTATATATGTCCCAAGGCATCGTGCCTGAAAAAGGCGAGAAAGACGAAACGGATAGACCGTGAGCTTGGCGTCACTATTGACGAGGCAGTCTACGACGAGATGGAAAGAGTGCTTGCGGAGGAATTCGGAGACTAAAACGCAGGAGTGTGCGGATAAATGGAGAACAGCGAAAAAAAACTTCTTTTAATGGTAGGTATCTGCCGCGGCGCAGGGGCAACAATAATAGGCGTGCCTCAGATATGCGAGCAGCTTCACCGCAAGGGCGCGGGCGACGGGCATATCATAGTGCTTGAGGCGGGGGACACCTCTCAAAACACTCACAAGAAAATAACGGATAAATGCAATTTTTATAAGGTCAGACACGTGAAACTGTCCTCCGATTGCGATACGCTGGGTAAAGCGGTCGGCAAGGGCGCCGTTGCGGCTGTGGCTGTAATGGGAGAAAATTTTTGCCGTGCGGTAGAAGGAAAGCTTCCGCTGACGGCGAGCGATGCTTCATCAAACGGTAAAAATTAAAAAACAGAACACCGCATCAATCACATAGGAAAGGCAGAGAGATAATTTATGGCAAAACCGCAATTCAAGGCTAATCAGCTTGCAAAGGATCTTGAGATAAAGAGCAAGGAAATCATTGATATTATGTCGGAGAAGGGCATTGAGATAAAGGCGCAGAAAACGCTTGAGCCCCGTGAGTTCGACATCCTTTTTGATGCCTTGACGTCCAAGTATCAGGTTGACGGCATCTACGATTATATTGACGGTATTACGTATATTCCGTCAAAGCTCGTAAAGGAGGCTCCCGCAGAGGCTCCCGTCTCCGAGAAAAAGGAAGAGGTCAAGACCGAGGAGAAGCCCGCGGTATCGGCAAAGCCCGAGACGAAGAAGGAAGAAATAAAGGAAGAAAAGCCTGCACAGCCCGCAGCAAAGGCGGAGCCCAAGGCAGAGGCTAAGGCTGAGCAGAAGCCCGAGCAGAAGCCCGAGCAGAAGCCCGAGCAGATGGCACAGCCCCAGAAGCCTGCTGTCAACAAGGTAGACAGAGCAGAGGCAATAGCCCGTGCGGCTGCAATAGAGAAGGCTGCACAGCAGAAGGCACAGCTCCGCGCGGATAAGCCTCAGGGAGACAGAAAGCCCGCACAGCAGACGGAAAGGCAGCAGAAACCTCAGACAGACAGAC